>CAYYHV010000150.1:0-15835 GCA_964471695.1 uncultured Pirellulaceae bacterium
AAACCCACGGCTCAATCCTCACTGGAAGGGGCCCGCAAGTTCATTGTCATGCTGCGAGTTCCCCATTCATGGCGAGCCGACTATTTGCGTGCCAGTTGTCATGCAACCTTGAAGGACGGAAGGCGTGTTGGTGGGTCGTCTTACATCGTGCCGCTTTTTCGGGCTGGAGATACGATGGCTCGTGAATTGGCACATCGCCTGAGCGATGATGAACTTGGGTTGCTCTCTGCCGCTCATCAGAACAAGTCGGTGATACGTCGCGCAAGCTATCCATCTATGGCTCACGAATTGACGTTGCGGCAACCTAGTATACCAGGCGACTGGCTCGGCCAGATTGTAACCGCATCGGCACTGGCTGAGCCGGCACCTTTTGAGTCGCGATTGCCGGTAGCCGTTCGATCAGCCATCGTGCAGTATCGCAATTCAAAGTTGGCGCTACAGTTACTAACGAAGACGGACCGGTCGATAGCTTCGTCGCGAATACCGGACGGGCAGGTTGAAGTTCGACTTAAGCCGATTCAACCTGTTCGCGTGATGTTGCCTCAAGGCGAAGCGCCTGTGGCTTTCACCGGAGTTGGGTGGAAGCCACGTTCGTCGGAGTAGGCGAGCGAGTAAGAGCGCAGTCCTTTGGTAATGCTAAGACTACGCGTGTCGTCCTTTTCGCAGGCACACAAATGTTAAAAATCCAACGATGGAGAACACCGAGTAAGCCGGTTCCGGAACGGTTTGGAAATCGAATTCATAGTTGACTGGTCCGCCCTGTTCTTGAAACCAAACCGAATATGTGCCGGGCCCCAAGCTGCCATTGATACTGCCGTTGCCAATCGTAGACCCGGAGATATCGTCGAGGATGTTATCGCCCACATTGGCACCATCAATTCCGCCGATCAGCGCTCCGCCCATCAAGTTAAACCCATAAAGGTCGGAGATTTCGTTCCCCGCTTCGACTCCAAAAAATGAACTATTCTGAGTCGTCTCGTATTTCGTCAGGATAATTTGAGTCAGGGTTGAGCCGGCTGGCACCTCAAAAGTGAAGAAATCGGGATCGATAAACGGAGATACATCCACAGTTCCTGTGATTGTGTTCGAACCCGGTTGGAGTTGACCGACCGGAGTGGGTGTGAAGTTATCGCTCGACAACAGTCCATCGTTGGCTTCATTCCACAGGATGTTGGCAAAGGTGGAACAGCTCATTGATCCTGTTATCAGAAGTATTATGGTCCAGTATTTCATGCGCAGATCTCCTAATTGATTGTGATTTGGGGACCCCAAGACAGACCGGTGGCCTGGCAATGTCGTTCGCAAAGCGCACGAGGACGCCCAGAACGAATGATGGGGATGAGAAGCAAAGAGGTGACTTCTCAGTTATGAACGCGAGCTTTTAATCAGCGACCTTTCAATGGATTAATCCAGTGTAGCTCATCCGAAATCAAAATCAAACGATCCAGCAATTAGCCGCTTTGACGTGCATTTGTGGCGATTCGACGCCATGGTCGGCGCGTTACTTTTGTGAACGGCGACGGGCAAAACCCAAAAATCCCAATCCCATGATTGCCATCAGGATTGACGAAGGTTCGGGGACCGCAGCCGCATCGGCGGTGGTGAATTTGTTGACGTTCCATAAATTGAAATCGGAAACATCAATTGAACCGTCGGCATTGAAGTCGCCAAAGCACCATTGAGCGATCGGCGTGAATTTGAAGCTGTTCCACATGTTGAAATCTGAAACGTCGACAACGCCATCAAGATTGGCGTCACCGTAGCTGTAAGGGTTGCCAGACGGCAGGTTGGCTGCTCCGGCTTGGGCCAGCCAAGCGTCGAGGTCCAGATTGTCGAGGACTCCGTCTCCAGTGAGATCGTAGTCCAGGTTGCCGCTGTTGGTGGCAATCTGCATGACCAGATCGTCGATGTCGGTACAGCTGAAGGCTCCATCTCCGTTAAAGTCGGGAGAAATGCCAATACTGATCGTCCAAGACACCGATTGTTGGAGGCTTGAGGTGTCCGGCAGTCTCCACCAATCGAGATTGTCATTGGTGAATGAATGGTCGAGGATTCCGTCATAAGCGCGGGCTGAAAGCGTGTAAGTACCCGACGACAATCCCAGCGAATTTACGTCGAGTGTTTCGCCCAGATTCCCCAAAGAGGTGCCGTCGACAGACCACTCAACTTCGATAACGGCCGGGTCCACCGTATCCACCCAGACCGAAGCCGGATTGTTGAGCGTATCGCTGTTGTCCAGCCAGTCGTCAAGTGGATCGACTTCTTCATAGAACTTACGGATGAACTGTTCGCGTGATATCGCGTCGAAGGGGCGATTCAGCGATCGCATTTCCGAATTGTTGGACGGTCGGAACAACCCGAATTCGAAATATCCACCGCCTTCGAAATAGTCGATGGGGCCGATGTTGGTTTCCGGATCGTTGTAGCCGAGCCAACGATCCCATTTGCCTGTATTGGGATTCCGAGTCAGGTTGACTGAGTTGGGTTCCGACCCCGAGTAGAAGCCCGGTGAGAAATACTCATCAGCGAGACGACCCAGGGAATGTCCAAGTTCGTGGACTCCAATGTCGACGGCAACGGAATTCGCTGCGGCATACACAGCCCATTGGCCACCACAGCCGCCATACTTTGAGTCGTTGACCAAACCGAACCGAGCATCGATGTCGATGTCCGTGCCGCGGAGCGCCTCGGTTACGGCAGTATTGGCTTTGGTGGTGTTGAAGTAGAGGCAGCGTTCGGTACCACCGGTAAAATACGATGCATCGAGGGCAGTGTCTCGGAAGATATTGTTCGGCGGTTGGTCGGCACCCGACTCTTCGCTGATCACGGTAACTTGGTGAGCGTTGAAGAAGTTCCGGTAGCGAGGGAAAGGATTTCGACGCGCACCAGAGAAGAGATAGTCAATCTCTTGTTGAATGTGAGCCGGATAGATGGTGTCGACTTGAGATTCCGTATAGCCGTCGCCGATGAAGATCAAGTCGACACGATTATCGGATCGGCCGTTGTTCATGACAGTCGTCAATGTCTGGGAACTAGCGATACCACTCATCATCGAAGCGATGATCATTCCAGCCCAGAGTCGTCTCAGCCAAACCATGTTTGTCCCTTTCTCATTTCCCGAATGTTCCATGCACCAGTGTAGTGGGTGGAGGAATCGAGGCCAAGAATCGAACATGATTTGTTTCATTTAGCTGCTAATTTGGCGATCTGGGCAGCGCTTCGAGGAGTTCGATAGCAGAATGGACGGGCGAAGTGAGACCAAATCGTGGAGATAGTCGCACAAAAATGTTATCCGCATTACCTCCCGATTCACGCATGGCTTTCAAACTGGTCGAGCCATCGGACTTGGACAACTTTCGTCCGTCGCTATCGGGAAGCAAGCCATGATGGACGAATGAGCCGTCGAGGAAATCGTTTTGTGACAATAGATTTTCAGCAAGCCATCTTTGTGCCGCGGTGGAAGGGAGGAGATCGCTGCCTCGAACAATCGTATTGATACGAAAGTACGCGTCATCGACAAGCGAAGCGATTTGGTACGAGGGGATTCCATCTTTGCGACGAACGATAAAGTCACGCATCGTTTCATGAAGGTCGACGCTGCGATGCATTCCGTCTCCGTCGATCCAGGTGGTTTCGTCCGGGGTTGTGACGACTCGCCAGGCAGCGTGAGGAGTGTCAAAGCACAAGTTTTTTGCACGACAGGATTCCGGGTGTCGTCCGTCGGGGCTTTCCTGCCGAATCGAATTTCGAGAACAGAGGCAAGCGAATGCGATGTCGGTCGCTCGCAAATTTTCCAGCGCCGCGTCGAAAAGGTCTCTGCGCAGATGTTGGGAATAATTCCGCTCAAAGTCGTCGGGGCCCGTCGGCCCTTCGTCATAGTCGAGCCCCAGCCATTCGAGGCTGCGAAAGATGTCGGAGAGATACTCGGGGCGTTTTCGTGCTGTGTCGAGATCGTCGATTCGCAATACAACCGTTCCGTTGTTTCTTCGAGCGATCACCCAAGTGAGCAGGAAAGAGTAGGCATTTCCAATATGCAAAAAGCCGCTTGGAGTCGGTGCGAGGCGTGTTCTTAAATCCGGTGGCGGGTCTGCGAGGTACACAGGCGGTTACGGAAGCAAGGAATGAGGCGGGGTCATACCATCCGCTCGGCCCACAGGAGTGTGGGCCAGAAAAGAAAAAGGAAGCGACGCTGACGGGACTCGAACCCGCAACTTCCAGCGTGACAGGCTGGTGCTCTAACCAATTGAACTACAGCGCCATTCGAAGATTCAACATGAATCACGAATTATACGGTTGGCCGGGGCTCCCGCAAGGGGCCCGTCCTCACCGAGAACTAGTCTGTTATCGGCCAGACTTCTTGTCAACTTGATTGGATTAGCAAACGTCATTTTGGGCGTTAGCGTGCGTTTTGAAGCGATTGGGCCGGTTATCGGACCAGTGGCCGGCGACTACCACTAACTCACCTTAGAAGATGCATCCTTGGCCTGGAGCAGCGAGCTAGGGTTTCCATGTATCTGGAGTCATTCTGTCGCACTGGGTGACGCAAGGTTCCAGACTTCGGCCAATCGGTGGCCCTTGGAGATCAGGCTGATGAGTTACGTTTACAGCTTCTGGAATCGCATCAATATGGCCATAATCCGTATGGGTACGGAAGAGTGGGCAATTGTCGGAATCGCCCTCGTTACTATCGGCTTTATTCTCATGCGTGGCTTTGGAAAGAATGCTCGACTGTAGAGCCCATTCAGCCAAACTGAATCTGCTGATTTACCAGACGCCCTTGTCCGGCGCGTAGCCCATCCGTTTTGCGCGTTCGAGGTCTTTTTTCGCCTTTTCGGCTTCGCCGATTCGCTCATAGACCAATCCCCGATGATGATAGAGTACGGCCATAGCTTCTTTGGCTGATTTTCGCTCGTATGCGATACGCGACTGATCAATAAACATTCGCGATTCGACACGGCGACTTGTCTGGATCTCGCGATACGATTGTTCTTCTACGGTCACGGCAAGCTCCATGTCTTGCAGCGCTTTTTCGTCGTTGCCGAGCAAGTAATGAAGGTAGCCACGTGTATCGAGAAAGGCGCCAACAATTCTATTCGGAAAGTAACCAAGGGCTTCGTCGATCAGCTCAAGCGAGTGTTCCAACCGGGTGCCATCCAAAGCATGGGCATAGGCGCTCTGGTTCAACGCGCTGGCGAGTTGAGTCAAGTTCGCGGGTGATGGCCGACCTTCGTAGTTGATTCGAGCCACGATTAACGCCTGGTCGGCAACTGCGGCCGCTTCTTTGGCTTGGGGCATTGCCATCAGGGATTGGGACGTCAGCGAGAAGATCTCAAGATTGGTGGGATCCCACGACAGGGCTTTTTCGCCATTCTCGACTGCGCTGGCATAGTCTCCCTGATAGATCGCGTCTTTGATCGACGCTTGATACCAGCGAGCAATCTCGCGCCGTCCCATCACATAGAGGATGGGAATGAGAACGAGCGCTGCGATACCAATAAGGATGAATCTCAGTTGGCGACGCGAAAGGGTAGGGCGGATGTTGTCGAACTGAGTGGGTTCGAGTTGGGCTGTCGTTGGGGCAGTAGTCATGCGGATATTGTTAGTTCGCCGACGCGAATTGTCCAATGGAGCTTTCGATACACGAAGAGGCAGGGGCGTTACTTACGAGTCAACGGGCGTTCGGATCACGAGGTTTCGAATCTCGGACATATCCTCCATCGCGAATTTTACGCCCTCTCGTCCTAATCCACTGTCCTTGACACCGCCATAGGGCATGTGATCCACACGCCATGAAGGAACGTCGCCAATAATGACTCCGCCGACATCGAGCTCATCCCACGCCTGATTCATGCGGTACAAGTCACGGGTAAAGATACCGGCTTGCAGCCCAAACTGGCTGTTGTTGACTTCTTTGAGTGCCTCGTCATACTCGCTAAATCGGCTTAGTACAGCCACAGGGCCGAAGGCTTCCTGGGTGCATATCAACTGTTCGCCGGGGACATCTTCTAAGAGTGTGGCTTCGAGGATGGGGCCCTTGCGTTGTCCGCCGCACAGGAGTTTACCGCCTGCTCCGACGGCTTCTTGAACCCACGATTCCAACCGTTGGGCTTCAGATTCGGCGATCATCGGTCCAATGAAAACCGATTCGTCTTTGGGGTCACCCGATTTGAGTTTCCTGGTTTCGGCAACCAGTCGATCTCGTAAATCGTCGTAGATGTCTTCGTGAGCGATGATACGCTGAACGCCGACGCAACTTTGCCCCGACTGATAAAACGCTCCGAACACCAGACGTTGCGTTGCGTCGTCGAGGTCCGAATCTTCGCAGACGACACAGGCTGCGTTGCCGCCGAGTTCCAAGACGACTTTCTTGCGACCAGCGTTGGCTTTAAGTTTCCAACCGACTTCGGGTGAGCCCGTAAAGCTGAGAAGTTTCAGTCGATCGTCGGTCGTGAACAAATCGGCTCCGTCTCGGCGACAGGGGAGGATTGAGAAGCTCCCCTCTGGCAGGTCGGTTGTTGCAAGGACTTCACCGATAATGATCGCACCGATCGGAGTGCGGCTGGCAGGCTTCAGGACGAATGGACACCCCATGGCGATGGCCGGTGCGACTTTGTGAGCCGCCAGGTTCAGCGGAAAGTTGAATGGAGAGATGAACGAACAGGCGCCGATCGGAACTCGACGAAACATGCCACGGTATCCGCGGGCTCGCGCGGAGATTTCCAGGTTCATCACTTCGCCGCCGATTCGGACGGATTCTTCTGCAGCGACTTTGAAGGTGTCGATTAATCGTGATACTTCCCCGCGACTGTCCTTGATCGGCTTACCGGCTTCGATACAAAGCGCTTGAGCAAGTTCTTCCGCGCGATCTGCGAACATCGAGACGCATTGGTAGAGGATTTCCTGCCGTACATAGGGAGGTAATTTGCGAAGCGGTTCTTCGGCTGCCGCGGCTGCCGCGATGGCCGAGTCGATGGTGGCTGTATCTGCCATGGCGACTCGCGTCGCAACCTCCCCCGAGTATTTATCGGTGACTTCGAGGTCCGTATTGGGTGCTTGCGGTTTGTTCGCAAGGTAGAACGGATAACTTTCCTTGAGCATGGGAAGCCCCGGTAGTAAATGGATGGTTGTCAGGCAGGCAGGTGATCTTCCCGCGGGTTAGACGAGCTGGCTCTGCTTCTGAATTTCGTTGTTGAGGATGCGGTCGTTGTCGGAATAGTCGATTGGTACGTCGATTACGTGAACCCCATGCTCCGCTTGGCATTCGGATATGCGCTTTGCCAGATCGTCTGCAGACAAAGCTAGATATCCGCGTGCCCCATAAGATTCCGCGTACTTTACGAAGTCAGGATTTTGATAGTCCAATCCAAAATTGTCGAAGCCCATGTTGGCTTGCTTCCACTTGATCATTCCGTAAGCATTGTCACGGAGGATCAGAATGATGAGATTCATGTTCAGGCGGACTGCCGTTTCCAACTCCTGAGAGTTCATCATGAATCCACCGTCCCCGCAGATTGCCATGATCTTTCGAGTTGGGTGTACGAGGTAGGCGGCCATCGCTGAAGGCAAACCGGCTCCCATTGTGGCCAGCGCGTTGTCCAGCAGCACCGTGTTCGGTTGGTGTGCCCGGTAGTTGCGGGCGAACCAGATTTTATAAACACCGTTGTCCAGGCAAATAATTCCGTCCTCGGGCATTACGTCCCGTACGTCCGCCACCAGCCGTTGGGGATAGATTGGGAACCGTGGATCGTCGGCGCCATCCTGTAGATGGACGTCGTGGGCGGTTCGGACTTTGTCGAAGTACGAGAAGTCCCAGTGATTCTGACGATCGACGTGCGTTGACAGTTGCCAGATACTGTTGGCAATATCGCCGATGACTTCGACTTGCGGGAAGTAGACGGCGTCCACCGACGCCGAAAAGAAGTTGACATGAATTACCTGCCGGCCATCTTCGTTCATGAAAAACGGCGGCTTTTCAATGACATCGTGACCGACGTTGATGATCAAGTCTGCGTTTTCGAGGGCTCGATGCACAAAGTCGCCGGAAGAGATCGCCGCATTACCCAGGAAAAGCGGATGGGTTTCGTCGATCACACCTTTGCCCATCTGCGTCGTTACGAATGGGATACCCGTGGTGTCCACAAACTTCTTGAGCATCTTGGATGGCAGCTTGCGATTCGCAGCGGCTCCGACGAGAAGGAGCGGGCGATCGGCTTTTTCAATGCGGGACGCCGCCGCACGAATGGCCTTTTCATCGGCTGACGGTCGCCGCACCAGGCTGGATGTGAATGGTCGGGTATCGGTTTGTTCGTCGGCGATGTCCTCCGGTAGCTCAATGTGAACGGCGCCAGGGCGTTCTTCTTCGGCAAGACGGAAAGCTTCGCGAATGGTACCTGGGATGTTGGCACTGGCGACAATCTGTTTGGTGAATTTGGTCAATGGTCGCATCATGTCGACGATGTCAACAATCTGGAATTGCCCCTGCTTGCTGTGTTTGACAGGTTTCTGACCCGTCACCATCAGCATCGGCATAGCGCCCAACTTGGCATAGGCGGCAGCGGTGACGAAGTTCGTTGCACCGGGGCCCAAGGTCGAGAGACAAACACCGGCTTTCCCGGTCAGTCTTCCGTATGTTGCAGCCATAAAGCCTGCGGCTTGTTCGTGCCGAGTGAGCACCAGCTTGATGTTGCTGCGCGAGAGGCTGTCGAGCAAGTCCAGGTTTTCCTCGCCGGGGATGCCAAAGATGAACTCAACGCCTTCGCTCTCAAGGCACTGTATGAATAGGTCGGAGGCTTTCATGATGGACTCGATCTTGATAGTGACGACGTTTTGATGGTTATTGTGGCACTTCTGACGACATGGAAGAACATCAATCCTGACCGTGGGATGACGGTAACTTGATTATCTTCGCCATCGTAGTAGCGAATTCATTACCTTTTTGATCGTGGGCGTTAGTCTCGTCTTGTTGTAGGCATCACCAAGTTTCCGCAGGGACTCGCCCTGGGTCGGATAGGGGTGAATGGATTTTGCCAATCCACCGAGTTTGATGCCGTTGGTCATTGCGACAGAGAGTTCGCCAATCATGTCGCCCGCGTTTGCAGCGATGACTGTTGCCCCGAGGATTCGGCCTTTCTTGTCGGTGTGGGCACGTACGAACCCTTCAGTCTGTCCGTCGAGTATCGCCCGATCATTATCTTTGAGATCAACAGTGAAAGTCTGGTAATCCGTCCCCGCAGCTTGAAGCTCCCTGATCGTTTTCCCGACGTGGGCTAATTCTGGTTCCGTGTAGGTTGCCCAAGGGATAACCAGCTTGCTGGCTCGTCCGCGCCCAAAGAACAGCGCGTTCCCGATCACCAACCTCGCCATAAAATCGGCGGCATGGGTGAATTGATACTTCGAAGCGACGTCGCCTGCTGCGAAGATATTTTTGTTTGTTGTACGCATAAAATCGTCCACTACGATTCCGCGTCCGCCGAAGTCGACTCCGGCTGCTTCCAAGCCGAGATGATCAACATTGGGGGCTCGACCGGCTGCAATAACTAACTGGTCTACAGTGAGGGACCAGTTCTCATCACCATGGTTCACGGTAAGTTGAGTTCCTTCGGCGACTTTGGCCAATTCCAGGTGATGACCACCGCTTTGGATGCTGACACCGTCACGTAACAATGATTGCTTGACGATTTCGGCTGCATCCTGATCATCTTTTTCCATAATCGAACCGTTGGTAGTGACCAGAGTGACTTCACTGCCGAAGCGGCGGAATGCCTGGGCCATTTCGCATCCGATAGGACCAGCCCCAATGAACGCAATTCGCTTGGGGAGTTCGGTGAGGGTAAAGACGGTTTCGTTCGTCAGGTAGGGGACGTTATCGAGGCCTTTGATCGGTGGGGCGGCAGCACGTGCTCCAGTCGCTACGCATGCTTTGGAGAATTCCAAACGCTTACCATCAATTGAAAACGTATTGCCATCGGAGAATTGTCCTTCGCCGATAAAGACGTCGATTCCCAAGTCGGTAAATCGCTGCGCCGAGTCGTGGTGGCTGATGTCAGCCCGAATCTTTCTCAGTCGTTCCATGACGGCGCCAAAATCAACGGTCGTTCCATCGGGAACGTTGACGCCGAATTCTTTGGCGTCACGAACTGCGGCGAACGATCGACCGGCACTGATAAGGGCCTTGGAGGGAACGCACCCGACGTTCAGGCAGTCGCCGCCCATTAGATGTTTTTCAACCAGTGCGACTTTGGCTCCCAATCCGGCGGCTCCAATAGCCGTGACCAGTCCGGCTGGTCCGGCGCCAATGACGACGAGGTTGTATCGCCCGTCGGGTGTTGGGTTTGTCCAGCCGGCAGGATGAACGTGACTGACCCACTTCTGGTTGTGTTCGTCCCACGGAGCCACACTGGGAATGTCCGGGGCTGGACTTGATACGGAGGTGTTGTTGGTAACCATGGGTATGTACCTTTGCAGGCTAAGTTGAGACGTCGCTTTCGCGGGCGTCGTGTAAATCGGAGAGCAAAAGGCATCGACGCAGCGTCAAGGCGTAGCCGCGACGTTGTCCGATTTTCGGAATAATTGCATCAGCGTGCGAGCGATGAACGGAAAGGTGGCAAGCAAGGCAAAAGCCAGCCAGATTTGAGGCGTAAAGATTCCTCCGGTGCCGCGTTCGGCGAGCACAGAAATCGACGGTACACTTGACCCCGCAAAGAGGTAGACGGCGGTACCAGGGAGCATTCCAATTTGACTGACCCACCAAAATGTCCGCGGCTTGATGGGAGTCAGTCCCATCAGCAAGTTGACGAGGAAGTAAGGAATTGCGGGGATTAGTCGTACCGAAAACAAGAAGAACGGTCCATCTCGTTCAAGGGATTCATTCACCTGTTGTAATCGACCGCTGAAGCGCGATTGGATTGCGTCGCGGAACAAGTAGCGGCTGGCCAGGAACGAAAGCATCGCGCCCAGCGTGGAGGCAAAACTGACAAGTGGCAAGGATGTCCAGAATCCAAAGTACCAGGCGTAAACGAGCGACAATACTGCGGCGCCAGGCAGGGAAAGTCCAGCGACAGCTACGTAGATCAGAAACGCACCGACAAGAACCAGACCGAGGTTTTGCGCCTTGAGTTCTCGCAATTCAGTTTCGCGTTCTGCGAGGCTTTCGAAGGTAAGCGAGTCGCCGAATTGGACATAGGCGGCTATCGTAAGCACCGCAAGAATGGTGAATACAATTATCTTGTTGCGGGAGCTGTCGGTTGTCGGTGGCGTGTCGTTATTTGACATAGTGGATTGTCTGCATTGTTGTTTTGCTAACCGCTGACTGATTCAATGGATGAGTGACGACCAATAGCGTAGATCCTGACAAAAAATTATTATTTGATGTCTTTATGGAATCGCTGAAAACCGACAAAACTGCGGAGATAGGGCCTACTACATTGACGCGATGTTAAGGGATGGCGTAGGATCCGTGCAGATAGATACAGGTCACCCGGCAAGAAACCTTGTCAATTCAAAAGGAGGTTTGGAAATGCCGCTATTCGAAATCGAGACCGACGCACACATCATTATTACTTGGGCTGGGGACGAATCGTCAGCCGAAGGCGTCGTGACAGAAGCTTATCCCACAGACAGTGTCATTCGGATGACGAAGCGTCCGCGAGACACATGGGTCATTTCCAAGACGGCGCTCGGCATCAGTGGCGAGACCGATCCTTGCACGATGGCTCGTGATTGCCTTTCCAAAGCCGCAGGCGACAAAGTTCACGCGATCCGCTTGTATATGCAGGAAACCGGCGAGGATTTGAATCGCGCTCGAAAAGTCATCGAGTCGAACATGGTTATGGGCTGGTAGGCTCTGATTCGTGTCCGACAAGAATGATCAAGCCTCGGCTCCTTGAGGGAGTCGAGGCTTTTTTTCGTTCGTGCGGAAGTCGTTTGCGACATGCCAAATTGCGACTAGCGCGTCATGTCGGTCGTGCTGCCAGGACGCCAGGCAGTGCTAACCGATCCGACCGTTTGTGGCGTCGTGGGCAAGGTGTTTTGCAATCCAATACTGGCTTGATGGACAGCGCCTTGAACTTGCGAGTTCAAGTTGTCCACAGCGGCTGAGGCTTGTTGGACCGATGACGCGATGCTGTTTTGGGTGTTGTTGTAAATGTCGGTTGTCGCTTGCGCAACGGTCGAGGCGCCCGAGTCGTAGAGATTTTGCGTGGCATTGTTCAAGGCAGTGGCGCCTTGGCGGTAGATTTCTTGAGCCGTATTCGCGACTTGGTTTGTGGCTGCCGAAGCTGTACCGATCGCAGCGTTTGTTGCTTCTTGCGCGGCGCGAGTTGCATTGTTGGCGAGCTGCTGGGCTGTATCCAGGATAGCGGGTGGTTGGCTAACATCGGCTGGTGGTCCGTTCGTTGACCAAGTGTTCCCGCCGGCTCCGTAGGATGGAGTATCTGTTGAGGCGGCGCCATAAATGTTGCTCGCAGGAGCCGCAGGGGGGCTCGTAGCGCCCGGTGAGTTGTCATAGATATTGCCAGCCGCTGGGGATGTCGCCAAACCCGCGGGTGGCGTGTTGTTGGCGGGGGCAGACGATGGGTAGCTTCCAGTTGCGTTTGTGGCTGGACTTGCGCCGTAGGCCGGCGGTCCGCCGTAAGGTGCCCCGGAGGGGACAGCTGATTTTGGATAACTCGGTAGTTGCTGTTGAATGTGTCCAGGCGTCGTGGCAGCGGCTGTTGCATTGGTCGTGGGGTAGGCGCCTGTCTGAGAAATGGATGGTCGTTGAGGAGCCGCTTCACGCGTTGCCGAGCCGCCGTAGGTACTTGGCGAAACGGCGGAACTGGGCATCGCACCCGAGGCGGTGTATCCGATCGGAGGCTGGATGGATTGTGAGGGCATCGCCGGTGTAGAACCCGGAGTCGCGTACCCCTGAGCGCCGATGGCTCCGAGTTCGTTCGAACCGGGCAACTGGACTTCCGGCTGAATCGTGGCGGGAACTGCGGATGCCGACGGTGGCGGGTACGAGGAAGTTGGGTCTTTGCGTTCGAGAACCGGGTCTTCTTCGCTTGCTAACCAACCGAATCCCGGCAGGCTGGCAACTCGAGGCGTTGACTTGCATCCGAGGGTCATCGTCATTACGCCAATGAGGAGACTCGCCAGCAATTTGCTTACACTATCATTCATCATCGAGTTTCCGTCCTTGAAACATCGAACATCGTTAGGGTGGGTGCGCATCTTTCTCTTCCGAAGTCGCGGGATGGTAGTTTGACCAAAAATACGCGTCAACGGCAGCTCGAAAGCCCGGCTGCCTAGCGTAGGCCCCGCGTAAAGGTGTCGCGGTCAAAGGGAAGGTGTCGCTAGCAAGGTGTCGCCAGCTGCAGTTCAGATCACCCCCAGATCCCAAAAGGGTTGTTGCGTTGCGCCCAGCAGGAAACCGGCGCAAAAGAGAACCCGACAAGCCAAGCTTGCCGGGTTCACTGTGAGCGTGACGCGAAACCGCGTTATTTGGCGGCAGCGTATCGTTTGCCGACTTCTTCCCAGTTGATCACGTTGAAGAAGGCTGCGACGTAGTCAGGGCGACGATTCTGATAGTTCAAGTAATAGGCATGTTCCCAAACGTCCAAGCCCAGGATTGGCGTGCGGCCTTCCATGAGTGGGTTGTCCTGGTTGGGAGTGCTTTCGACTTTAAGCTTGCCGTTGTCAACGGAAAGCCAAGCCCAACCGCTACCGAATCGCGTGCCGGCTGCGGTCGAGAATGCCTTTTTGAATTCTTCGAATCCGCCCAGCTCGGCGTCGATTGCTGCCTTCAAGTCACCCGTTGGCTCGCCACCACCGTCTGGACTCATGACGCTCCAGAACAACGAGTGATTGGCGTGACCACCGCCGTTGTTGCGGACGGCGCCTTGCTTCGCTTCGGGCACAGCCGACAAATTGGAGATCAAGTCTTCAATTGATTTGTTTCCAAGATCGGTGCCTTCGAGTGCCGCGTTGACTTTTGTCACGTAGCCGTTGTGATGCTTGCCGTGGTGAATCTCCATAGTCTTGGCATCGATGTGCGGAGCCAAGGCGTCGTGAGCGTAGGGTAGTTCGGGAAGTGTATAGGCCATCTTGGGTTCCTCGCAGGTCGAGTTGTTCCCGAGAATTCGGGAGAATCAATTCCGTTAAAGTACGCACGCGCTAAGAATGTGCGCACGCTAATTTACAAGCCGTCGAGGATATCCGATGCCTGCCAAACTCGCAATCGGCCCAGCGGTCCACAGTCGGTAGGCTGGGTGGGATCGTCGGCCGGCGAATCTTGCTGAAGCGGCCTTGGCGCAGTTTTGGAACCAGCCGGCAGAGCCGGTGAGGTTTAGCTTGCGTGCTCGGGCTCGTAGTTTGACGCCATCATGTAAGACTGAAGACTGCTCAGAAGCAACTTGGATGCTTCGGCAGCGTTGCCACGACGTTCGCGTGGCCGTGATGGTTCGAGCTTGACTTGCATGACCGTCATGTCCTGGCCTGTCGACGTCTTTTCGTGTTCGGAGAAAACGATCTGCAATCGAAAGTGAATGGTTCGGTCCGAACGTCGTCGGGTGTTGCCAAGCTGAGCGGTCGAGACGTCGATGACGACTTGCTCTCGTGAGATGGTCGAAATCTCAGCCTTATGATCAGCCACAAAACCTCGCAGTTTTTCCGCGACAAGTGGCAACGGGACATTGGTTGCCCAAGTGCATTCTTCCTTGGTGCAGGTTGTGGTATCCGATCGCCACGTAAACCAGCTCGAAGCCGATGCCGTACGACGGCGATCATTCTCTGGTTTCTTTGCCAACCCCGAACCCAATTGGACGACTCGGTTTCGGCCGGTATCCTTGGCTTGCAGCAGGCCGCGGTCGGCGCGACGCAACATGGTTTCGGGAGTATCGCCAGGTTGGACTTCTGTGACGCCGAAGCTTGCGGTGATACACTTGCCTCGCAATTCCGAAAGTGGTGTCTCGGAAAGTTCGATACGAATTTCTTCCGCCAGGCGTGTGGCTTGGGCTGAATTGCAGTTTTCGCAAACCAACACAAATTCTTCGCCACCATAGCGGGCGACGAGATCGCCGTTGGGGCAGGCTCGTTGTAAGATCGCAGCAAAGCTTACGAGTGCTTCGTCACCAGCTTGATGGCCAAAGTCATCATTGATCGACTTGAATCGGTCAATGTCGCAGATAATCATGCTGCACGGCTTTTGTTGTTTGAGATGCTTTTCAATCGCCATCTTGTGGAAGCTGTCGAACTCAGCCCGATTGGCGAGTCCGGTGAGCGGATCAGAAGTCGCTTTCTTGTGAAGGGTTTGGACTTCTTCTTCCAGATTCGTTTGAAAAGTCGCGTCACGCATTAGTACGGTGACACCCAGAATTGACCCCGCCGAAGTCACGACGGGAGCAACATGCATGTCAATTTGAAGTGCGTCGCCAGAACCACCGCGGATGGAGATGCGATGCCGCGATTTGCGACCAGTCGCCAATGCGAGTTGAATTGGGCAGTTGTCGTGGGCGATGATCGCTCCTGAACAGTCCTTCATGTTGAGGACGGAAGGGTCCCATTGTTGTTGCAGGATGCACTCACTGGTGATGCCTGTCAGATTGGACGCAGGACGATTCCAACGCGTAATAATTCCGTTGTGGTCGAGGTAAAACGCGCCTTCGCAGATAGAATCGAAGAGCTGTCCGTGGAAAACGTCTTCGCTGGGCACGGGCTGGAAGTCGGATTCGGGTACGGACAACTGCCACATGCGATTAACGTTGGTATCCGAAAGCGATCGTAACCAACGTGTGGTCGCTCGTTCGTCCAGGACCAATCGCCCTTCGGCATGAACCTGAGTAAAGTGCTGTACGAGGTC
>CAYYHV010000151.1:0-15746 GCA_964471695.1 uncultured Pirellulaceae bacterium
ACCTTTTCGTCGAGAATCTTCGGAAGGACGTATACCTTGCCAGATTCGTACTTTTCGCCTGAAAGCGTTGGCTTCCCGGACGCATTTAAGGCCAAGTCGATTTGTGCAATCGTCTGGTTGGTGAACGAAGCCGACATTACAAAACTTGGGTGGCCCGTGGCACAACCGAGGTTCAGCAAGCGACCTTCGGCGAGCACGAGTACGCTGTGCCGATGGCTTTGTCTTTCATCTTCTCCATATGGCCGACTTTGATAATGTTGTAGTTACCAGTCGTCGTGATGAAGATGTCAGCGTACTCAACCACGTTTTCAAGCGTGTTGACTTCAAAACCTTCCATTGCAGCTTGGAGGGCACAAATCGGGTCAATCTCCGTCACAATCACTCGGGCACCTTGCCCCTTGAGCGATTGGGCACATCCCTTGCCCACGTCGCCATAGCCGCAAACCACAGCGACTTTGCCTGACATCATGACATCGGTGGCTCGATTCAAGCCGTCGATCAGCGAATGGCGACAACCGTAGAGGTTGTCAAACTTGGCTTTCGTGCAGGAATCGTTCACGTTGATCGCCGGGAATGCCAGCGAACCATCGCGTTCCATTTCATACAACCGGTGAACACCAGTTGTTGTTTCCTCCGACACGCCATGGCACTCTTCGGCGACTTTTTGCCATCGCGTCGGGTTTTGCTCGAGGCACCAAGCCAGCGTTTTCAGAACTTCTTTGAACTCGGTATTGTTGGTCGTTTCTGGACCTGGAACCGCTCCGGCTTTTTCAAACTCGGCGCCTTTGTGGATCAACATTGTGGCGTCGCCGCCATCATCCACGATCTGGTTTGGTCCCGAACCATTTCCAAAGTCCAGGGCTTTTTCGGTGCACGCCCAGTACTCTTCCAGGGTCTCGTTCTTCCAGGCAAAAACGGGCACGCCTTCTGGTTTGTCAACGGTACCATTCGGTCCGACAACAACTGCCGCGGCGGCGTGATCCTGAGTCGAGAAGATATTGCAGGATACCCAGCGAATCTCGGCACCAAGCTGATGGAGCGTTTCGATCAGAACTGCCGTCTGAATCGTCATATGGAGCGAACCCATGATCCGCTGCCCTGCCAACGGCTTTTGGTCGCCGTATTCTTCACGCAAAGCCACCAAGCCTGGCATTTCCTGTTCTGCCAATTTGATTTCCATACGGCCCCAATCAGCCAATGAAAGATCAGCGACCTTGTACTCAATCCCGTTCTTTACGTCAGCCGTGAAGACGTACTGCTCGTCTGCTTTTGAAGCGGTAGCGCTCATTTTGTGTTTTCTCGTCCTATCTTTATCGAAAGCGGGAATAGCCCCGCAGAACTTCTCGGTGGCTTGTCAAGCCGAGTATTGTAGCCAAATATCAAGTGACTGCCGACCAAAAGGCGAGTGAACAGCATGAAAAAATGCCGTTCAACCCACGGAATCGATCAAATTCGCCCAGCTTTCGCCGCTCGCACAAAACTCTTGATCGCCTGGGCATCTTTGACACCAGGTGACGTTTCGACACCACTGGCGGTGTCGACACCGTAAGCTGCCGTAGCAATAAGGGCTTTTGAGACGTTCGCCGGATTCAATCCACCGGCCACAATCACTGGAAGCGGAGCGAGTCGTTTTTGCATTCTCGCCACAAACTCCCAATCACCGACGTGTCCGGTGCCACCGAACTGACCGGCAATGGCAGCATCGATTAACACGCCAGCCAACGCTCCATCGGCTGAATCCACGAATTCCTCCAAACGCCGCTCGTCCCCCGTCTTGGCCCGGAATGCCCGGATTACGGGCAAACCCAAGGTCTCCAATTCAGCCACGACCTTCGGTGATTCGTCCCCATGGAGCTGGATCATTCCCAACCCCGCCGACGTTATGCATTCCTCGATCCGTTTCCGCGATGTGTTAACAAACACGCCGACTCGCAACACCCGACTAGCCAGGGGCTGGACAATTGCTTCTGACGTCGCGGGCTCCACATATCGAGAACTCTTTTCGTAGAAGTTCAAACCAACCGCATCGGCGCCGCTTTCAGCTACGGCAATCGCGTCGTTTGGATTTGTGACTCCGCAGATCTTAATTCGAAACACGTGCTTGCTTTCCCAGGCCGTTTTGCGACTTCGTTCGACTTCGTTGGTAGCACTCATCCTGAGCGAAACAGGGTCACAGGTCCAACCTGTTTGCCTATTGTCCATATTTTCTGAATTATCCTCAAATCTTATCAGAGACGATTCAAGCTCATAATCGTTACAAGTCGATGACCATGCTGGATTCTCGCGAGAACCGCGCGGACCATTGTACGCCCATCGAATCCATTCGAAATCACCAACGACGCGCCATAGATTGACCATGAACGGTAGCGATCGAGCCAACTCTAAATCTGAATCCGGTCGGTCTTCATTGCCTGATCAGGTCTATACGTCTGTCATCATTGCCCTGGCATTGTTCCTTGTTTGTCTGGCGATATTTCGACCGGACTATGGGGAAATTACGGTCAACGCGTCCTCGAATTACACCCGTCAAAACGATCCGAACGTTGACGCCAAGTCTCTTGAAGCCGAATTGACGGCCGAGTTGACTTCGAGCGAATCCATGCAACGAGCTCTCGGAGGGATTCGCGAGGATCTGCTGCCACCCATCAAATCTCAAGGCGGTTGGGGTCCCCTCACAGAGCGACTCGCGGAAAACATCCAACTGGAGGTTTCGCCCGTCGAAGACGACGAGAATCTTCACCAAGTCGAAATTATCAGTTCGGGCCCCAATGAAGCATTTCAGTGGCAACTCGTCAGTGGACTTCAACAACGGCTGGAAGAACTCCACAACAAACCCGTAGACCTCGTTTCGCTGCAGACGAAATTCCGTGAGTCAAAGGATGAGGTTGCCAGCGCCGTTGGGATCCTCGATTTCACTCAGAGCCGCATCGACGATTTTGTCGCTGAACGCCTGCGTGAAGAGCGCGTTGTTCACGAACAACAATTGACTGCGGTCATGGAGAAAATGGAGCGTGAGGCAGCCGTTCCGGTTCCCTCGTCCACTCCGGAACCTGAAAAACAGGCTTCCATGCCTGTCGTAGAATCCGTGAACCCAAATTGGCGTTACCTCAAGGAAGAAATCGACCGGCTCAAGAAGCAGCGAGGCAAGTTGGCCAACATGAGCCAAGAGGAGCAAGCCGCCTACGGCTCGATTGACAACGAAATCATGAGCCTCGAAGCGGCTCTCTCCAACACCCCCAAAATCGTGTCAGGTTCACCTAACTCCATCGAGAACCCGTTTGTAGAGAAGGCAGCGCCAAAACCTTCTCCGACTCCTGAACCCGTCGCCCGCGAATTGGACCTCAGTCAACTGCCACGTTTCGACGAAGACGATGTTCGCGATACCATCATGCAGGAAACCGACTTCAAACGGCTTATGACTCGGCTCGAGGAAGCGAAAACCGCCCACAATGCCGCACTCGACAAGCTGAAGAATGCTCAAAACCCGGAATCCGTCGTCTCTGAATCGATTGCCGTCGTTCAGACCCCCACTGTGACTGAACGGAAGCCAGGAGAAGTCACCGCCAATCGCGCCTTCTCGTTCCTCATTCCCAGCATCCTGATCGGACTTGTCTGTGCCTGGTTCCGGAACCATCCCGAACCACCGGAAACCTTTGTCAGTCCAGAAGACGTTGAAGAGTGGCTGGACCTACCCGTCGTGGGAGCCGTCACAACGGGCGATGGCCCCAGAATTCCGGCGTTGGAGGCTCCCGAGCCGCCTCCAGTTATCCGCATTGTTCGACGAGTCGCTGAGGTGACGGTATGTGCAGCAATGCTGCTCATCATCGTTGCCGTTGTGACCGTCAGCAATTTTGGACAAACACTGATCAACGATCCCTTTACCGCTTATGCACAGGCAATCGCCAATGTTGGCAACCTGTTCGGATAGTCTTATCGCCTGCGACACCCAGAGGTTTTCGTAATGTACGAATCATGGTTTGGATTCACGACGCGACCATTTGTCGCCGCCCCGCAGGTCGACGGCTACTACCCGGCTGAAGTCAACGAGTCGGCGCTGCAAGCACTCATCTGGTGCGTGGAGCGTGGGGCGGGTCCTGGCGTTGTCGTGGGCGCGACCGGCACGGGAAAAACGACTTTGGCGCTGATGATCCAGCAATACTTCAAAGCGATGATGCCTGTGGCTTTGATCTCCGGCGGGACCTGCAAAACCAGTCGCGCTTTGCTGCAAAACATGCTCTATGCCTTTTCGTTGCCGTACGAAGATTCCGATGAAGGCCAACTGCGATTGTCGTTGACTGAGTTTTTTCGCTCTCGCTCAGAAGGTCGCGGCTCCCTCTTGATCGTCGACGAAGCCGACAAACTGGACGAATCCAAACTGGAAGAGATTCGTGCGTTTGCCGATCTAACGAGCGAAAACGGCTGGGCCGTGCACGTCGTTCTCGTGGGCTCTCCGCGTCTGGAAGAAAAACTGGCAATGCCCATTCTAATGGCATTGAACCAGCGAGTCGCCACGCGCTGCTATCTCACCACGTGGAACAAAACTGAGACTAGCAACTACATCAACCAACAGTTTCAACGTGTCGGGGCCGGAAATGCCGTAGCATTCGACGAATCAGCCATTCAGCAGATCGCGGAATCCACGGGGGGTGTGCCTCGCTTGGTCAACCAACTCTGCGATCACGCCTTGATGTTGGGCGCGGCCGCCGGAGTCCACGAACTCGATGCGTTTGGCATCCAGGAAGCATGGGCGGCCCTGCAAAATCTACCAGCTCCAACGCCCGTATCCACCGTCGCTTTTGACAACGCGATGGATGAGTCGATCATTGAATTTGGCTCGCTCGACGGCGACGAAAGCGAATCGCCCGCATTCGCTCCGACGTGGGATTCGCCAGCCGGGTTGGATGATTCGCATACAGGCAACGAAGACGATCACGACGAGCAATTGGCCGGGGGCACTTTCCAGCCCGCCATCGAGGACTTCGTTGTCGTCACCGAAGACAGCCACGACTTGCCGCGGGACAATGAGGCTCAAGTCGCCGAATACGGCGAAGTCGAAGCGACTTCCCCTCATCTCGATGAAGCCGACGTTATCTCCCCGTTTAGTTCCGAATCAAGCGTTTTGTCAGCGGTCAATGCCGTTCCCGTCGAGGAGCAAAGGCACGACCCCATCGTTGCAACTGACTTCAATGACAGGGATCCAGAAATGGTTGCCGGAACTATGGCTACGAATCCGTTTCTTGAGGAGTTCGAGTCCGAAGAGATTGTGATCGGTCGTGTCATGCGTATTAGTGACGAAACGGCCATCCTGACGGACCATGTGCGTACCGAAGAAGGGCAGACTCTGGCGAGCGTCTTGAACCTGATTGGCATGACTCAGGAGACAACGAGTTCACCGGGATCGACTCGCAATTCCGAAATCGAACGGCAAGTCGAAACGCAGAATCAACTTGCACGATCCACCAGTGAGACTCCGACCCAGATCATCGCCACGACCAGCGAATTTGGTTTCACAACCCAGGGGGAAAACGCTAGCGTCGACCTGGCTGAGGAAACAGCGGATCGGGATTATTCGCAAGTCGTCATTTCCAGCCCATCGTTTGGCCAACACTCTGATTCGCCAATCGAACACGGCAATGCGGCAATCACTGCGGCACAGGATGTCGAATTCGCCGAGGAACTTGATGCCGCACCCGTCGTTATGGAAACCGTTGAAACAGGGGAATCAGCCGAAGAATTTGATTCCGAGCCCGCCACATGCGAATCGACTCACGAACTGACGATTAACGATTTGGCGATGAACCAGCCAGTAGAAGAGACGGCCGCGGTGCTGACGATTCGCGCCGACGAACCTGCCAAAGCCGCTGCCAAAGTGCCGAGCCAGAAATCGAAACGATTTGGACGACTGTTCACGCGACTAAGTCAACAGTAGCAGCGTCCCGAGACAAAGCAGAGAAGCTATATGAGTCGAATGCGATTTGCCATCGAACAGGCACTCAATTCAAAATCGACCCCGGAAGCCACTTCGGACGTCCAGCCTTCGCAGGATGAGCAGGGCGCCGCACCGATTGTTGTTTCCGCCGAGGGATTTAATGAATCGCCCTTCGACTCTGGGTTTCCGGACTCGATTGAGGAAAATATCACCGAAGAACAATTGGCCGCAGTCGCTCGAGCCAACGAGCTTGCTGCCGAACCATTCGACGACGGTGTCATCAACAGTTTTGAGGAAACGTTGAACGCCGTCGATGCGGCTATTCCGACAACCGAAGATAATCCAACCGAACAGAATGACACGGATATTGGAGTCGGCTTTCTCCAACACATCAAGGACATTGATACCGTCGCCTTTGACGACCCTCCAGTCGAAGAAATCGAAGAGTACATTTCCCGCGACCTTGATTCAACGCACGCAGACAATATCAATCGCTTTCTGGGTTCCGATGAACTCGACGATTCATCCGACTCGGAATCCGCGGATGAGTATGAAGTCGACTACCTCGCCGAAAGTCGCGACGATGCGACCAGCCAAGCTCAGCCCGTCGACGCCATCGACCCGTTGGCTCAACAAGTCCTAACTACCGAAGACCGTGTGGCGGACCCAGTCCGGGCGGCTCACGAAGTCGCAGGGTGGTACCAGCCCGATGACCTCAGCCCACCTGAGCAGCAGGCCCCCGCCACGCCCTTCCCGCCGTCGTACATCGATCCCGAGCCACAGTACGACCCGGACGACGAATTCAAGTTTCAGGATTACAACGCGAAAGAAGAGTTTGGCGGCGAAAATGCGATCGGGCAGACGGAATTCGAAGCCTCGGTAATCGGTTCGCTGAGTCTCCCCAAAGTCCACTCCCAGTACGAACAAATATGGAGTGGAATGCGAAACGGCCAAATGCTCAAGTCGCCTCTGGTGATCGGCGTTGTGACGACCGAACCCGAATTGCATGTCGCAGCCGCTTTGTCACACTTGGCGATTATGATCTCCTACGAAATGGGTCGGCGCGTTCTCCTCGTCGACGGAGACACTCGACAACAGGCGCTCACCAATGCGATGGAACTCGAAGGGCAACGCGGCTTTTCCGAAACCTGCCTGCTCGAATGCGGCTGGCGAGAAGCCGTTGTTCCGACCTCGCACGACAAACTTTGCATTTTACCTTCCGGGGCTCAAATGATTTCCCCGGCTCAAATCGACAGTCTCTTGCTTCCGACGATGACGACTGAATGGCGTGAGATGTTTGATGTCATCTTCGTTGACATTGGAGACGCCCAGGCAGCCATGGCCTGTCCACTTTACAAGATGTGCGACAAGACTTTTCTTCTTGTCCGTTTAGGGCATACGAATCGCGAGTTCGCCGACGAAATCGCCGATCAACTAGCCGACGATGGTGTCAATTTAGCTGGCTGCATCGTCACGAATCTTCCCTGATGCGACTGTTCGCGAGCGGCGACATAGCTATCATTTCCTCATACAAAGCCCATTGGGATTCACTTTGCCAATCGGGCCCTTTTGCCTCACGCTCTGGAGCTCAAAATGGCACGTACAATTCTCGTTACCGGTGGCGCCGGATACATTGGCAGCCATACCTCCGTGGCGCTCCTTGAACGCGGCGACAACGTCATCATTGTGGACGACCTGTGCAACAGTTCCCAAGCGGCTATTGATACGATTTCACGACTGGCCAATCGTGACGTGAACTTCATCGAAGGTGACCTCACCGATCGTGGACTTGTCAATCAGATTTTTCAAGACAACTCGATCGACGCGGTGATCCATTTTGCCGGCCTCAAAGCTGTCGGCGAATCGGTGGCAAAACCGCTCCTCTACTATCGCACGAACCTTGTTTCAACGCTCAACTTGCTGGACGCAATGGCAGAGCATTCGGTTACGGATCTGGTCTTTTCTTCTTCCGCTACCGTTTACGGTGACCCTGAAGTCCTGCCAATTCCTGAATCGGCCAAAGTCGGCGAAACCACAAATCCCTACGGCGCTACCAAGTTTATCATTGAAGAGTTCTGCCGGGACGCAGCAAAAGCCAATGCGGGCTGGAACATCAGCTTGTTACGCTACTTCAATCCTGTGGGAGCCCATGCGAGTGGCGACTTGGGCGAAGACCCCAACGGCATTCCAAACAACCTGGTTCCATTTGTCATGCAAGTCG
Organism: uncultured Pirellulaceae bacterium; assembly: GCA_964471695.1. Taxonomy (GTDB): domain Bacteria; phylum Planctomycetota; class Planctomycetia; order Pirellulales; family Pirellulaceae; genus CAYYHV01. The sequence continues at coordinate 8,151 of CAYYHV010000151.1, forward strand.
CCGTAGGCCGCCGAGAGCAAGTGAGCGTATTCGGCAACGACTATGACACGCCCGACGGAACCGGCGTACGTGACTATATCCATGTGGTTGATCTTGCCAACGGACACCTTGCGGCGCTCGATCACATCAAGAACGGTTGCCATGCCTATAACCTTGGTACCGGGGCGGGCGCATCGGTTCTGGACGTGATCAAGACCGCCGCCCGAGTGAGCGGAAAGAAGATACCTCACGAAATTGTTGATCGACGTCCCGGCGACATCGCTACGTCTCTCGCCGATCCCACCAAGGCCAACACGGAACTGCATTGGAAAGCCGAGCGTACGCTCGAACAAATGCTCTCTGACTCATGGAACTGGCAATCCAGACACCCTAACGGGTTCAAAGAAACCGCGGGAGCGTAAGCGAGCGACGATCAATCGACTCGCGATCAGCCTCTTGAAAGCGCGAGCAAAGGTGATTCCAACCAAACATCCGTTGGCTATCTGCGTGGCTCGTGTTGCCTCGGTCGCTCGTTTATTGAAAGCTCTTTCGCGAATTGCGTGGAGCAGCGGTCGGCGAAACAGCAGAGATCGCTCTCGCCGCGATCTATCCCAGCACAGCGATCTACGACGTTTGCTGTAGAAAAATCTCGATTCCACTAGACGCCAAGTCGAGCTTTTGGAGTTATTTCTGCCAATTCGAGATTTATCTATTCAGTCTCGATACCGGAATTGTTAGCGTGCAGCAATTGTCAGGCCGATTGTTCGCTTACAGGGAGTTACACACATGAGACGAGTCTTCTTGATTTCACTTCTCGGCATTCTGGGGATGGCCAATATTGTTTGCGCCGAAGCCTATCAGAACGCCGTGATGTCGCTGAACCCAAGTCACTATTGGCAGTTGAACGAGACTGTTGAAGGGACAGTGGTTGACTCTGTCGGGGGACTTAACGGAGTCCACGCTGGATTCTTTGCTTCGGGCGGATTTGGGGAACTCGCAGTCCCCGGTCCTGGACGCGATGATGACGGCAATGGAACAGACCTACCGGGTCTTGGCGAAGGCAACGTGGCTTTTGGAGCCTACAACTGGGCCTCAATTGACTTGGGACCGGGTGCGGCGCTCGCCGATACCACAATGACGATGTCGGCCTGGTTCGCAACCAACGGTAGCGAGGGCGGAGACCGCTTGTTCACCAACAATCAGAGCGATGGCAATGTCAGCTTTCAAATTGCCTTTGGTGGTGGGTTCGGAACGACGGCTGCCAGTCTCGTCGTTGGATTAAACCCAGCCGTCAATGGCTTTCCTGCAGCTGGGCTGCCATCCGGTTCCGGCGTTGGCAATTTCCACCTTCAGGATGACATCAAGCCGACGAAGGACAACGAATGGCATCACATTGTTGCATCGCGAAACGGCAACAATATTGAAGATGTGATCCTTGTCATCGATGGTGTCAACTATGACATTTCAACGTGGTCCGATTCCACGGACACGTGGGGAACCACCGGCACCAACGGCCAGATCGCCACACGAACTCCTGGCGAAGGCGGCGGAGCCATGCAAGTCCTCAATGGGCGAGTCGACGAAATGGCCGTTTGGCTGGGACGCCAACTCACCGTCGAAGAAGCGATTGGTTTGTACGAAGCAGCCGTCAACCCATCCACCGGACCGTCGATTGACTTTAACGGAGACATGAGCATCGACTGTACAGACGTCGACGCCTTGGTTGACGCAATCGTCAATGGTGGCGACACCGGTGTATACGACCTGGATTCCAACGGCACCATCGACTCGGATGATCTGGATCAATGGCTGTCGGACGCGGCCAGCGCCAATGGCTTTGGCTCACCTTACAAAGGTGGCGACGCAAACCTTGACGGAGTCGTTGATGTCTCTGACTTTAACGAGTGGAATGCGAACAAGTTCACAAGCAACGCCGCCTGGTGCTCTGGCGATTTCACTGCTGATGGCGTTGTCGACGTAGGTGACTTCAACGAGTGGAACGCAAACAAGTTCACGTCTTCTGACGCGGCGGTCGTTCCAGAACCAGCCGGAAGCTGGTTGGTTTTGAGTTCCCTGCTTGTCATGCTTCCGATCCTTCGATCGCGGAAGAAGTAGTCACTAGCCGCGAACGTACAAAAACAAAAAGCCTTCGCCGGCGTTGCCAGCGAAGGCTCTTTTGCTTTTTCCCGAAATGGCGAGGCCGAACTTTCTTAGGCTCGACAATCCACTAACAGCCCGCAAGCCAAATCATCGCACCCAGAAGCGTCTTGGCGTCACAAATCTCACCCGAGTCAATAAGACGACGGAGCTCCTTGCGATCCACGACGAAGTTTTCGATCTCCTCGCCCAATTCGCGTTTGGGTTCTCCCTGAATGAGTTCGGTGGCTCGATACAAAATCATCTTCTCATCGAGCAATCCTGGCGCCGGATAGAACTCCATGACTTTTTCAAGTCGTGATGAATAGTAGCCCGTCTCTTCGATCAGTTCCCGACGAGCAGTTTCTTCGGGTGGCTCGCCAGGCTCACGTGTGCCCGCGGGCAATTCAATCAACGTGCTATCAACGGCTACGCGATGATTGCGAATCAGGCAAATCCGATCTTCATCAATAATTGGCAGGAGAACCACCGAGCCTGGATGGCGTATAACATCTCGGACGTCGACTTTGTCCCCAATCTGACGCTCGATCCGTTCCACGTGAAAACGACGGCAATGGATCAGGATATTGGGCGATTCACTCGCAGTTTCGCGATCAGGATCATCTGGTGCACCAGTCATGGGCGTTGAATTCCTACGTTTGAGCCAAATTAAGCAGGCGTAGTCAGCATTTCGTTGATGGCGCCGCAAGCCGGTGATAATATGGAATTGGGGCGGAGTCAGCGATAGCAGCGGTGGCACTCTTCTCGTCAGTCACCATTTAGCCTCGCCGATGAATAACGGATAAGACGATGCACAATCGTGATGTATGGAGTCTCAGTCTAGGTCGCTGGAAAGGCCTACACGTACGTCTGCACATTTTCTTTGTGTTGTTCGGCGTATTTACCGCCTACCTCGCGTCTCAGGAAGCATCATTGGACGACGGTCTCATTTGGCTGACAGTGCTTAGCATTTTCATGTTGCTGGTCAGCGTACTCGTCCACGAGCTCGGCCACTACTTCGCCGCGATGCGATTGGGCGGACACATGGACGCCATTGTATTGGGGCCTCTCGGTGGCTTGCGCGCACCCCGTGTACCTGCGGACCCTCAGAGCGAACTACTCTGTATCATTGCCGGCCCAGCCACCACCTTGGCCGCATGCATTTTCATGCTTTTACTTTCCCTGTTGATTGACCCCAATGCCGCTCGGCAACTGCTCCATCCGCTCGCACCGGCTGCCGATATGGGCTACGTTTCCAGCGGTGGCGACATCAGCCTTGGCTTGGTGGCTCGACTGGGCTGCTGGATCAACTGGTGGCTATTTCTGCTCAATCTGATTCCTGCATTCCCGTTTGATGGCGGCCGAGCTTGTTCGGCTTTCATCCAAGTCGTGCGTCCGCAGATTGATTCCGAAAAGGCCGTCGGTATCGTTGCGACGTTCGCAAGGTTGGTCGCAGTTGGGCTGTTTGTTGCCGCGTTTATCTTCGCGGACTTATTCGCCGAGTCGTCTGCGCCACCAACCTGGCTGGCGTTGCTCGTGCTAGCCGTCTTTGTGTTTTTTAGCGCTCGAGTCGAAGAGACGCACGCCGAAGAGGACGAACCCGACAATGACCTGTTTGGCTACGATTTTTCACAAGGCTATACCAGCCTCGAACGTAGCGCCGAACCGCCAGCCGCCAAACCCGGGCCTATCACGAAGTGGCTGGACCAACGCCGCGAGAAACAGAAACAAAATCAGGCTCGCATCGAAGCCGAAGAAGACCTTGAGGCAGATCGCATCCTGGAGAGGTTGCATCAGTACGGTATGGATAGCCTCTCGCCCCGCGAACGAGCCTTGCTAAAGCGAGTCAGCGTACGCTACCGTAGCCGAGAACGCGACTCGGGCGATTTTTAACTGCCCAATCGAGAGTCACGCCGAATTAACGAGGATGGCTGACTACCCATGCGTGCATTAATACTGGCTTCGCTTTTACTCCTTCTTCATTCCACGGGTTTTGGCTCGATGGCGCGTGGCCAAGAATCCACGGATACTCTTCAAGACGCATCCCATCAGGCGGCTAGCGATCGAGGCCGAAGGTTCTTGGCCGACTTGTTCGATGACGAAGTCGCATTGCTGCCCGAATTCCGCGGACATTCAGTCTACTGGCTGTATCATGACAACTACCTTGCCGCCAAAGTGCTCGCGAAATCCCATCCGAAGCTGGCAACAAGCATCGCAGACGCCATCACAGCCAACGGAGCTGACTCATCCGGCAAGATCGAAATCCTGTTTGGCGAATCCAAACATCCGCTCCCGTTTCGACATCATGATTTGATCGAAGTCAAACGAATTGGGCGACGGATTATCAAGACGGAACGCGTCAAGTCGAAGACATTCGCGGGGTGGCAAGCATACGCTGACCTGTTGTTCCTGGCTTCCATCGCCAACGCGAAAAAACATCCCCAACAAGCCGATCGACAGTTTGCAGCCGCCATGAAGATGTGGGACGGCACCGGCTTTGCGGACGCCGTCGTACCGGGCTCGAAGCGATACGCCACTTACAAGTTGGCTTTAGCCTGCATCGCTGCAAAGCGACTGGATAAACACCGCTCCCTGCCGCCGGAACTTCTGCCACGGCTGCTGACGCTTCAAGCCAACACCGGCGGTTGGATCACCGATTATCGTAAGGACGGTACGCCCGTGGGGAAGGCGAACGTCGAGACCAGTTGCTTGGCGATTTTGGCGATTGAAGGAGTATTCTAAGTGGCAAAACAAGAAGTCCCCAAGGAAGATTTGATCGCCCAGGCGACAGCGTTAGTTAATCGCATCGAGTTTCGCACTGATTCGGATCAGCCGCTGATTGTGGTCGGTTTCCGTAGTGATGATTCGATCAGCTTCTATTTTGGTGAACAGCCCGTCTATCAATTCAATACGCGAGACGAACTCCGACGCGTCCACGTCGAAGCCGGCATGCTGAAGGCCGAGCATCGTCGGTTGGTTCGGCTAGAAAAGCGTCGTACCCAAGGCGAGGTCCAGCTAATTCGCCATGAGCTTTCCGATGAGGATCAAGCCGCATTGATTTCTGACGTACAGCGAAGGTTGGAGGAAATCGCCGATTCGATCACCACAGCCAAGAGCGAAGTCACCAGGCAAGTGCCCGAAGGAGCCCCAATTCTAGAACGCGTTCACGATTGGATCATTCGGCAGAACGAATTGACCATCGCGGACTCGCCCAACGTAGTCGCCTAGCCTCTGCCAACCGACTGCACTACACCACCATGGTCGCCGATATTCCGTTAGTGGTTAACTGTGGACGTTTCTCAACGGCTTCGCGACGAAGATAGCCGATGGCTCGAACGCTTCCATCCTGCGGGAACCAGGCGCAGGAAGTGATCCGACCGACGACTTTTTCGTCCGAGACGATTTCGGTTTCGGGAGTCACCAGCGAGTCGCCATGCAGTTGCAAACGTACCAGATGCCAATTCACGTGGCCCATCGCGTCGATGCGAGCCACAGTTTCTTGCCCAAGGTAGCAACCCTTGGTAAAGCTGATGGCAGCCGCATCGCGCCCTACTTCTTGTGGGAGATTCTTCTCGGTAATGTCGATACCATATCGCGGGATGCCGCTGGCGACTCGCAGCGACTCGGCGACTTGGGCGGTTGTCGCCACAGCTCCCTTGGACTCGAGCTCAGCCACAACGGCTTTTGCGTCTTCGGCCAAAATACGAAGTAACAAATCGCCAGAGCCTTGAAGCAGGCAACGGTAAATCAGAACTCCCTTCGCCGAGCCAATTTCGACAGCCCGATGCTCCATGTAGGTATCGGGAACGTCAGGCAGAATATGCGACGCCACAAAAGCGGTTGCCTCGGCTCCCACTACAGCCAAGGTGGCGTACCCCGCACTCACATCCTCGAGCTGCACATCTTCGGTAATCAGATACTTATCAAGTTGATCCATGATGGATTGGGCAAGGCCCGGTTCGGCATCCAGCAAGAGACTCTCCTCCTGGCAAGTCACAAAAACGTGCCCGAGAATCTTGCCCTGGACATTGCACAAGAAGGCTTCGCACCCTGTCCCCGGAGTCAGCTTGACGATGTCATTCGTACAGAGATTGTGTAGAAAGCTCTTTCGATCCGCACCCTCTATCGAGATCGTCGTGCGTGGCATTTGCAGGTAAGCGGCACCTCCCTGCGGGGCTTCGAATTCCTGTTTCAGTTGATCACGTTGTGCTTGATCCATAGTCTTACTGAGAAACCGCATTCTTGAGGGTAGGCCAGACTCGCTGGGCATTGGAGAGGATGATGCAACTTTCGTGTCGCTCGCATAGGTTGGCGATTTCGCGTGGGTCCGCCACGTAGGCCAGCCCCATTCGTTCTACCACATCTTCAGGGAGTTTTGACAACAGGTAAACGCGCACTCGACCGAGCGAGTCCGCAAGCTGTTCAGCCATGAACGAACCGTCCGAATCCGGTGTTTCGTCGACGTCTTCGGTAAAGTCAAAGTCATCGGCCATCAGTCGCAGGAGGGCTGGGCCCGGCATCTCCTCCAGCTCGGTGCAAATCGCAATCGCACCATTGTCTTCGTTCACGACTCGAATCGCCGCCATCAGACTGCGCGTCAGATTGTCCCAAGTCTGCTGGCCACCGCGGCCCTCGACAGCTGCAACGACCAAATCGGCTCGTCGATCCACATGCGACTCCCAAGCCGTCGTCGCCAGTTGCTGACTCTGTTGCGCTACCGAATCCAAATCGCCGGCCACCACGTGCAGCACTTCGTCGCCGTTTCCGGGTACGATCTGCACCGTCAATCGGGCTCCCAACAACCAAGCGGCTTCTTCCATCTCGCGCATCCGAGCCTGGCGCTGTTCTTTGGCCAATGACATCAACGGCGCAGCAAATCGTTCGCGACTCTTGGCATCCGCGAATTCGGGAAAAATACCGCCTTGAATTCCAAGGTAACCAAGTGCACCGTCGACCTGGATACAGCCTACGGGAATCACCAAGTCGGCTTCGCAGATCGCACGATTGATGTAAATCGGCTCGCCATTGGCCGAAGCGGCAAGATAAGCCAATCCATTTTGATACGCAGGGTCATGTGTCTGCACGCTCACGCGGTCTTGCCATTCTTCGGGCAACTGCGATTGAATGCCCTCCGGAGCAACATGTCCCGGCGAGAGCACAATCTTGATGTTATCCGGCGATATGTTTTCATTCACCAAAGCCTGTAGGATGCCAGCAATGACATTGGGTACTTGCAGCACTCCGGCTCCGATTGCCAAGGCGATACAATCTCCGGGCACGGTGGCTTCGCCAATACTTGGAAAATCCACAGGATCGACCAAAGCTGCTGCCACGGCCGCGACCACATCGTCCAGCGGCTCGCCGCAGGGGACTCCACAATGCGCCACCAACGCATCATCCTGCAACTCTAACGAAAGAGTCGTATTGGCTCCGTACCGAAGTTGTGGACGAACAGTCATAAAATCACGCTCTACTGAGAAC
>CAYYHV010000152.1:0-745 GCA_964471695.1 uncultured Pirellulaceae bacterium
GGCTTTCTCCAGTCGATTCAAAGAACGCTTGCGAGGGGTCGCCAATGCGGATTCGGTAGTTCTTGATTTTCACAAGATGTTACTGACTCCGGCTATCGTCAGTGCTCTGATTTTTCGCAATGGCGATCATGGATATGAGACTTTCCGCCAAGAGGCCGAATATCTTTGGGATAGTACGGACCGTGAGTGGTTCAACCTCGCCAAACGGACATTTGAATGCACGAAGAATATGATGAGCCTGAAGATCTACGCCATATTGAACGCGTACGGCATCGAACTATTCGACGAGTATGTGACGGCTCAAGTGGAACTGGCCAGTGACTTTGCGCGCTTGATCGAAGCTCGCGAACTCTTTGAATTGGCGGTACAACCTGAGTGCAATATCGTTTGCTTTCGCATCCGCTCAAGCGAAACCACTGCTGACGAATCCAATCGACTGAATGCGATAATACGAAAGCGACTGGTCGAAGACGGTCGATACTACATTGTGCAGACAACGATCGACGAAAGTATCTGGCTGCGAACCACATTGTCGAATCCGTTCACCACCGCGAATCACCTCAACGGGCTGCTTGACACCATTGAGTCGCTCGCCGCCAACATCAAACGAGATACGGAATGAACATCGAGTTTGAAAAAGTCCCGTGGGCTGTTCGAGCCGCTTTGCCGTTGTTGACTTGGCGTGTACGCCCGCGGGATACCAGCGATCGCCGACTATTCCTGACGTTTGACGACGGCCCCACCG
>CAYYHV010000152.1:755-6275 GCA_964471695.1 uncultured Pirellulaceae bacterium
CCGAAGGAGTCACCGACCTTCTCCTCGATATCCTGGCAAGCCACAACGCAAGCGCCACTTTTTTCTGCCTCGGGGAAATGGCTGTTGCGAATCCACAACTTGTTCACGCAATATCGGCTGCAGGACACGTCGTAGCCAACCATGGCAGCCGCCACCTCGACGGATGGAAATCAACCACCAAAGATTACGTCGAAGATGTCATGCTCGGTCAGTCTCAGATCCCCGTCGCAACGAAGTTGTTTCGGCCGCCCTATGGCCGCTTTACCTTTTCTCAATGGTTGCGACTTCGGTCGACCTTCCGATGCATAATGTGGGACGTTACCAGCAAGGACTATCGCTCGGAGCTGAACGCCGAAGACGTAGCAAGAATCGTGCGGAAACACGCGACGGCAGGTTCAATTATCCTGTTTCACGATTCCGATTTTGCAGCACCAAGAATGCTGGACGCCCTACCGGGCTTGCTCAGCCATTTCCAGGACGAGGGATTTCAGTTCGCAGCAATCCAGTAGCTCGCGCCGGGATGGATACCTCAGCGCGACGCCGATCCGATTGCTGGGTGCGATACAACAGATACTCCATCTCGTCGCAGATTGTTCTTATTGAATCCTCACCTGACCACGAACTGACAACGTGACACCGCCGACGCACCGACCTCGATTCTGCAAATCGCGTCAAGGCTTCGCCGAGCGATTTCGCCGAGAACTTGCCGGTCGAAATGATTTTGCCCACGCCAAGTCGCTCAAGTCTAGCCGCATTATCAAACTGATCATTGACCACCGGTCGAACGATCTGTGGCAAACCAGCCGCCAATGCATGCGACAACGTACCCATGCATCCGCTATGAACGATCGCCTTGCAGCGACGAGCCACATGTTTCATAGCCACGTAGTTGAACTGGGCAATCGAAGCCGGCAACTCGGGTAGTTGGTCGTCAAATCGAGTCAAGAAAACGCCTCGATTGCCACTCTTAACGCAAGCCTCAGTCGCCGCAATCCAGTAAGCCGCGTTGCCCGCACCCACCGAACCGGGCACAAATAGTACGGGCGGCGGACCTGCAGCGAGGAACTTTTTCATCTCCTCCGCTTCCGATGGTTCACCTTCCGGATCCCAAGTCGTATGGCCGACCAATTCCACATGGGACGGCCAATCTGGTTGGCGTGGCACAAGAAACTCGTCGAACAGTCCTAAAACCAAGTCCGGTGAGAACCACCAATTCTTCATGATTCGTCGAACCGGTTCCAACTTCAGCTCCCTGCGGAATTGATTCGTCTCTGGCAACATCACAGGATCGGTTACCGCATGATCGGCAACAAAGTACTGCCAACGTTTGAGGGGAGTCGGCATCCAATCTGGCAGGTACATCATTGGTACTACTGGCGATTGAATCATGCTCCGCAGCAAGAAGGGGTTGAGCACAAATGACACGTGCGGAATCTTCAATCGGTCGCGGGCGTTTCTGGCACCAAGACTCCAAAGTGGCGACGCGATGACCGTTTCACCAGGACGATAGTTCTGCGCGATTTTCGAATACACTTCACGCATCAAACCGACGGCTCCCCATTGCATGGCTTCTTTCCATGCAGCCGTGCGACGATGAACCCGACTATCTTTGGCAACCGAGTTCCAATCGACTCGCTCGCCAACCGACACAAAGTCGATCCCGACTTGCTGTGCCACACTACGAAACGACGCTTCCGAAATCAGCAACACATCGTGACCGCGCGAGCGCAATCGCCCACCAACCGCGAGATACGGATGAACATCGCCGGCAGTGCCGATCGGATTGAGTATGAAGAGGCGTTTGCCCAATGTACTTCCCCAGATTATCGCTTCCCACCTTCCAGACTAATCAGATTTCCTATGAACAGCGCGGCTAAACTTGGGGTTCCGAAAATCTCAATGTGAGGGGTGAGTGAAATGGCGTAATGCCTCGCCATCTTCGAAATCAATTTGGATCATCGACAAGGCGAAAAGCCCGGGATTAAACCCATTCTGGGAACCGTTGGTTCCACCTCGGTTTTCTACCGGCACGATGAGATTTCTTTTTGACTAGACATCCAAGGACACGAGCAGTTTCCATCAATGGCAAAAAAATCCCTACAATTGGGGGCAAGCATCGGCTCAACTAGACGAATAGCTGTTACATCGTTTCGCGCACTTTCACGGGGGTAACTATGCAAAGTCACGAGGTGGATTACGAAGTTTTCGGTAATGACATGCAGATCGTCGAGGTAGAACTGGATCCGGGAGAAACAGTGGTCGCCGAAGCCGGCGCGATGAATTACCTCGAGCAAGGCATTCAATTCGAATCCCGCATGGGCGACGGTTCCGAAGTAGAACAAGGGATGTTTTCCAAACTTCTCGGAGCGGGCAAACGAGTCCTCATGGGTGAGTCGATATTTATGACTCACTTCACAAACCGAGGCCAAGGTAAGAAACGAGTCGCCTTTGCGGCGCCATACCCTGGAAAAATCATTCCCATCGACTTGGCCGCAGTGGGCGGTTCGCTGACTTGTCAGAAAGACGCGTTTCTCGCGGCCGCGCTGGGCACCAAAATTGAAATCGCCTTCCAGAAAAAGCTGGGAACCGGCTTCTTCGGTGGCGAGGGATTCATCCTCCAAAAGTTGGCTGGAGACGGGAAAGCCTTTATCCACGCCGGTGGTACGGTCATCAAAAAGAAACTTGAAGGCGATACGTTGCTGGTTGATACCGGATGTATCGTCGGCTTCACGCAGGGAATCAATTACGATATCCAGCGAGCCGGGAATCTCAAGTCGATGTTCTTTGGCGGCGAAGGCATCTTCCTGGCGACTCTGTCAGGCCATGGAACCGTTTTGCTGCAGAGCCTTCCATTCTCGCGTTTGGCTGAACGCGTCGTCCGCAGCGCAGGTGGATTCGGTACACAAGGTGAGGGTTCCGTTCTTGGAACGCTAGGGAATTTGATGGGCGATTGATTTTCGGTATGCTCTAGCTATACGAACGCGTCGAATTCTGACGCGTTCGGTAGGCGGCATGATGTCAGCCGACTCGTGCCGTCCGCAGAACTACCCGCCAACTCCCACCAAGGAATCCACGAATGCGAAAGCCATTCATTGCTGTCTTTTTTCTCGCTTTGGCCACGCTCGCCAGCACCAGTACCGCCGAAGACAAAATCTCCGTCCTGCTGGTTGATGGACACAACAACCACAAATGGCAGAAGACCAGCCCCGTTATCAAAGCCGCCTTGGAATCATGCGGGCGATTTGAGGTTACCGTTGCGACGGCACCCAAACGCATTGAGGACGGCTTTGCTCCCGAATTTAACAAATACGATGTCGTCGTCTCCAACTACAACGGCCCGGATTGGAGCGACGCGACGAAGAAGTCGTTTGATGAGTACGTCAAATCCGGAAAAGGGTTTGTCACGGTCCACGCAGCAGACAACTCGTTCAGCAATTGGCCCAGTTACAACCGCATGATCGGCTTGGGGGGATGGGGTGGCCGAACAGAAAAATCGGGACCGTATGTCTACTACGAAGACGACCACAAGCTAGTTCGCGACACGTCCAAAGGTCGCGGCGGCGGTCACGGCCCCCAACACGAATTCGCCGTGGTCATTCGCGACCCAGAACATCCGATCACCAAAGGACTGCCTCGCGTCTGGATGCATACAAAGGACGAACTTTATCAGCAACTCCGCGGACCTGCCGATCAGATGAAAGTCCTGGCCACCGCGCTGGCTGCTACCGACAAGCGAGGCAGCGGACGGCATGAACCGATGCTCATGACGATCGACTACGGCAAGGGACGTGTTTTCCACACAACGCTGGGGCATGACACCTACTCGATGGAATGTGTCGGATTCGTTTCCACACTCCAACGTGGTACCGAATGGGCAGCCACCGGAAAAGTCACCATCCCGGCTCCCAAAGATTTCCCTACGGCAACCAAAGCATCCGTATGGAAAGCCGAAGCCGTTGCCCACTAGCTCGCTCGCATTTTGCAGCGATTCTTCAACCCGTACGGCGACAGTCGACCATGCCGTACGGGACGGTGGAGATTTACTGAGCTACCCACGCTCCATCAATCGCTCACGCCACTCCATCGACAGACCAACCAACCGCGCAGCCTTCCTTGCGCCTTCTACATCATCCCTGTCCACATTCATGACACGGTAAACATCACTCACGGTCATCTCTGGATCATCGCGGCTGATGCGCTGAATCGGATCGCCAGCAGTCACCGCGCCTTCTTCGAGCACTCGCAGATAAAATCCAACTCGGCAAGATTGGTGAAACGCTTTGACAATCTGCGACGACTCCATCTTGATGCCCAGTTTGAAACACGGCGTTCGCGGATGGCTCACCTGAACGGTGGCCGTTCCAATCTTGAAGGTGTCGCCGATACAGACTTCGTCATCCAACAAGCCGTCGACAGTCAGGTTCTCACCAAACTGTCCCATCTGAAAATCGTCGCGTTCCAGCACTAACGCCCAATGCTTGTAGTAACTGTGGTCAAAAACATAGACGGCTTGATCTAACCCGCCGTGGTTTCGCTTGTCGGCTTGATCGTCGCCTTCCAAACCTAGCCGCCGAAGTCGAATAGTTCCCGTTACTGGTTGCTTAGAGATCGCCGTCGTGACTGCTTTGCCGTTAGCGACAATTTCTCGCGGTTTGGCAACGTTGACGGATAAGACTTGCATCAACGCCTCGGCCACTCGAGAGGCCCACAAGATGCTCACGTGGATAGAGTGAGATCAAAGAAAAACATGAAGAAGAAGAAAGGGTGGCTGAGGGGATTCGAACCCCCGACATTCGGAATCACAATCCGACGCTCTAACCAACTGAGCTACAGCCACCGTCCGAGCCACAAGTTTACGAATCCGGGCAATTTGGGTCAACGGGAAGCACCGGCTTGGAACGCCAATTTTGGCTTGGCGAACACGGTTTTCTTCCTTCATGGCTTATTTAATCGTCGGATGGTCACGACGAAATTTTTGCCAAGCCGTAGATGTAACTCCCGTCCGGTTGATATCAAGGTGCTTCAGTTTGCTCAGTCGGGATAATCGCTCCAGTCCCCGATTCGTGACTTCCGTACCCGTCAGCCAGAGAATCGACAGCTCGGAAAGGCGACTGAGCTCGAGCATGCCCGCGTCCGTCACACCGGTTCTCGACAAATCGAGCTCCACCAAGGGCCATCCTCCAACCCGCGACAGGCTGGCATCGCTCACTTGCGTCCCCTCCAAATTTAGCTGCCGAAGCGGCAACTCCTCCGACAACGCGGCAATTCCCGCATCCGTGACTTGGCAATTGGTCACATCCAACCAATCCAATCGCGATTGGCCAATAAGATACTTCAGTCCAGCATCGGTGACTTGCGTGTTGCCCAGCGCCAGCTTTCGAATGCCACGAAACCCAACCAGCGTCGCCATGTCATCGTCGGTGACTTTCAAAAAGTCGCGATATCCCTCGTCCAGCCTCTCGAGCGAAGTCTTCGTAAGATCGGCCAGCATCGACTGGTTATCCTTGCCCTCGTACTGAC
>CAYYHV010000152.1:6285-15641 GCA_964471695.1 uncultured Pirellulaceae bacterium
AGTCGCGATATTGGGCATTATCTCCGTCCATCAGAAAGTGCGTCAGCCCCGCAGCCTGACTGTACAAGCGTCGCAAGCGCGAATCCTGTTGGAGCTCATGGCGTCCCAGTGGCACCAGCTCCGACAGCGGAATGTAAAACTTGTCGCTGATCGCACGATAGCGAGCATACTGCAAACGCTCCGACTCAAAACCACCCAGCGTATAAAACCCATCATGCTTCTTCAACGATTCGAGGTAGAGCGCAATCCCTTCGATCAACCAGAAGTTATTCTCCTGCGCAACCGAATTCCCCTTCCGCAGCGACTCTTGAAACAGTTGATGCGAAACCTCGTGACGCCAAGTCGACCGGAGCGAATCGTCGCCAGCAAAGAAATAGGCGACTCGGTCAGAATCACGATACACACCTAACGTAATATCTGCCTGCGGTTCATACTGCCTCAAATAAGCCACATACTCGTCGCGGTCTTTGAACAATACGACGTCATGTCGAGAACTACTACGTCGCTTCAATCCGCGTTTTGCCATCGTCTGCCGAACGGCGGTTGGAGTCGTCCAGAAACGCACGAACACTTGTTGCCAGATATCGTAAAACGATTCTAACCGTCGCGATAACCCAGCGGCAGCCTTCGCGCTGTGGTTGGTCGAAATGGAAAAGTGATCCGTTTGAATGCGCCAGTACTTGCGCGCCGGCCAGCCGTAGGCTTGCTGTGGAACTCGAGCCAATTGAGGCTCGAAGCGGTCGGCATCCTTTTCGCCTGAATCCCACTTCCCCAAACCCAACGCCTTGCGAGCCAACCGGTCCTCTGGTCGCTCACGCAGGACCTCGTACATCAACTGTATCGCTCGCGCAGCCTGCTGATTTCGCATCGACGATTTGGCCAGTTTCCAGAGTCGGTCAGCTTGAGCGTGCCGGATTGTCTCGAACTCTTGCCGCCACCATTTGATTTTTGAATCACCATCTTCGTCGTCAATTTCTGATGGCAACGGCTCGACGAACAAGTATTGCCGGCCAGCATGGCGAGGAATAAACCAATCGAGCGTTTGCTGCGACTGCTCCGGCATACCGCGGGCGTCACACTGTTTTGCCAGTCCCGCCAGCTCTTCTTGAAATTGACGATCCGCTTCGCGACGATACGAAAATACATCATCCGACTGAGCCGCCACTTCGTTCGTGGAAACGAACGTGATGACGGTAAACATCAAACTCGCGATGGCTAGCGACAATGATTTCAATGAACGGCACTCAATAGTGATTTACTTAATGGACTTGCAGTCCGCACTTTATCCATTAAACCATGCGTGAATCAAACCGAGTTCATCGTCCCCGGTTTCTACGCGTCGACGCGGATCGGGTTAACGAATATGTTGAAGTCGACAGTTATTAGGGCAAAAAATCACGCCACACATCAATTCAGCGTATCCGTAAAAAGAATATCCAGTATGCAAAAATATACGTTCGCAAGTCTGTTCCTTATCAGCCTCGCTTTGATGGGTTGCCAACCCGACCCCACGCCCCCCTCCCTAACTCCATCAAATCAAAAGGCGCCAACACCACCAACGCCACCAACAACTCTAGGCACTGAACCGCAATCGACAACAACAACGACAACTGCCCCCACCACCGATACGTCGATCGGGCTCACGGCGAAAGACATTCTCGGCCGCCCGGATCATCTCGCCTTTTGCTACGGCGGATATCGCAAGAACTCCCGCGAGTTTGAACCTACCGTGGATCAACTCAAAGACGATATGCGTATCTTGTCGGCGATGGGAGTCAAAATCCTGCGAACCTACAACACCCAGCAGTTCAAGCACGCGGCCACGCTGCTGCAAGCCATTCACGAACTCAAGCAGGAAGACTCGAAATTCCGAATGTACGTGATGCTGGGCGCCTGGATTGACTGCGAAGGCGCCTGGTCCGACGATCGTAATCATGAGGCAGGCAATGAGGCAAACAACAAGGTAGAAGTCGCTGCCGCCGTTGCTTTGGCCAACAAGTATCCGGATATCGTCAAGATTATCGCCGTGGGTAATGAAGCCATGGTGCACTGGGCAACCCAGTACTTCGTCCACCCGCGCGTCATCCTGAAGTGGGTTGATCACCTGCAAACGCTCAAGTCATCGGGAAAGCTTGGCGCCGACGTTTGGATCACCAGTTCGGACAATTATGAATCGTGGGGCGGCGGCTCGACCGATTATCACAACGACGATCTGGTCAAGCTGATCAAAGCCGTCGACTATGTCTCGCTCCACACCTACCCATTTCACGAAACGCACTACGACCCAGAATTCTGGGCAGTCCCTGCAGATCAGGCTAAGCTGTCCCTATCGGAACAAGCCGACGCAGCCGTGGCTCGAGCCCAAGCCCGCGGGATGACGCAGTATGAAACGACGGCTGCGTACATCAAGAGCCTTGGAATCGATAAACCGATTCACATCGGCGAAACCGGCTGGGCGTCCGTCTGCGGATCATCGTACGGAGCCGCCGGTTCTCAAGCCGCCGACGAATACAAATCCAAGCGATTTTATGACTCGATGCGAGAATGGACGAACGGGGCGAGCATCTCCTGCTTCTACTTCGAAGCCTTCGATGAAACCTGGAAGGATCCGGGTAGCGCTTCGGGATCCGAAAATCACTTTGGAATGATCAATAAAAATGGCCAGGCCAAGTACGCACTGTGGGATCAAGTCGACGCAGGTACATTCAAAGGATTGACTCGCGATGGTGCCACCATCTCCAAGACATTCAATGGAGATGAAGCCGCCCTACGAGCCGCAATTCTGCCAACCCCACTACTCAGCGACTTGGGAATTCTGGTAATCAAAACCACCAACGTACAGCGTAACGCTGGCGAACCCGTCACCGAAGCCACCTACGTGGTGACGCATCCGGGCATGGTCCCAAACGACACCAACAAGATGACGTATCCCAGCGCCAACGTGAAACTGAATACGTGGGAAGGCACTTGCAATATGGAGATGTCCCGGGATGGCATCATCCATATCGAATCGGGCTCCTCACCTGACAGTTGGTGGGGCTGCGGATTGGAGATCCAATCCAGCGAGTCGGGCGAAAACTTGACGCCATTCAAAACCGGTACGTTTCATTTTGAAATCAAGGGATCGACTGCCGCCGATTTTGACATCGGTTTCCAATCCGGAAAATTTATCAAAGGCAATCAGGTGAACAACTTTGTGACTTTTGGTCCGAATCAAAAGTACAAACTGAGCGACACATGGAAGAGCCACTCAATCCCAATTGCTGATCTGAACAAGAACGCCAACTTTGGTGATGTCACGGGTTTGCTGTACGTTCGAGGCGGCTCGGGCGATGGCAAAGATATTGAAATCCGCAACGTCTTTTACACCCAAGAATAAGCTCACGTGTCCACAGGCTCGCGCCCGTGGACGCATCTTGCCGTCCCTTCGAGACTAGTATTGGCCGATGCCGAAGTTTGACGGAATATTGGCGAAAGCGCAGAGTGCCTCTCGCCCGGTTTCAGCGGCTGGATGGACAAGTGCTGAGGAACTGAGCTGTTTGGGGAATTCGCCAAAACGGTTAACTCGAAAACGAATCGCTAAAGCCGCACTATTCAGTCAGAAAACTCATCACCGCATCGTTGAAGGCTCCTGGTTGCTCCAACGGAGCCAAGTGGCCTGAGTCGGCAATTTCGACGAAAGCCGCATTGGGCATGGCATCGGCAATGGCTCGCATTTCATCCGGTGGAGAAATTCCGTCGGCAGCTCCACATACCAGTAGCGATGGCACCGAAATCTCTCCAAGGGACTCCACGAAATCCGCGCGTTCCGCCATCCCTCGTTGCGCAGCCCCAATTCCACGGGGATCGGTCTCAGCCATGACTTTGTGCGTGTGTTTTACGACTTTCGGAATCGATTCGGCAGCTTGCGGACCGAATAACTTTCCGATCATCGAATCGGCGACGGATGGAGAACCATCATTGACAATGGTCTGAGCCATGATCTGCCGGGCTCGGGCGACCTCTTGAGAATCTGCGACGGCTCGCGTGTCGGCTTGAATGAGCGACTTCAGTCGCGAATTGTGGCGTCGCCAAAACTCCCATCCCACATATCCAC
The DNA here is from genome assembly GCA_964471695.1 of uncultured Pirellulaceae bacterium. Lineage (GTDB taxonomy): Bacteria > Planctomycetota > Planctomycetia > Pirellulales > Pirellulaceae > CAYYHV01. Next base: position 10,382 of record CAYYHV010000152.1, read on the forward strand.
CCATCGACAGTCCGCAAAAATGTATCGGCTCGTCAATGCTCAACGTATCCAACAGTTGGCTGAGTCCATCGGCATATTCTGACATGGTGATCGTTCCATCCACCACATGCGAGCCGCCAAACCCGGGCAGGTCCGGAGCAATAATTCGACAATGGGAACTTAGTCTCTCTATTTGCCCAGCCCACATCGAATGATCCAACGGAAACCCATGCACAAACAATATGATGCCGCCTGGACAATCTTGCTTGGTATCTCTAACATTCCACGGCTTACCGTCGACCACGACACTGTTTGAATCCATCTCATTACCTCGTTAAATTTCGGTAGCTACTAGCTTGCAATCAGAAGGCCTACGATCCACTGGCCAATCAGACCGAGAAGAATTGCAAATGCTAACCAATTCGTGCCGGGAAGTTCTGCCATTCGGCCTTGTTTCGACCTGCGAATGGCCCACAGTCGATAGGGTAACTGCGCAACGATGAGCACGAATAGGACTGGCCCCATAGGATTGAATGCCCAAGCCGCTCCAAGATCACCGCGCATCATACTAATCGTCGATCGAGTCAGCCCACATCCCGGACATGAAAATCCTAGATTGCGTTTCGCATAACAAATCTCAGGCAGTGGCATTTCCGAACCGGGAAGACGCACGCCTTCGGTACCCGCCAACTGGAGGATACACGCCGCCAACAGAACGCCCAGACTGCCGAGCAGAATGGCGAAATGATAGCGGGGTGAATTTAGAAATGAAGGTGCGACGACTTCCGCCTGAACCACGGTCGGGCTTGGCAAGTCACAGGATTCTGTTGAGCTCACGATTCTTTATTGGCAGATGCATCGGAACCGGCCGTCTCTTTCGCGAGTGCATCTTCAAAAAGCTTCAGCTGGCGATTGATCTGCCCTTCGTGCGGCATTCCCTTGGCCGCCATACGTTGGTACTTCACGGCGTTCTTGTAATCGCCCTTGCCATAATAAGCGCGTCCCAAAGTATCGAGATATACCCACAAACCGGGGACTTGGGCCAGCGATTCATGACTGGCCTTAATGGCTTTGGCATAATCACCTTCCGTGTTGCCAATCAACCACGCATACTGATTCTGTTTGGTGGCCAGATCGGATTGTAATTGCCGTCGTTCCGTCGAATTGTTGACGATTCGCAGACTCTTTTTCATCTCGTCAATTTCGCTGATGAATTGCTCTTCATACTCTTTTAATAGCTTGAGCGTTTTCTCACGATAATAGTCCGAGACCTCTTTGGCTCGGTACATACCAATGACGACGTCTACGTCGGATGGGTCCAGCTCCAAAGCCTCGTCCAACAGATCGCGTTGTTTCTCATAATCCTTGTTTTCACCCGCCACAATGGAACGATGAAAAGCCAATCGCGACTGAAGTTTCTCAACAGAAAAGAACTGCGCCTCAAAGTCTCGCTTGCTCTCTTTCGATCCCTCGATTTCCTTGATCAACTTCTCCAAAACCTCGACGGACCCGGCAACATCCAGCTGATCATGGAGCATTAGCGACAAGTCGTTCATCGCCTGCATATCGAAGCGGGCTCGGCTGTTAATGACCTCTGCATCGATGGCAGCTCGGTACTCGCGCTCAGCCCAGTTGTACAAACCAAATTCGTCTTCGAGCACCCGAGCCATCGCGTAACGTCGAGCACCCACATCCTGCGGTGCCTGCCGGAGAGCGCGATCTCCTTCAACGCCGATAACCGGTTTGTAAATCGCTGCATAGTTGACCAGCTTCTCACCTTCCGTATCGAACGCGCGTTTCGCAGTCGCCTCGGCCTCCTCTGGTTTACCACTGAGTTTCTGCACCTCGGCTAGCCGGTATAGCATGACGGCATTCGTATCAAATCCTTTCCTGTGCTTTGACGCGAACTCTTCAATCACTGGCCACGCATCGCGCTCAAGCATCCATTCGAAGGAAAGCAACAGATTCGTGGGACTCCCGTCGGAATCCAATTGTCGCATCGCGTCAAAGGCGGCTTCCTTCTTACCCGCCCGAAGCAACATGTCAATATTCAGCCGAACCAGCCGATCAACCACGGACTTATTTGAATCCGCAGAAGCCGTTTCGACGAGTGATCGCTCATCATTGAGCCAATTTTCAAAATCACTCTGGGCGATGTCGACATCTTCATAGGACTTCAAATGAGATCGTATCCACAGGACCGGAGGTCTGCGTGAAAATCCCAACGCCGTTTTCATCGCCTTGATTGCTGATGCGCTACTATCCAATTCGTCAAAATTGAAACCGATCACATTCAAAGCCGCTTCGCGAGCTAACAATCCGGATTCGTCAAATCGTGCCAACCGCGCCAAAACGAGTTTGGCGGAAAGTTCCGGCATCAAACCTAGCCGGCGAATCAACGCACGACGCTGGTCCGGTTTCTGGGATTCGTAGTCGCGAAGTAAAGCCTGCAACTCCGGCGGAACACCCTGCTGAATAAATTGACCACGTAACTCACGAGCCAGATTCCGGGCTCGCAATCGAATCTCGATATCTTCGTGCTGCTGAACTTCGCGGAGTGCCTCTAGCGCCAACAATCCCTTCGCACGCAAGGCATTTTCCGCCTTTTCGCGATCGCGATATTTGACCGCTCCGAGCTGTTGAATCAATTCCGTGATCCGGCTCAATTCGTCGACGGAAGGAAGTTCTTCAGTCCCCTGTTCAGCCGAAACGGCTGTCGTTCCAGTTACGACAAAGCAACCTAGCATCATGAGCATCGCTATCCGAATCAGATTTCGGCGGTAACAAGTCGATGCCGATGTTTGCAACCACTCGCTTTGGCAACGAAGGGAAAAGGAGAGAATGCTTGGGATATTTCGATGCATGGCGGCCATTTTCGTATTCGCTTCCGGGGAAGATGCGGAATTCCGCTTCCTTAAGAATATCCGGCGAACTACCCAAACGGCAAGTTTGTTCCGCAATTCAGCGCGATAGCCGGAAAAAGACATGCAATTCGATTGCCAGCACTGACGCGGAAACGCAATCAGTGCAAGGACTTATTCGCTTCGTGCCGGCGTATCCGGTTTGTCCATCTCTTCGATGTAGCGTCGCAAACGCTCGACTTCATCAGTTACGTCTTTTAATCGCAACATGTTCTGGACACGCTTAAGCAGCTCCACTTTTTGTACCGGCTTGGACAAAAAGTCGTCGGTGCCGGCTTCTACGGCGCGCTCAATGTCGCCCAATTCGTTAAGCGCCGTCACCATCAGCACCATAATCCGGCGAGTCTCTGGATTGTCCTTAATCTGGCGACAGACTTCAAAGCCGTTGAGCTTTGGCATCATGACATCGAGTAGAATCAAATCAGGCTGGAAACTCTGAACCTTATCCAAAGTATCTTGCCCATCCACCGCGACTTCGATTTCGCAATCGACATTTACCAGGTAGGCGTCCAACAACTCGACATTCGCCTGGTTGTCATCAGCAATCAAGATTTTGTTCGGCATAGCAACGTTGTCCGTGGGTCGTACCGTTTGTTCTCGTAAGGCTTTCTAGGTTCTAGCGAACTCGATTTAGATTGTCGCCGTCAACTCAGCCGCTGGAACCGGAAACTGCTCGCACAACTCCGATACCTGCCCGCGAATGGACTGCAGCGTCGCGTCATCTTCGGAATTTTTCAATGCCGACAACATCCACTCGCCGACTTTCTTCATTTCTTCGGTGCCCATGCCACGAGACGTAAGCGCCGGAGTCCCGACACGAATACCTGATGGGTCCATTGGCTTCCGCTCATCGAATGGAATCATGTTCTTGTTCACGGTAATGGCACACTTATCGAGAACCGCCTCGGCGACTTTGCCACCCATGCCAAGTGGAGTCACATCAGCGAGCACGAGGTGATTTTCGGTACCACCGCTAATCAAAGTCATTCCGCCAGCCGAAAGCACTTCCGCCAGCGTCTTGGCGTTATCGATCACCGATTGAATATACGCCTTGAACGATGGCAACAGGGCTTCGCCAAAACAGACGGCTTTGCCAGCAACGACGTGCATCAATGGACCGCCTTGCAACCCTGGGAAGACCGCACTGTCGATCTTCTTCGCGAACTCGGCTTTGCACATCGTGATCCCGGCTCGCGGACCACGCAGCGTCTTGTGAGTCGTCGAGGTGACAAAGTCAGCAACTGGTACGGGATTGTCATGCAGTCCAGCCGCAACCAATCCAGCGTAGTGAGCCATATCCACCATCAATTTGGCGCCGACTGATTCGGCGATCTCGGCAAACTTGCCGTGTGGGATCTCACGAGGGTAAGCACTAGCACCCGCCACGATCAACGTGGGTTTGTGTTCTTTGGCGAGCGCTGCGACTTGATCAAAGTCAATGCGATGCGTGTCTTTCGTTACACCATAGCTGTGAAAATTGTAAAGCTTGCCGGAGATGTTCAGTCGCATTCCGTGCGTCAAGTGACCGCCGTGGGCAAGGTCCAATCCCAACACCGTATCACCCGGCTTGAGGACGGCCAGATAGACCGCCATGTTGGCTTGAGAACCTGAATGCGGTTGGACGTTCGCATGGTCGGCACCGAAGAGTTCCTTGGCACGGTCACGAGCCAAATCTTCGATCACGTCAACGTGTTCGCATCCGCCGTAATATCGCTTGCCTGGATATCCTTCTGCATACTTGTTGGTGAGCACGCTTCCGGCAGCTTGCATGACAGCGCAACTGGTGTAGTTTTCGCTGGCAATCATCTCCAGTCCATCATGCTGACGCTCTTGTTCTGCCTGGATTGCGCCCCACACTTCGGGATCCGACTGCTTCAATTGGTTCATATTCGACTCGGCAAGTGACGTTAAAATTTTACTTCTTTGGCGAAATGGACAACGGACGTAAACGACGCCGTCCAAGGGTGTCTATTGTTTAGGTGTAGGACTCACTCGTCAATCGGCAAGATGAGGCGTAATTCTCACATGGCAATCTGGTCGTTGCTGAGTGACCGTTATTCTTTGTTCAGCCGTTGTTGGGACTTTTCTGAACCTGGGGATAGGCCGTGCCCATCAGTCATTTTGGCGTTTCATCGGCCGGGAAGAACTAAAGCGCCGATGAAAGGGGAGCGTTAGGCTGCTCCGAATCGCTCTCCTCCGACGGATCCTCTTCGATGACTTTCACGGTAAGTTGTCCCGAGTTGTCGGCGAGCCGGCCTGGAGCATCGTTAATTTTCAAGTAGAGCGTCCCGTCACCTGCGGCCACAATTCGTCGGTTCAAACCGATCGGAATCGGCAAAGCAAGATTCGAAGTCCCGGGC
>CAYYHV010000153.1:0-12546 GCA_964471695.1 uncultured Pirellulaceae bacterium
CTGGAAAGGATACGATGCACTGCTGTTGTCCGAGACGTTTTCCGGATTAGCCGTCGTTGGCAACTTCAATTGATTCGGTGCACCACGCAAATGCTCCTGCCAGAACGCCAACGATCGTTTGGATGCGTCAGAATCAACGTAGGTTTGTTCCCAATTCACAAAACTCTGATAAGTAAACTTCGAAACCGCAGATTCAGGTTTTTCACCTGCCTGCAAGGACAGGTAAGTCCCAATCAGCTCACGCACGAAAACGCCGATCGACACTTCATCTGCAACCAGGCGATGAGCCGCGACAGCGACGACTGAAGTTGCGTTGTCTGATTCCATCAGTTGCACACGCAACATGGGGCCTGCTCTGAAATCGAACTTTGAATTGCCGATTTCATTCAACGATTTGGTGAGTGCGTCGCCCGAAAGCGAGCCCGCAATCACCTCAAGCGACAGTGACCCCTGATCGCAATGTTGCGTCGGCACGTCGGTATCGTGCGAGAAAGTTGCTGCAAGAACCGGGTGTCGCTGCTTCAGCACACCAAGCGCCTCTTCGAGCGATGCGGCTTCTATTCCGGGACGGATGCGGGCCGCAAACACGACGTTATCCAAAGTCGCCTCGCCGGCTAGTTGTTCCACGAACCAGACGGCCTGCTGACGCTCGGACAGCGGCCCATCAATCTGTGCATCACCTTCGGAATCGAGCATATCAAAAGAGCTTGATGCACCACCGGCTGCAGCGTCGCCGTCTCCTTCTTCCCCCGTCGCGTAGGCGAGAAGTTGGACCACGGTCTCCCCTAGCTCCGTCAACGTTGGCCCACCGAGGACTTTGCCCATCGGCAGAACCAGTCCCAGTTCGTTCTCCACGCGATTGATCATTTCAATCGCCATTAACGAGTCCAGACCGAGCTTGATAATCGAAGTCTCGTGATCAACTTTGGAAGCGTCGATACTACAGACTTCGCTGAGTTGCTTCGAAAGGAACGATTTAACCAATTCAAGTCGCTCTTCAGGCTGGGCGGCCAGAATCAGTGGTCGCATCGAAGCTCCGCCTCCATCCTTGCTGCCCTCTTTTGTCAGCAGACTATACATCGGCGACGCCGCGATAAACTGACTGAAGCGTTCCATCTTTTGCCAGTTCAGTCGACCAATCGCAAGGTTAACGGGATCGTACTGCAAAACGGTTTGCATGATCTCGAGGACTTCTTCAAAGTCGAATGAATGGAATCCAATCTTGTCGAAGTACTGTGCATTATTCTCGTTCCGATGGACAAAACCTGCGCCCGAGATGCCACCCCAGTTATAGGTCAGCGCCGGCAGTCCCAGCTGGTGACGATAGGCGGACAACGCGTCGAGAAAAATGTTGCCCGCGTTGTAGTTCGATTGCTTCGTGCCGCCGACGACTGACGAGAACGACGAAAAACTCATGAAGTGATCGAGTGGTGCATCCAGCGTTTCCGTGTGAAGATTCCAAGCGCCCAGCATCTTGGGATGCATGACGCGATTAAAATGCTCATCATCAAGATCAACAAGGAAGTTGTCTTCGAGCACCATGGCACCATGAATGACTCCACGAAGCGGAGGCAGCGAATCCTTGATCTCCTGGACGACCCGTCGCACATCCTCCGGCTTGGTCACATCACCGCGAGCGTCAACCACATTAATGCCATCTTCTCGCATCTGCTTGATGTCGTTCTGCGCCTTGAGATCGCGTGGTCCACTACGGCTCATTAGCACAACATTCTGAGCACCATTACGAGCCATCCATTTGACGACTTCCAATCCGAATCCAGAGGCTCCCCCCGTGATCAAGTAGCTCGCGTCGTTCGGGAACAGTCGCCCGTCTTGCGTACTCGGTCCAACAGGAATCTCGGCGCATTCAAAATCGAGGACGTTTTTGCCCACGTGCTTGCCTTGAGCCATATAGCGGAACGCCTCAACGACTTCCGTGACCGGGAAGACCTTATGCGTCAGCGGGCGATAGTCACCGGCTTCGAATCGGTCAGCCAACTCGGCAAACATGGCTCCTACCAACTCGCGTTTATGTTCGAGGCATTGAGCCAAGTCGATAACAAAGTACGAGATGTTATCCTTCAGTGCCTTCAGGCCAACCTTCGTGTTGTTGTAAACATCGACTTTGCCAATTTCGAGGAATCGACCAACCGGCGCGAGCACAGATGCACTCTTGGGAACAAACGGTCCCGCCAGCGAGTTCAGTACGGCATCGACTCCGCGGCCGTCCGTGATTTCCATGATCTCGTCGGCAAAATCCAGAGTTCGCGAATTCATGATGTGCTTTACACCCATGTCTCGCAGCAACTGACGCTTCTCGTCGGTCCCGGCCGTTGCGAAGATTTCCAATCCAAGATACTGCGAAATCTGAATCGCAGCCTGACCGACGCCACCTGCCGCAGCATGAATCAGAATACGCTCGCCTTTTTCCATACGGGCGAGATGATTGATCGCATAGTGTGTCGTCAGGAAGACCGTTGGTAGCGTTGCGGCGCCTTGGAACGGCATCGCTTCGGGAATCGCAAAGGCTGTACGGTAATCCGAACGAGCGTAGGTGCGGAAACAGTACGGCGACATTCCCGAAACACGATCCCCCTCGGTGAAATTCGTAACGTTCTCTCCTACGCCAGTTACGATGCCGGCAAAGTCATCGCCGAACCACTTCAAGTCGACAGGTCGCCCCGGATACATCCCCAACGCTTTCATCACGTCGCGGAAGTTGATACCACCAGCCGAAACGCGAACCTCAATCTCATCGGGTCCCAGTTGAGTCCGTTCCGTCTCATTGAGCGAGAGATTCGTAAGCGTTCCCGGTTTGTCGATCTGCAATCGATACGGTAGCGGTTCGCCATCTGTGTTGGCGGATCGCTTGCGTTGCGGCAAATCGGCCGCACGTACCCGCTTCAATCGATTTGTGTATCGCTGATCCTCTCGATAGGCGACTTCTAACTCGTCGTCGCCAAAAAGAATTTCGTTCACGAGCGCTTCCGGTTCGAATTCTGATGTCGTTGCACCAAAATCAACCACGGTCCAGCGGAACAAGGCGTGCTCGGAGTTGGCAACGCGGCAGAAGCCAACGAGCGGTGCAGATGCCAATCCCGACAGACCATCCGCTTCAACGACTTTTTGTGCATCCCGCGTCACACAATAAATCCGAGGAGCCGGTGATGGTTCGAGCTCCGCCAAGGCCTGTGCTAGACGCATGGCATGCAGGACACCCGTCTGCTGAGCAGTTTCCAGCAATTCGAGGGACAAGTCGCTGGATTTCGGATGTTCCAGACTGGCAACATGCGTAATCGTTGCGATAGGACCGACGTCTGAAAACAACTTGATTAGGTCATCTTTGGACGATAGCGAAATCGTGAACTGAACGTCGGATTGCTTGGCATACGCTTCGCCGAACCGAACACGAACAGCGCGTTCTCCCGCTTCATTGAGTCGCTCAATCGACGCGTCCATCAACTCCCTGGCAGGCCCAATGACAACGTGAGCCAGTTGGACTTCGGGTTCATCCGACTCGGACTCATCGGCACCTTCGGATTCCGTCGAACCGAAAGTCGTTCCCACACACTTCGGCGCCCGCGCCAGCAGAATCGCTTGCTCTGCTTCGGAAGGATCCGGCGTAGCGATAATGGACGTCGCATCCTGGTAGCCGCAATCTCCCAACAAAGAAATCCAGCGATCGGTTTCCATCAGCGCGTGATCCGGCCGGATATCGTAATCTTCAAATGCCCACCAACCTGGCAGACCACCAAAGATTGCATCGGTTCCACTGCGGCGATGTGTTGGCTCGATAAAAATCAGCAAGCCATCTTCAGCCAGACACGATTGCACATTAGCAAAGGTCTTACGCAAATGGCTGGTCGCGTGAAACACGTCCGAAGCCAACACAAGGTCGAAACTGTTAGGTTCAAAACCTTGTTCGCCTGCAGGCTTTTCAAGGTTAAAGACTTGATAGTCGACGAACGGAAACTCTTCGAACTGCGCCTTGGCTGCCGACAAGAAGGCGGGACCAATGTCGCTAAATACATACTCGGTTCGATCCGCCGGCATCACGGGAAGCACATGCTTTGTGAGCGAACCAGTACCGGCTCCAATCTCCAACACTCGGAGTGCGCGTCGAGCCGGCAGTTCCTTGATCGCCTCGGAAATCGCTAACGGTATCAGCCGATTGTGCGCCGGGAAGTCGAGTGCCTCGACGTAAAATTCGCCCAGGAGTTTCGACGAGCCACCGGGAAACAGCAGTTCGGTTGGGTTCACAACACCGCTGAGGATATCTGCCGTGTGATGTCCATTCATCTTGCACAAAGCAATTTCCGTCGCAGCCAGCCGAGGATAATCTTCCTCCAGCTTAGCCACGTCCGCCAGCGGACACTTCCATTCGGGATTCCTCAAGACTTCCCAGGTATCCGTGCCGACTTTACGAAGCAGATCCTGCTCCTCCAGTGCCAGCAGCTGCGACCTTACCAATTGCCGTCGCTGTTGTACGATCCCAAGTTGTCGAGCAAAATCTGCGAACTCAAAAGTCTGTCCGACAACTGGTTTCCATCCAAGTTCGAGAAAAGCATTCTGAATATGCTGTGCGATGATCTTGGCACTACGCGGAACATACTCACGCGAATACTCGCCAAGCTCATACTCTTTATAGAGCGCCGGGACTGCTTCTCTGGCAACGGCAACAAGTTGATCCGTAGACTTAAAATTGCACGAACCCTCTGCACCGGTGCCTCGCAATCGATGCGGTTGCCATTCGAACTGGTAGAGACAATTCTCAATGTCGTCGCTATCCGATTTACGTTCTGCCAAGTCGACTTGGAATCCAAGAACGTCCGCGACACGCTGTCCCAAGTCGTTGTAGACGTGGATATCACAACTCATCGATTCTGCGTCGCCTTGCTGATGACGTGCATGCGCCCAAAGTCGTGTGGGCATGTCGTCGCAATAAGTCCGAATCCGTAGGATCGCCGCCGGCAAGAACATCAAGTCATCCGGCATGTCGTCGCCAAATGATTGAGTCGCACGAAATACCTGGAAACAGGCATCCAGAACTGCTGGATGGAAGTGGTAATCGCCCATCTCTTCAAGCAGCTCTTCGGGGACGTCGATTTCGGCCAACGCCTCCCCTGACTCAGTCCAGACATTCTGAATTTGGCGAAAATTGGGGCCAAAGCCATAGCCGGCGTTGAGCAAGTCTGAATAGTATTTTTCGTGATCGATATATTCGCTCAACGAACCGCGAACCGTCTCAAGGTCAATGGAACTCGAAGTGTCCGAGGGAGTCGTCACTAGCAAACCCGTCGCATGGACTTCCCATTCCTGGCGATCGCCGGACGAACTGTAGATACAAAACGATTTGTCGGTCTGATTAAACACGACTCGGATCGTAGCCGGCTTGTCTTCAAAGACAAACAACGCCTTGTCGATGTCAATCGACTCGACCACATGCGGTTTCTCAGGGAACAATTCCTGCGCTAAGGCCAGTCCCATTTCTCCAAACCCGGCGGCTGGAAAAACGATACCGTTCCAAATCTGGTGATCATTCAGGTAAGGATACAAGCGCGGATCGAGGACAAATTCCCACGTCGGGTCAACCGCGGGAATGCGCAGCCCCAACAGTGGATGCACCGGATCGCCCAACCGCTTTTGCACGGACAGATCCGATTCGATCCAGCACTGTTCGTGACTCCACGGATAGCTTGGCAGTCGCACGAGTTCGCCGTGACTTTGATTGACCGTTTTCCAATCAATGGGTACCCCACGTCCATGCAACCCAGCCAGGTTCACCAAAATTTGTTCCGATTCGTCCGTCTTGCGACGAAGCGTGTGCAGTACCGTGGCTTTTTGATTGTGATCCGCCACGCAATCTTCGATGGACGATCGCAGCGCAGGGTGAGGACCGATTTCCAGGAATACGCCGTCGTTGGCATCCTTGGGGCCTGCCAGACAAGCCGCCATCCCGGTCGCGAAGAGTACCGGTTCGCGGACATTGCGCCACCAGTACATGGCATCCAGCTTCTCACCCAGCAAGACTCCGCCGGTGACAGTAGAGATCATCGGAATGTTGCCAGGTTGAGGATCGATACCCGCAAGCGCTGTTAGCAGCTCGTCTTTGATCGGGTCCATCTGATGCGTGTGGAAGGCATAATCGATCGGCAACCATCGGAAGAACTTGGCCTGCTCCTCAAGTTGGTCAGCGACTTCCTGAAGCGGCGCGGTGTCGCCAGAAAGCGTCACCAAAGTCGGACTGTTGATGGCTGCAATCGCGACTTGCTCAGCACGATCGCCAATCATTTTCCGAGCCGTAGCGGCTGAAACACCGGCAGCCAACATGCCGCCATTTCCGCCTGTCGTATGCTGCAATCGACTGCGATGAACCACGACAGTGACTGCATCTTCAAGGCTGTAGATGCCCGCGCAATAAGCAGCAGCGACTTCGCCCACGCTATGTCCAATGACTCGCTCCGGAACGATTCCCCATGATTTCCATAGCTCAACCAAAGCGACTTGCAGACCAAAGATGGCGGGTTGTGCGATGTAGGTTTCATTGATCGACGAAGTCACTTCGTCTCGAGTCATCTCCTCGAGCAGGGACCAATCAGCCAGCTTGGAAATCAACTGGTCAATTTTCTGAATCGTTTCGCGGAAGATGGGCTCTCGCTCAATCAATTGCTGGCCCATCGCCCACCATTGAGCGCCCTGACCAGTAAAGACGAACGTAATCGGGCCGACGTCGGTGCTGGCGTTGCCGTTGACCGTCAGCGGAAAACCTTCCGGATTGCTCAACCATCCGCTCAAGCGATCCCGCATCTCCTGGTGGTCACGTCCTACAATCGACAGCCGCTGTGGATGGTGCTCTTTGCGCTCACCCGCGGAGTAACACAATTCTTCCAAAGGAGCAGTCGTGTCTCGCAACTGGCGCACAAACGATTTGACGTAATTCCGAAGCGCACGATCATCGCGGGCAGAAATCGGCAGCACAAAAGGCCGGTCCAGCTTCTTATGGCTAGCCGGTTTACCGTTCGAATGCTCGGAACCGTTGTTGCCGATCCTTGATGGAGCCGCTTCGAGCACAAGGTGCGCATTGGTTCCACCGAAACCAAAGGAATTGACGGCTGCGACGGGCCGTTGGCCCTCGACGTGCGGCAGCGGTTGCAATTCCTCGGAGACTTTGAGCTGCAGTCGCTCAAGCGGGATTTTGGGATTCGCTGTCTGGAAATTCAGATTTGGCGGTACCTGGTCTTTTTGCAACACCAAAGCCGCCTTGATCATGCCAGCCATGCCAGAACCAGCCTCAAGGTGCCCCACATTCGTCTTTACCGAACCCAGCAGACACCAACTATCAGCCGGACGTCCGCGAGAAAGAACATTCCCAAGCGCCGTGGCTTCGATAGGATCACCCATCGGCGTTCCGGTACCGTGCGCTTCTGCATAACAAACACGACTTGGTGGCAGCCCCGCTTCTTCATACGCCTTCTCAAGCATCGCCGTCTGACCAGGAATGCCCGGCACCATCATCGACGACGTCTTGCCATCTTGGTTGGCCACCGCTGCTCGAATGACTGCGTAGATCGGATCGCCATCGCGTTGGGCATCTGAAAGCCGCTTAATGTAGACGGCACCGGCGCCTTCTCCGCGGACATAGCCGTTGGCGCGTGAGTCAAACGCAAAACACTGCCCGTCGGGGGACAGCATGGTCGCTTTACTGAACGCCATCGTCGTCGACGGCACAAGGACGGCATTCGATCCGCCAATCAGCGCCGCATCACAGGCTCCGTCCCAAATACTATGAGCTGCCAATGACATAGCGACTAACGACGAGCTGCAAGCCGTGTCGACTGAAACACTCGGGCCCTTCAAATCGAGCATGTACGAAATACGATTCGAAGCGATGCTGAGCGTGTTACCGCTATTCGAGTGAACGTCCAAACCTTCATGGTTGGTCATCTGAATTTGGGCATAATCGCTACTGGATATGCCAATAAACACGCCCGTGTTCGTGTTACTCAACTTGCTGGGAGCAATTCCTGCATCTTCAATCGATTCCCAAGCGACTTCAAGCAACCAACGCTGCTGAGGATCCATCCGGGCTGCTTCGCGGGGAGAAATCCCCCAGAATCGGGCGTCAAATTGATCGAGCTGATCAATGAAGCCGCCCCACTTGGAATGCATTTTATTGGGGATTGCCGTATCGGGATGATAATAGCGTTCCTTGTTCCAACGGTCCGCGGGAATCTCAATGATTCCAGAACGTCCTGAAGCGAGCAAATCCCAAAACGTCTCTACATCGCGCACGTCACCAGGAAGTCGGCAGGCCATTCCAACAATTGCCAACGGTTCATTTTGATCGCCACCATGACCAAGATCAGTTTCCATACAACGAAGTCCTCTAAGACTGTTAACAGCCAATGCTGCGCCCGAAGAGACAATGCCTGTAGCAGGCGTCGTACGTGCGACCACGGAAAGCTGGTGATTCAATTCTGTCAGATATCAAGCACGGTATCGTAGAAGATATTTGCCGCTTGTACTACATGCTGCGAACGACAGGCACTATGGGCGATTGCAAATCCCAACCTTGCGCGCGGGGCCATTTACTACTTCCAAGCCCAAGCAATATGCACGTCCATGCGGCAAGTCGCGGAACTCCAATGGACGGATGGCAACGAAAAAAAACTTTTTCCAAAATTGAAATTGGGTATGCAAGGCAGACAATAACACCAAAGCGTTCATTCGCAGCAGGTGATTGACAAATGCACTCCCGTCGGCTTAAGAGAATTCAGCCGATTCGCACGGGCGTGTGCGTATTAGATAAGCGTCAAAAAAACGGAAGTGCATGGGAATCGAACCCACCGGACCAGCGATTTACGCAAGTCCCAACGGTTTTGAAAACCGCGGCCGCCACCAGACGTGCAAGCACTTCCTGAGATGTTCATAATTGTTTGAAACGTGAACCGTTCGTAAAGCCCCGAATCATTTGCGAATCGCCACTGACGGTCGCTTCGGGCTAAGCCCACTCAAAACCGGTTCCCCGGCGAATGCGTTCGGCAAAGTCGCCAAGTAATCCGCCAATCACATCCCAGTTATCGGGGCGACGGACTTCGATGTCGCCTTGCTCGTTGACGCGGACAATACTCTCATCACTAACACCTGCCGAAGCCAACTGTTCCGGCTTCATCTCGTCTTCCGACAACAACGACTTGAGAGTAGCCCCAGACATTTCAATGAATTTCATAGCCAACCGAATCACGAGTATTGTTCTTGAATAAGCGGTGTGTTATTTCCGATTCTCATTGTTCCCATCGTACCAAACATTCGAATGCTTCGTAGCATGGTCGAAAGTGAGATTAGCTACTCTCGGCCACGCGTTGCCTGATTTTCCGAGCACATCCGTATAGTTCGAGAATTCTGGGGACTGGCAATTCTTCGGCCCGAGTCTCAGGCCCCATCGATGCCAGACCCATAATTTCGTCAATGTGAGGCTTTTCAAGCTCGCCCTTGAACGCGGCAATCAACACACTGCGTAAGAACTTGCGACGATGAAAAAACAGGGAACGCACGAACTTATGGTACTCTGGAAGATCCGGAATCTCGGCTCGCTTCAATGGATCAGGAATAATCTGAATGATCGCAGAATCGACTTTGGGGCGAGGCCAAAACACCGTTGGTGGCAAAATCCGCAACGTTGACGCAATACACTGGCTCTGAATCCAAATACTCAGAGCGCTGTAGTCCTTGGTTCGAGGCTTAGCCGTAATCCGATCCGCCAATTCTTTCTGAATTGTCACCGTCATGGATGCGGGAGTCATCGGAGACAGTAGCAAATTCGAAATTATGGGAGTCGCAATACAATAGGGCAGGTTGGCCGCAAGTTTGAAACGCGAGCCCTCGATTTCGTCCAGTCGTTTTTGAACGGCTTGGATCACATTGTCATGAATATTATTTTTGTTTCGCAGTGCGTCCTGATGGAGCAAGGTGACGTTCTCAAATTCAACAAGCTCTTCAGAAGCAAGTTGATGTAGCTGTGGATCAATCTCAACCGAGACAACATGTGCGGCTTTCTTGGCCAACATGCCTGTCAACGCTCCGGTCCCCGTTCCGACTTCGAGGACGACATCGCACGATTCGACTTGGGCTTCTCGCCATAGGACATCGACGAGATTTAAATCGATCAAGAAGTTTTGACCGTGTCGTGAATTCGGCTGAATCCCGACTTCGGAAAAGCGTTTCATCAAGAAGGTTGCAGTTTGACGCTGAACCATAATTTCGTAGTTCCGATCGGAGTAAAGCAGGGCGGCTCAGTTATTGAATCGCAAGGATTGTTCGACATATTTGGCGAGGACGTCCGTTTCCAGATTAACAGGATCGCCAACGGATTTCGCACCAATTACCGTGTTGTCCAAAGTGTGCGGAATCAGAGCCACACTAAACGCATCGTCCTTGACATCAACTAAGGTCAGACTGACTCCATCAACCGCGATTGATCCCTTCGATGCCAGATGACGACCATAGGGATGAGGAATGGAAAACCAGATCGTCGACCAATCGCCATCATCGGTTCGGGATTTCATGGCGCCGACACAATCGATATGTCCCGTCACAAAGTGTCCGCCCATCCGATCGCCCACGCGAAGTGATCTCTCAAGGTTCACTTGCCCACCCGCTCCAAGCTGGCCGAGATTCGTGCGACTGAGTGTCTCCGTCCCCGCCTCAAACGACGCGGCATCTTTGGAATCGGAGATCGACACCACCGTCAGACAGCAACCGTTTATCGAAATACTGTCGCCGATCGCCACGTCGGCGAACAATTCTGGATTGCTGACAGCAAGAAGAACGCCTGCCTTTTGGGGCGTTATCTCAACGATCGTTCCGACGGATTCTACTAGACCTGTAAACATGGGCTTATTCTAACTCTCCGACGTATCATCGCGGGAGGTGGTACTTTCACGAAAAAAGCCCAACGCGTTTGCGTCGGGCTTGCTGTTTTCGCCTGAAAGCCTGCATTCTTTCGCGAATCCAGACAAACGGCACGATCGGAGCAACTAGCGAGTCGCCGAGCC
The DNA here is from genome assembly GCA_964471695.1 of uncultured Pirellulaceae bacterium. GTDB lineage: Bacteria > Planctomycetota > Planctomycetia > Pirellulales > Pirellulaceae > CAYYHV01. The sequence goes on from CAYYHV010000153.1 coordinate 11,055, forward strand.
GGCGGCTTTCGCGACGGGGTATTTAACGTTCAATACCTTATTCCACTCGGCAATCTGCTTCGCCTGACTCTGCTTGAGCGGCTTCGTATCGTCCAAAATCTGGACCTGAAGAATCTTGTCGCCTTTGGCAAGCTTATTCACGACTTCTTGACCTTTGACGACATTGCCGAAAACAGTGTGTTTTCCGTCCAACCACGGAGTCGCAAGGTGTGTGATAAATATCTGACTACCGTTCGTTCCGGCTCCGGTCAGTCGATTTTTGCCGGCGTTGGCCATCGAGAAAATTCCAGGTCGGTCGTGTTTGAGGGCTGGCACAATTTCGTCATTAAACTTGTAGCCAGGTCCGCCGGTTCCCCAACGTGCCTCCATCCGTGGATCCTTACTGAGCGGATCGCCGACTTGCACCATAAAGTTCGGAATCACACGGTGAAAAACCATGCCGTCGTAAAATTTGCGTTCCACAAGATTCACGAAATTGGCCACCGTCACTGGAGTCTTGGTCGCAAAAAGGACTCCGTGGATTTCGCCTTTGGTCGTTTTCACCACCACGCGAAGGTCGCCTTTGGCCATCGCGGCTTGTCTCGCCGACGATTGGGCGAGCGTCGGTTGAGCCAACGCGGCCACGAACATCACTGCAGCCAAACAAATCGCATTTAAAACAATCTTCATCAACCCATCCTCCGTAACGAACCCAATCAATTATTCCTTATACGCGAGGGGATCCAGCCGGATCGCCCAACCCGCAATGTAAGACTCGCATGTTCCTGACGCAACAACGATAGCGTTTCAAGCACCAGCCCAAACTAGACATCAACGGCGTTGATTAGCCGCCTGCTCTATTCAACCGGCCTGAGATGCGTCAAAATAGCCGATTCGGTAATGCTATCACTCACCTCTGATAGCGATAATACGAATGACACGAACAATGAGCAGAAGTGAATCCAAATGAGTACGATTACCCATATCCACGGTCGCCAAATCCTTGATAGTCGCGGCAATCCAACGGTCGAAGTCGACGTCGCATTGATGGACGGGTCATTTGGCCGAGCCGCTGTTCCCAGTGGAGCCAGTACCGGAGCCCATGAAGCATGGGAACTTCGCGACGGCGACAAGGGCGTCTTTATGGGTAAAGGCGTATCAAAAGCCGTTGAGAGTATCAACACAACCATCGCCGAAGAACTCATCGGCTGGGACGCGACAGACCAGATCGCTGTCGACCATCGCATGCTCGAACTCGACGGCACACCCAACAAGAAAAACCTTGGAGCCAACGCGTTGCTCGGAGTCTCGTTGGCCGTTGCCAAAGCCGCCGCCGACTATACCCAGCAACCGCTCTACCGATACCTCGGCGGAGCTGGGGCTCGACTGCTACCCGCTCCGATGATGAATATCGTGAACGGCGGTGAGCATGCCGATAACTCCGTAGACGTACAGGAATTCATGGTCATGCCGCTCGGTTTTGACTCGTTCAGCGACGCGCTGCGCTGTGGAG
>CAYYHV010000153.1:12556-15569 GCA_964471695.1 uncultured Pirellulaceae bacterium
ACTTGATCATGCAGGCGATTGAGCAAGCCGGATACAAGCCACGCGAACAAGTCTGGATCGCGTTGGACGTGGCTGCCACAGAATTCTACGACTCGGACAAAGGCACCTACGCCATCGACGGTAAGCATCTGGATTCGGCTGGCATGGTCGATTTCCTCGCTGATTGGGCGGACAACTATCCCATCTGCTCCATCGAAGATGGTTGTAGCGAAGACGATTGGGAAGGCTGGAAGATGCTCACCAATAAGGTGAAGGACAAAGTTCAGTTGGTCGGAGACGATTTATTCGTCACCAACACCGAACGATTGCAACGCGGCATCGACGAAGGCATCGCCAACAGCATTCTGATCAAAGTGAACCAGATCGGAACCTTAAGCGAAACAATCGACGCAATCATGCTCGCCAGTGGAGCCGGCTACAGTAGTGTTACCAGCCATCGAAGTGGCGAAACCGAAGACGCCACCATCGCTGATCTTGCCGTGGCGCTTTCAACCGGTCAGATCAAGACCGGCTCGGCATCACGATCCGATCGTATGGCCAAGTACAACCAGCTGCTTCGCATCGAAGAGCAATTGGGTCCCGTCGCACAGTACGCGGGCCGAGCCTTCCCAAAATCGGATATCGCTGCAGCCCTGAAATAGTCACTGCAAGTCGAATTCAACGTAGAAATCTTCGATCGGGTTCCATTCTTGGAACCCGATTTTCGTTGAGACTTTTCCGCCTTGGCGCCGTGCACGGTTATCCTCATTCAAAACCGTGACGGTCCTGATCCAACGGCTACTGGTCGTCGAACTCGTTACCAATCGTATCGTATCGAGTCACAACGTCTCGCAATTTGTCGTACACCGTTTGTTGTTGCCCGGTCAGCTGATTCGTGTTCAATGGACTCGCCTCCAACGGATCGGCCAAAATATCGTAATAACGTTCCACACCGTTGGATTTGCGATGCAATTTGAACTGCCGCGTGAAGGCAGCCGTCGTGACATCCGTGATGTCAAAGTGCCGCGGATAATGCGAATATCGCCGCCATTTGTCAGGACCGGGAATTTGCTGCATGTCGTCGTACAAGGTCTTCCCATCCATACCGGCGGGTGTATCGACCCCGGTGATATCAGCAATCGTCGCCATCAAGTCCGTCGAATCAGCAATAGCATTCGATTGACTTCCCGCTTGTATCTTCCCATCCCATTTGGCAAGAAACGGAACGTGCATCCCCTCACGCACATTCGGCTTCCCTTTGCCACCGTTCACAACCGTTCCGTCGGAAAGTTGACTGGAGATGCGTCGATTGGTGCCATTGTCGCTAAGAAAGATAATCAACGTGTTGTCCTCGATCTCGAGGCTACTCACCTTATCGAGTACCCGCCCCACCAACTTGTCCATATGGGTAACCATACTTGGAAAGTACTTGATGTCGTCTTCTTCCCAAGCCGGAAAGTCAGCATGGCCAGGCGGTGGACAAAAGGGACCGTGCGGCAGACGCATTGAGTAGTACAAAAAGAACGGGGCAGTACTATCGTGATTCTCTTCAATAAACCGCAGTGCCAGACGATTCATAATATTGGGACCATAGCCTTGGCGATGAGCCGAGATGCGTGCGTCGCGCGGCATCGAAAAATGCCGATTGGAATGGACAACGGCACCATCAAAAAAATTTGCCAAGCCCGCTGCGAAATCGACCCACAAATGAGATTCGGAAAATCCAACATGCTGAGGAGTCACTTCCACCCTCGGATCTTCCGCGATAAACGGGTACCCAAGCTGCCACTTCCCCACGACGCAAGTCTTGTATCCCGCTAACGTCAACAAGTCGGCAATTGAAAACTGAGGCGTCCCCATGGTTTCAAAACCAACGTAGTTGCGAGAATTATACTTTCCAGTCAGCAGTTCCATGCGGGTGTGCGTACACTTTGGCTGGCTGTAAAAGTTATTGAACTGCATCCCTTCCGCTGCCAGCCGATTGATATTGGGGGCGACATAGGAGACGCCGCCGTAAGAATTGAAACACTCAGCCCCGATATCATCCACCAGAATCACGATGATATTGGGCAGTTCTCCGAGCACCGATGGCGTTCCCCAACCTACGAGGATCAGCACGCTCGCCAGAAACTTTCGGAGTAAATTGTTCGGAGCCATCATCATCTCGATACACCAAGGTGGCCAATGTGGTTAAGACTTCAATTATATATTAAAGGTTTTGCCTAACAGGATCCTGTCGCAATCGTCAAATTCAACCGATTGCGATGAAAGAACGTATCCGACTGCCGTCTACGATTCTCATCCCAACTCAGCTCCGTACGATTCTTCGATATACTTGTCGACAGCCCGCGACGTGGTCTCATTCGCGAGGCAACAAAAACGCTCGAACCCCAGAACTGGCCCGGCATGACGAACACACACAGGCACGATGTTCTCTACTGCGCACTGGCACTCCAACTAGGAGCCGCTTCGAAAGATCAAATCATCGACGCAATGAAGGGTATTGCGAATGGCGATTGTGAACTACTGGCGAACGTTCTCGACATCGAACCGACGCAACAGCGGGCCATCGAGCACCTCGTCAAAATTCGCGAAAAGCGTGTCGAAGCCGATTCTGGGACTGATGCCGACGTCCACAACAAGACCATCGGAATGGACTTTGGCAGAATTCAGCCCAGTGGAGCCGGGCGACTCCAACCCGAAGCCGATGATCGTTTTGAGATCCTGAGGCTGCACAAAGAAGGCGGACTAGGACAAGTCTTCCTTGCCAAGGATCGGCAACTCGGGCGCAACGTCGCCTTGAAAGAAATTCGCGATCAGTTTGTCGGCGACGTTCACAATCGCAATCGTTTTACGCTCGAAGCCGAAGTCACCGCACGTCTGGAACATCCAGGTATCGTTCCGGTTTACGCGCGCGGTGTTTATCGCGACGGACGGCCATACTACGTGATGAAGTTTATTCATGGCGAAACAATGCGGTCCGCGATCAACGAACATCATGAAGCCTGTGAGAGTGGACAGAACGACTACAACC
>CAYYHV010000154.1:0-3126 GCA_964471695.1 uncultured Pirellulaceae bacterium
GCATGCACCAGCCACCCGAGAAGCGCGATACTGGCTACGATCGGTGAATAGCGAACAAAGGCGTAGATCACTAACCAACTGGTGATGCCCGCGATTGCACCGAGTGTATTCAGTCGCATTGCCATTCTCGAAACGGGTTGTGGCTTGAAGTCACGGACATAGGCCGGTTGCCCATGGACTTTGTGCAGCCGCTGTTGCCTGCGCGAAAATCGACCAATAAGTGTCATCAAGATGCCAACATAGACGGCGGTAACGGCCAACCCTCTGGATTGAAATTGGAATGTCACCCACAGCATCACCATGAAATACACGACGGACAAGACGATCAATTCTAAGAACAATCGCTTATGCAACTGCTTCTCTTCCTCGGACGTAGCATTCTTGATGCCACTTCGGACTCCGGCCCACGCGCCAGCGATTCCCCCAAGAACGCCAACCAGTCCACCGAGCACTCCGACAATCGCACCAGCCGACGCAACTGCGAGTAATTTCGTGAACATTGCTTTGACTCCGAAAAGTATGCTTGTTTTGGCTGCAGTCGTTCCTGTCACAGCCGACGTGGGAATTGCAGCCATCACACCTGCTGAGAAAGCCGCCGAAGGGCGCGTTTCGTAAAACAAGTCTTCGACCATCGTGCGAATTTCTTCACGCAGCATTTCTCGGCCTCGTCGAAGTCGCTGTTTCACGGCGGCTTCGCTCAAGTTAAGCATGGTTGCGACGTTCCGCACCGACTGTTCTTCTCGATAGAACAAGATCATCGGCTCGCGATACTCCACGGGAATCTGCTCCAGAGTCGACCATAACAATTCGTTCTGTTCGAATTGTGACGTCGAGTTACTGGGCGTCACTTCCGTCGAAGGTTCAGGTACCGATTCCATCGAACGACGATTTGCATGGGTCTTCAGTCGTCGGTCATTGCGAGCCAGATTGCGGGCAATACCCCTTAACCAGCCGCCAAACCGATCTGGGTCGCGCAACTCCGACTGCTTCTGCCAAGCCAACAAGAATGTCTGCTGAGCGATGTCTTCGCTGCGTTGAAAGTCTCCGGTTTCAGCCAAAGCCGTCGAAGTCACCAAGTTTTGATAATGGCGAACCAGCGCAGCAAACGCTGTCCGGTCGCCATTTTGAAACTCTTCGACGGTGTTGCGTACGGTGTCGCTCATAATTGGTCGCCGATAACTTATCTCCTGTGCTAAAGGTATGTGTGGCTGCGACGGGACTCGGTGACACGATTTCTTCCAAACGCGATAAAATACTCCAAATTGCGACGAAATGGCGAGTCGCGAAGGCAAAATCGAGCAAGACACGACTGGCGCGGCGTGTCACAATAGACGGTTCCGATGGACGTTACGGATATTTTCATGCCTAGGCTCTACCGAATTCTACTATTCCTCGCGGCCTTAAGCACATCGCAGCTGGCAGCCGACACCATCGATTATGGTCGCGACATCCGTCCCATCTTCGCCGCCAATTGCTTCGCTTGCCATGGACCCGACGAACAAGCCCGCGCCGCCGATTTGCGATTGGACCAACGCGAGTCCGCAATCGATCAGGGCGCAATCGTGGCATCGAACCCAGCGGATAGCGAATTGATCCAACGCATCGACTCCAATGATGCCGAACTCGTAATGCCGCCGCCCGACTCGCACAAAAAATTGACGGATCAGGAAAAACGACTCCTTCGCGAATGGATCGCCCAAGGCGCGGCCTACGCCGATCATTGGGCTTTTGTGGCTCCCAAACGTCCAACGGTTCCTAAAGTCGAGGGACGTGGTATCGTTCGCAACGCAATCGACGCCTTCGTCCTCCAGAGATTGGATGCCGCAAACCTCAAGCAGTCTGTCGCCGCGGATCGGTACACGCTGGCTCGTCGAGTCTATCTGGACCTCATTGGACTGCCGCCGACTCTCGAACAAGCCGAAGCCTTCGCCAGCGATACGAATCCCGACGCGTACGAGAACCTTGTTGATCGACTTCTCGCGTCGCCGCGATATGGGGAACGGTGGGCGCGACCATGGTTGGACTTGGCGCGATACTCAGATACCAATGGCTACGAAAAGGATCGGGAACGATCTATCTGGCCTTATCGTGATTGGGTTATCAAAGCGCTCAATGATGACATGCCCTATGATCAATTCTCCATCGAACAGCTCGCCGGCGACATGTTGCCGAACCCTACCGAATCCCAGTTGGTCGCGACCGGATTTCATCGCAACACCATGCTGAATGAAGAGGGTGGGATCGACCCACTTGAGTATCGGTTTTACGCAGTCGTCGATCGTGTCGCAACAACGGGCACCGTGTGGCTGGGGCTAACAACTGGTTGCGCCCAATGCCATACCCACAAGTATGACCCAATAACCCACACGGACTACTATCGACTGTTTGCCTTGCTCAACAACGCCGATGAGCCGGATCTCTTCCTCAAGCCACCAAGCGTTCTGAAACGTCGACTTCAGATCGAGAGAAGAATCAAATCACTCACAGCCGACCTTGCCAATCGGTTTCCACCTGGTGACGGAGATGGAACGGAAGCGCAACGCCGTGAGGAACATCTCGAACAGAAATTCGCGGCTTGGCTGGCCCAGCAACGCACCTCCGTACGTGACTGGCGCACGATACGCCCGACATCAATGAAGTCCAACTTACCCAAGCTGACGCTTGAGCCCGACGGGGCCGTGTTTTCGAGTGGCGACGTTACCAAACGCGACGTATACCAACTCGAGTTTGACCTCAGTTCAAGTGACTTGGAGTTTCCGCTAACCGCGCTTCGCTTGGAAGCCTTACCTGACGATCGACTGCCCGCCCGCGGGCCAGGCCGCGCCTACTATGAGGGACGCAAAGGCGATTTCTTTCTTAGTGAGCTAACCGGAGAATTCGAAGGCGTGCCGGTTTCCTTCATTGCTCCTTCAAGGAGTTACGGAATGATTGCCGTCGGCAGCGGTGATGGAGTCGCGAAAAATGTACTGGATAACAAAGGGTCGACGGGATGGTCCACAGCCCAGCGCGAAGGCGAACCTCATCAGCTAGTCCTGAATCTTGCCCATCCCATAGAGAAACCCGGGCGTCTGAAGATCGAGATGCTGTTCGAACGATTGCCAGCCTGATGCGATCACCTCTTCGAGC
>CAYYHV010000154.1:3136-15515 GCA_964471695.1 uncultured Pirellulaceae bacterium
AGCCAAAACTGAGATGGACGCAAGCGAACGAGAGCAAGTCTTCGCCTTCTACCTGACTGTCGCTACCGAGCTGGCCGACGCCCACGAGAAGATCGCGAAGCTGCGAAAGCAACTCGAAGCCTTCCCTGCCACGATGGTGATGCAGGAACGCCCCGACGATAACCGTCGACCGACGCACCGTCATCATCGCGGAGAGTACCTCAGCCCACGAGAAGCCGTCACGCCAGATGTTCCGCAATTCCTCAAGAAAGACGGCGAGCAAGCGATCACAAATCGCTTGCAACTCGCCCGTTGGCTGGTCAGTCGCGAAAATCCATTGGCAGCTCGAGTCGCCGTGAATCGCGCGTGGCAAGAGTTTTTCGGGGATGGATTTCTTAAAACGAGTGGTGACTTTGGGACTCAGTCGCCATCACCGTCACATCCTCAACTGCTGGATTGGTTGGCGTGCGAGTTGATTGACGACGGCTGGTCGATGAAACGACTGCATCGACGGATTGTCACCAGCGCAGCCTATCGACAAGAATCCAACAGTGCGTTGGAAGATCGCCAAACCGACCCGACCAACAAATGGTTGGCGCGCGGACCGCGGCATCGCTTGAGCGGTGAATCGGTCCGTGATGTGATGCTACACGCCAGTGGTTTGTTGTCATCCAAGATGTTCGGCCCGAGCGTACGTCCGCCGCAACCAGAAATTGTTGTCAAAGTCACCTACGGAAATCCAGGCTGGGCGTCATCGCAGGGAGAAGACCGCTTCCGTCGTTCGCTGTACACATTCAGCAAGCGGACCGCTCCGTTTGCCGCTTACGCTCTTTTCGATGCTCCGTCGGGCGAAAACTGTATCGCGCGTCGCGATCGCAGTAATACGCCACTACAAGCGCTGACTTTACTCAATGATCCCATGTATCTTGAGATGGCAGAGGCACTCGCCAAACTTGCGATGCAGGAAGGGACGAACGACATCGACATTGCCACGTTGGTACTCCGGCGTTTGTTGACCAGGCCACCGACGGCCGAAGAAGTCGACGGTATCGTCGATTTCTACCAACAGCAAGTCCAACGACTGGACGACGGCGAGTTAGACTCGCAACAGATTGCCAAGACCCACTCGTCTGAGCAAGCCGCGTGGACGATGACTGCCCGAGCCGTCATGAATCTGGATGAGGTTATTACCAAGCCATGAATCAGAATCGACGCCACTTCTTCCACGACTGCAAAATCGGATTGGGAAAGATCGCGCTTGCGTCGTTGCTCGCTGGTAAAACAACGGGCTCAGCATTTGCAGATTCGTCCAGCCCCTTTGCTCCCAAGCAACCCCATTTCGCGCCGACAGCCAAACGAGTTATCTACTTGTTCATGGGCGGCGCACCCAGCCAACTGGAGTTGTTTGATTACAAACCCAAATTGAAAGCATTGGAAGGCAAACCGATTCCTCCCTCGGTGATCAAAGGTCAGCGCTATGCGTTCATCCAACCCGACGCTGCCGTGCTGGGGCCACGATTCAATTTTTCGCGGCATGGGCAATCCGGGGCTGAATTGTCCGAAATGCTGCCACATCTGGCACAAGTCGTCGATGACATTGCGATCGTCCGGTCCGTCCACACGGATCACTTCAATCATGCACCGGCTCAACTGTTCTGCAACACAGGTAGCGGAGTCCCCGGACGTCCCGCCATGGGGTCGTGGTTAAGTTATGGTTTGGGTAGCGTCGCCAATGACTTACCATCATTCGTCGTCCTCCAAAGTGGCGGCAGCGTGAGCGGTGGCACGGCGCTGTGGAATAATGGCTTTCTTCCGTCAGTGCACCAAGGGGTATCTTTCCGCAGCAAGGGGGATCCCATCCTGCACGTGTCCAACCCGAAAGGGTATGACGTGCGGGCACAGCGTGAGTCGTTGGATCTGATACGAAAACTGAACGAACAGCGACTGGACGAGATAGGCGACCCGGAAATTGAGACTCGCATCAATGCTTACGAAATGGCATTTCGTATGCAAGCACGCGCACCGGAATTGATGCATTTCGCCGACGAGGATCAAAAGACGCTTGATCTGTATGGAGCCAAGCCAGGGGAGAGCGGCTATGCCAACAATGTCTTGATGGCGAGGCGGTTGATCGAACGTGGTGTACGCTTTGTTCAGGTTTACCACTCCGGGTGGGATCATCACAGTGACGTCGAAGGCGGCGTGCGTGGCCAGTGTCGCCAAACCGATCAAGCCAGCGCGGCACTCATTCGCGATTTGAAGATGCGTGGGTTACTCGATGATACGCTGGTTATCTGGGGCGGAGAGTTTGGCCGGACTCCGATGGTCGAAGCCAGTGCGGCACTCGGTCGCAGCAATGGACGCGATCACCATCCCCAAGCATTCACCATGTGGCTCGCCGGAGGCGGTATCAAAGCCGGCATCCAGCTCGGCGAAACGGATGAGCTAGGCTTCAACGTGGTCTCGGATGGCGTGCATGTTTCCGACTTGCAGGCGACAATCCTGCATTGCCTGGGTCTGGATCACACGCGGCTGACCTTCCGCTTTCGCGGATTAGATTTTCGGCTTACGGGAGTCGAAGAACACCATCCCGTTGAGAAATTACTGGTTTCGACGTGATTCTCGTTCCGACGACTGCGGCACAATCCTCATCGCCATGCCGCCGGGAGCCGCCAAATCGACATTGATGATGGTCGTCGAGTCGACTTGTCTTCGCTCAATGCCTACATGCGTTTTACTCGCAACCGATTCGTCGTCACGGTAAATTTCTGCCACGTAGGTTGTATCGGCATTCAGAAACTCGAGAGGGATCTCTGACGGTCTCGCTTCTCCGGCGTTCAAACATCCCACGAACCAGTCATCGCCTTTTCGGCGGGCAATGGTTGCGTACGATCCAATCTTGCCTTCGATGACTCGGGTGTCATCCCAAGTCGTTGGTAACTGTTTGATGAACTGCAATTCCAATTCGTCGTGCGCGTTTTTGGGTTGGTCGTACCAGAACACAAATTGCCAGGGGCTGAAGAAGCAAACCATCTTGGCAAGCTGGCTGGCATGGGAACTCGTCGCATCAACGTAACGGTTGTAATAGCAGAAGGTATGATCCGCGGGCGATGCAAGCATCCGTGTAAAGAGATTGGTTAACACCTGCTCGTGCGACGGACGTGTCTCATCTCCCCCGATGCCTTCGGCTGTCATGAAATTGGGATAAGTGCGTTGCCAGCCGCTCATTCGATATTCGTCATGAACGTCGACCATGATCTCATGGTCCGCTGTCTTGCGGATGGCGTCATGCATCCATGCAGTCCACTTTTGTGAACCATGCTGCACAAAGCCGTATTTGATTCCGGCGATCCCCCAACGTTTGTAAAGGGGAAGCAGCTCGTCGAGCTGTCGTTCGAGGTGACGTCGGTTCACATACACGATGACGCCGATACCATTCTGCTTCGCGTAGTCGAGGGCTTCTTGAAGATCGAGCCCACGTTTGGATACGGTGGTTGCGTCCGAATTCGCGTCGCGTTCTGGACCGTACCAACCGGCATCGAACTCGATGAACTGCATTCCATACTTTACCGCAAAGTCGACACAGGCTTTCGCGCCCTGGGTGGACAACGTCACCTCGCGAATGACTTTGCCGGGTCTAATCCAGTCCACGTCTTTGATTCTGCAGGGTGCGTTCAGATTTAGTAACAAATCGTTGTTCTCAAGCAATTCACCCGGTGAGTCGCCGACCATGATGACTCGCCAAGGCGTCTTCAATACCCCGTGCGGCAGCGAGTCATAAACGACGGGTAGCGCCTTGTCCTGGTTATGCAAAACCGCCGCGAGCGTATTCTCTTTATCCTTGGAACGTCTCAGTCGCATTCTCGCATAGTCCACCAAACCGGCTTCTGCGATCGCAATAAACTGACCATCGTTGGCCTCCAGAACACAGGGGCGTTCCACCGGATGCTTCAACTGGCTGAGCGCGACTTGGGAGTACTTCCCCTGAGCTGAAGAGACAGCCCAAACGGGATGGTCGCCCGCGAAACGGAACTCGGTGGCCTCGCTGGCAATGCGAAGTCGCGGGGCGCGGATCATGTAGCGAAAAGCGACTCCCTCGTTGTAGGCTCGAAGCTCGATCTCCATTGGGGGCGCATCTTCGTCCTGAGTTTCAGGGCTCAGACCGATCGTAGCGCTATGATAGCGATTGACGACTTGCGACCGTTCGCCCCACACGGGTTCCCAGATACCGTAGTGATACCCGTGACTTTTTGTGACCAGGGACTTCCATGTCGTCGGCGTTTCGCTTTGTGCATAGCGCACGCCCAAGCGACTTGGCAAGATGATCGCTCGTCCGTCTCGAGCGACTTGAAAAGTCGGTTGACCTGCCTGACTGATTCCAAGACTTAGGTTCAACCGACCATCCGGCGACTGGACCCGTGGGTTGGCTAGATTTGATTGCCCATGCGCGCTCGCAGCAACGATCAAAACAAGAAACGCGATTCGCGCGGGCGTGACAATCTGTAGATTCACGGGAGAGACTCGGCTGTCATGAGAATTGATCAATGCAATGTGGAAGCCTAAATTTATCGTGTGGCTACCGAGCAAGCGAGTCCATCGGAAAACGTCGCCCTCAACGATTCGTCTAGAATCGACGATGATGACCGGCAATCTCCGCTTGCCAAGACGCTTGGACTTCGGCGATTTCCGCAAATTCCGACCAGCGTTCTACCGCGGATACAATTTCAGCCAGTATGGATTTCCCACGACGCACCCCAATGACTTTGAATCTCTTGGCAACCGCAAGCAAATCATCCAACGTCAATCCGTCTTGCTTGCCGTTGACGGTCATCTGATGCTGGCTCGTCCACTGGCCGTCGGGGTTGTAACTGAACGTGACGTCAAAAGCGGGTGATAATCGCCATTGTCCACTGCGGTCCATGAGAAATGCAATGTTCTTGGTATGGTCGTCCTGATTCCTAGCGACCACGTTGAACACCATACGACGATACAACTGCCGTCGCTCGTCAGGTGTCGTCCCCAATTCTTCAGCAAGCTGTATCGCTTGCTCGTAACCGTAGGCTCCGGCGCGATTGAAGTCAAAATGTCCCAAAGCGCAAAGGGATTGCATCATGACTTTTTTCCCCCCGGCCAGGCGATCAAATCGCTCCGTCATGAAGTGGCTGCGACCATTCTCATGAAGCAATTCACAGCGGCTCATGTCGATTCCCGCAGCCGTTGCCATCAAATAATAGGCGTACTCAACCCGCCCGTACCCCATGGGATCATCCAGCTCTTTGTCTCGATTGCCGGTCACGCCGTCGAATTTGAGCAGCCAATAAGTAAAACCATCCGGCGCGGCGATCTGTCCTGAGCGTATCTCCTGAGTCTCACGATTCCAGGCAACGACGGCCTTGGCTCGAGCGCCACCAGCCGAGGTTCCAACATGGAGAATGTCCTGCATCGCTTCGAGAGATTCCTCATCCGTATCTCCGAACGACGTATGCAGTCGCGTTTTTTGTTGCAACGCGAGATTGGCCAGTTCGACCAAGTGATCCACTGCCAGCGTTCGAGAGGCGTCATTGGCTTTGCGAAGGGCAGGGCGGAACTCAAGCGCCCCCATGCCCCGCTGCCCGACGTAACAGAGCCGTTCGATGGGTGTAAAACTTCTGGCATCCCGTCCCGTGCGTGCTAACCATTGGTCAATGAGCATGTTGCCGAACTTGTCAGGCAAACTGTCAGCAATCATGCCCGGCATCCCGTAGAACGAATCGCGGTTGAGCTCGGGGAATTGATAGATCCTCGAGCCCAACGGCATCATGCGCGGAGCCAATTGGATGCCGCTGCGCCGAAAATCGTCGGTGTATTCAAAACTGGCCAACGACCGGTCGCTGTTCCATGCAATAACACCAACGGGAGTATCCCATAAAACGACTTCGGCAAACTCCGACATGGTGGTTACTCGTCATTCCATTTCCACTGCGATTCGCGAACCTGAGTTGGTTGCGATGTCTTTTTGCGCCTTCCCGACGCGCGTTTCTTTTCCCGGCCCTTGAGTTTTGCTAATTGAATGGGACTTATGGGTGTTTCGGGCAATAGTTGTTCCAGTCGATTCAGCATCCCTAAACCGCGAAGAATGCCGATCAGCGTTGCCACGCCACATCCACGTCCGGATTCCACATTTTTGATGGTCCGCAATGATACCCCTGATTGGTTGGCGAGCTCTTGCTGAGTGACGTCACGATTGAGCCTTTCGCGCTCCAGGCGCTGACCCAGCTCCTGCAGAATCATTTCTTCACTCATTGCGGTAAAATCTAAGGGCATTTCTTTGCCTCTAAGGAACCTTTAAGGCACTAAAAGTGCACAATATTACACTAAAACATTGTACCATCAAGCAGAGACGGGTCAACCTTTAATGTGCAACAAAATGCCTACAGAACGAGATATAGACAATAAAAGGCACATAAGCACCCATTAAAATCCACAATCAGACGCCAGCCAGAACGTCTTCGATGGTTTCGTCGCCATCATTCTCAAGAATGGCTGCCAAAGTCGATGGATCGAGCGCCTTCCAAGCCGGCACTGATCCGATCAGGCCTGCTGCCAGATAACCGAACCGCAAAGCCCAGTACAGGCCTCCCAGAGACAGTGTCGCTGACGTCGCAACAATGGCACCGACGACGATCTGGTCGTGAATCAGTTCCGAATCCAATTCTTCGCCGAGCGTATCAGCGGCTCGGGTCAGCTCATATCCAACAAGCGATTGTGACAACGGCACATCGGACTGAAGCAGCTGTGCAACAAAATCAATGACAATCGTTGGAGAGTCCGGAGCCGCGTCGGTCAATCGACGGACAACGAGTCCAAGGTTGCTCAATAGTTCACTGCCATTCACATCAACCGAGAAGTCCGAATCCGAGCGACTAATCACCACAACATCAGCGTTACCAGACTCAGCCCGTGGTGGTGGTGCAATCACGTCGTCTTCTTCATCGCCCAGTCCGCCTGCTCCTGTTAAGTCGGTACCGCCAACGCCCGAGGACGAATCATCATCACTGAGATCCTCACCGGACGATTCGGCACTCGACTCGGAGTCCGTAATTAGTGCCGAAGGCGGCGGTGGTGGAAGCTCGACAGTCACCGTTACCGTGGCGGGATCGCTGACGTCAACACCGTCCGTAATCACGTAAGTGAACGTGTCAACACCCGAGAAACCACTTGCCGCCAGATAAACAATATCGCCAGCACCATCCACGGTCACCGAGCCGTTGAGAGGTTGATTTAGAACCAGAATACTCGTGCTGTCGAATTCTGAATCGGTATCATTCGCCAGCAGCTCTGCCGCACTTATGGTAAGCGGACTCATTGCCGTCGCTACCTTTTCATCATCATTGGCTACTGGCGCGTCATTCTCCGGAACAATGTCGATCAGAACCGTAGCTTGACCGACTCCACCGTTACCATCGTCGATGGTGTACGTAAACTCATCCGTTGTCGTTTCGCTTCCATCGTGAATGTACTCAAACGTACCATCGGTATTCCAATTCAAAGTGCCGCTGGTTGGTCCATCCACAACAGTACCTATCGCCGAGGGGCCGTCGTCGTCGATGTCGTTATTAAAAACGCTCACCGACTGCAAATGCGTTTGCCCCTCTACAAGCGAAAAACTATCGTCATGAGCATCGGGCACATCATTAATTGCCGTCACCGTGAGATCGACGATTGCGACATTGGAAACGCGATCGTCTATGTCCTTAATGGTGTAGCTGAATGAATCAGCCAACGTTTCACTTCCATCGTGGACGTACTCGACGCTTCCATCTGTCGCGATGATGAGCGTACCGTGTGAGGGCCCCGATGTGATTGCAATACTACTTCCGTCGATCGCAGCAAAAGTCTGCACGTCATTGCTCGTGAGAGCAATGGTCACAGATTCCCCTTCGTCGACGTCGGCAAGATCGCCGACAGCCGTCGGTGGCGGAGCAGCGACATTTACCTGCAAAGTCCCGGAAACCGTTCCCGCATCAATGGACAATGACGCGACTTCCTCGGCACTCAAGACACTTCCGTGCACCTGTACATCATCCAGCATTCCAACAAAACCACGTCCCGCGTCGTTAGGGTCTGCTCCGAATATCGTATCTGATGTCGAATACTCGATCGAACCCAAGAGAGAACTTGTTGCGACGGCAACCCCATCGACATAAAGCCGCTGTTCGCCGTCGTCAAACGTGAATGCAATGTGGTGCCATTCGCCCTCGGGCAAAACGATATTCGACGCGACTTGCTGATATACCGATCCGTCATAGGCAGCGGGTCGCATGAACAGAACCGACAAGCCACCATCAGCCTCCGGCAACTGCGTTAAACGCAAACCTTCACCGATCGAAACCAGCTCCTGGTCTCCACCACTTTCAAACTTCACCCACGTTGTCAGTGAGAGGCTCTCACCTTGGTTAAAGTTCGTTGGAATGGAAACACTTTGTGTACCGTCAAAACGCGCCACGTTGCCACGTTCACCATCGACAGATGCGACGCCTGCATCGATCGTTCCATGATTGGCAAAATGGCTCGAATCATTGGCGGTTCCGTCTTCGAAACCATAATCGCCACGGACCGAGGCATTGACTTCAGCCACAACGGAGATGTCGGCTGTTCCATAGAAGCCACTGTTGGGCGTAAAGGTCAGATCTTCAAGCGCCTGATTCAGCCTACTTTCCGATCCGTATAAGACAATTCGGGAAGCGTCATTCGCGGTGCCTTCTGCGAATGTCAAACCCGAAGTATGAAGTACATTCAGCAATCCATTCGACGTCGACAACTCTAAACGCACGTACGAGTTACCTACGACGCCATCGTCAAAGGTCACAACATTACTGTCCGCAACCCGAAATGTAATCGGTGAATCGAATCCAGTATCCTGGGCCACTGGGACCGAAATACTAAAGCCAGCAGCCGGCACCACATCCAGCGAAACGGTTGCGACTTGGTCACTAAATGCTGAATACCCGCCGGTAATTGTGAGGTCGACATTCGCGTCTCCGGCGGCTCCCGCTGTTTGATCCCAGCCGCGGAACGTGATGTCGCCAGCGTTCCCATCGAAACCAGCGCTCGGAATGAACCGAATCCGGTCGCTACCTTCAAGCAGCACATTCACGGCCGAATTGCCCCCAGCCGCAGCGCTAAACGAATGCCAACTGGTACCGTCCAGCGAAAACTCCCACGTGCCATGGGTATCATCTACGCTGGTGACCACGATGCCCTCCGAATCACCATCGCCATCGGTGATCGCATCGCCGCCTGCCGAGGCAATCAACGCATCCACCGAATCTCCCAATGGATTTGTGTTACCCGCAATGACATTCGTCAATCCGAACGCACCGGTATCGTCCAGGTTGGGCGCAAAGTTGACATTACCAACTTCCAATGTGGCTGTCGCAGTCGAAAATCCACCGTTGCCATCGCTTATTTGGTAGTCGAATGAATCGACACCAACAAACCCTACATTCGGTTCGTATTCGAACGAGCCATCGGGGTTGAGTGTAAAACTGGCTGCATTACTTGGTCCGCTCACCAAGGTAACGGTAAGCGAGTCGCCTTCGGGGTCACTATCATTGTCGATGACGCCCATTGCGGTGAAAGCTTCTGAATTCCCAACGGAAGCAAACCCGCCTTGGACCGATCGAACGTCGGCCGCTATCTCGTCTGCACTGCGCATTCCATTTTCGACGCGAACTTCATCAATGACTCCATCGAATGCTCGATTCAACCCAGCGAGATGGTTGCCAATAGCAAGCTCTTGTGCTGCATCCGAAACGTTTGCTCCCAAGCCAAAGCTCGTTTGGGTGACGTTGACGGCGACTCCGTCGATATAAAATACTGGATCATTCGCGGTACTCGAGCTATCGAACGATACAGCAACGTGATGCCATGTCGACAAATCCAATGCACCCGCATCCGAGCGCCAGCGACTATGACCGCCCGCGAATCCATACTCAAAAGTTAAACGCCCGCTACCTTCTGTCGCAACCGACCAACCATCGGGGGCGGGTGTAGTTCCTGAGGCTTTGTCCAGAATCCGCCCCAGATCATTGGCGCCCCAGGAATCGGCATTAATCCAAGCCGATACGGTCCCACCGCCAGCGAACACATCATTCACCGAAGCGTCGTTTCCAAGATTGACAACGTCATCAGCGGCGCTAAACGATTGCGCTCCGCCAATCAGCCCCGTTGCGTTATCCGTCGTTACGGCCACCGAATCGACTCCGTTCGCCGTCGAATCCAACGTGTTTTGATTCAAATGCTGAACGACGTCAAAACCGGCTCCCCAAGTCGCAGCGTTAGTGGATCCGGCACTCGCGGCGTCGTTGCCGTAGTACATTTCGACGTAATTCGACGACGAGCCACCATCAATTTGTGGAACCTGCACCCACACGTTAGAGACACCGGATTCGTCCCAGTTCTCAATCTCATAATTCAACAGGGTGCCATTCGAATCCACGAATCGTAAGTCTTCGCCCGCATCCAGAGTATTTGCATAATCAAACGTGGCTGCATCCAACCGAACGAGCACGGGATAATCTACGAGAGTTCCAGCAGCGGAATTATCGAACGTGATAACACGCCGTTGAGTCCAATTGGCATCGAACCAGGACGAGTAGGTCTTGAGTGTGTCGCCCTCATTCAAGTCATATGTTTCTGGGTTCGCGGTGGGCGCTGCATTCAGAACCTGAACCGACAAGGTCATTCCCAAGGGCCCTACGCCATCTTCTCCGCCATCACGCACCGACAACCCCACGGAGTCCGTCGCCGAGGGACTGCCGTCATGATCGTAGGTCAGCAATCCGGATTCGACGTCAGCCACACTGAACTCGTCTCCGGTAAACAACTCGATACCGTTTCTCCGCAACGTTCCGTTCGAGAATTCACTCGTGATTCGATACGTGAGTTGATCACTCGTATCAGTCGAGTCCGGATCCGAAACACTGAGATAGTCCGTGATCCACTGATTGCCTGACGATCCACGAGTCACTTCGAAAGCCGTTGTACTCGTCGCTTGAGGAATCTCATTGATGTCCACCACAGTAATGGTTAGAGACTCTGAGTACTCGCCACCTGAGTCATCGACGACTTTTACGGTCAACGAATGACTCGAATTCGCTTCAGAATTAAGCAGCGAGGCGTTGGCTACGGTGATCTCGCCCGTCGTAGAATCGATGGCAAAACGCCCGCCGGCGGCCCCGGCACCGCCTGCAAATGAGAAGGTATAACCGCCAGTATTCGCATCAAGGTCGGTGGGGACAACAAAACCAACACTCGTCCCATTGAATGAGTTTTCGTCTATTCGGAGACCGTCTGTCGGCGTATTCGGTGTATATCCAGCCGACACCCCGACATTTCGGACCTCCAGCGTGATTCCCGCGTCAGGGTCGACGATATCAACAACGGAGTTTCCACCTCCGCCCAGTTGATGCATCTGCCAATTCACAATCAGATTGTCGGGAATATCACTGGCATCAACTTTATGGTCAAAATTCTCCGCCACTTCCGCGGATGTACGAATATCATCCCAAATTCGAACGTCATGGAGTGTCCCGGAAAAGGCCCTGTCCGCATCGAAGTTATCTAGTTCTGTGCCTTGATACTGGCCGAGAATGAATGTTGCGTCTCCCGTCGCTGGTCCCGGATAGATGGGAGTCGCGATAGATTCGACCAAGGCGCCATCGACAAAGAAGCTAAGACCACCGCCTGTGAGATCAATGGCAAACGCAACACTATGAATCCCACCATCAAAGAGGTTCGAATAGGTCCCGGTACTAGTGAATCCATTCCAGTCCAGGGTGCCATCGGCGTGAATCGACAGATAGTCACCGGAAGTTCCTTTGGCGACCGAATAGAGTGTTGTCGAATCGGCCGGAGTCGACAATCCTGAGAAACGGAATTCCATGGTGACCTGGGAACTGCCCGTAATGAAGTGATATCCGCTCGTATCCAGCAGATAGGCGTCATTCCCATCCGTGTTGAGTTCGATTCCTGAAGTGAGATCCGTCGGTGCCTGGTTTGAATCGCTGATCAACGCAACCGACCTGATCCTTTCGTCGTTGGCGAGGTCGGCTACGGAACCGTCAAAAAGCTTGAATGCCGTCCCTGTCGCATTGTCACCAGCAGTCGTAAGATCAAGGACCATAATGTCGTGCGCCGCAACATCATCTCCATTGGGTAAGGTAATCGAAGTGTTCCACGCTATGAGAATCTGGCCGGCTTCGAGAGTCGTACCGCCGATCACAGTCTGCCGCTCGATCAACTCCAAACCATGAATCTGGCGATGAAAATTAAAGTCACCGCCATCCAATTCGACCAGAGAACTAAATGACTCCGTGACTCCATCGTTCGTATACAACCAAATGTTGTCATCCGTCGA
>CAYYHV010000155.1:0-15396 GCA_964471695.1 uncultured Pirellulaceae bacterium
ATCCCGCACCGAGCAAGCGTTCGAAAGTCGCTTTCAGAATCAGGTACGCCCCCGCAATACAGGTTACCTTTAACCAGCCGAAAGTTGGGAATTGCCGCTTCGGTTTTCGAATGCAGATTTCCCGCGTTGTCGTTCGCTACGGAGTCTCGATTGTTTGACAACGAACTGACGATCGCACCGATAGGCGCGACGATCCTCGTTTGCCCAACGGTCGTCGGCAGCAGTAACCCTAAGGCCAGCAGCAAAGCCATTCGACGAAAAGGTTGGGAACGATCAGCCATCAATTCTTTGCTGAGAACGCTGCAGTCGGGAGTTTTGACCGATCAAGCGACTTGCAACCTTCCACGCCGCCAATGTAATCACGGCAAACATGGCAAATTGAGCAACGTGCATCGGCTCAAACAAAAAATGCAAGGCGGAGCTTTCAAGTGAAGCGTCACCGTGGCCAGGATGAGCCATGGCTACGGACGAAAACAATCCGATGAAGGTGCCTGGCAAAATCTGTAGTAGTCGTGTGCGCGTCATGTAAGCCTCGTACCTGATCCTTAGGCTGATTCTAGCAGCGTGTCCGTTGAGAGCGAAAAACATCGTTTTTTCCCGCGATTTGCAAGATTGTAGCCGGGAAGAAAGTTGGCTGGCAACCGCTTCTTTCTGGCCTACGGGACCGCTCATCGGGGCTGCGGTCGCCCGCACGTGACACATTTTACCCTCAAATTGCCTTCTGGCGACCAATTGTTAAGCGAGGCAAGAGACGTTGTGATTTTGGCCTTTAACGAAAGTTTTGTCTTTCAGGACGGATAATTCCGATTAATCCATTCGGAGGAGTTAGGCGGCCCTTCCTTTATCTTCCAATTTTAACCTGCAAAAAGGTCACCGTCAGGTCGGCGGTCACCGGAGAATCCCTGTGAAACCTTCGTTGTTAACTCAGCTGATTCTGATTGCGATGGCAATCTTGGCGCAAGTCGAAGCCCGTGCTGAACGAGCCACATTTTCATCGCCTGCGCTTCGTGGACCACGAAGCGGTGTTGTTCGTACCGGTTACGAGGAGGTCACTGCCAGCCTCCTGCGATCACGTCCGCTTCCCAAAATCTCGCTTTGCAGCGGCGAAGACTGCAGTGACTCGTGCGACGACGGATGCACAGAATTCGAAATCTCCGCGGACAGTTGTACTTCTGACAGTTCCGGCGGGTGCGGATTGGGTTGCGATGGCGATCCTTGGTCGTTGTGGGGAGCATTGACTCACGGTCACGAATCGCCGTGGAGCATTGGCGGTTGGGTTCAGGGTGGTTACCACACCGAAGCCAACGGATTGTTCAACAACCATCCTGACCGATTCAACATTCAACAGACGTGGCTGTACCTGGAAAGAGCCGCCGATCCATCGAAGAATGGCATTGATTGGGGCTTCCGAGCCGACGTCGTCTACGGTACTGACGCCCAGGACACGCAGTCGTTTGGGAACAATCCCGGCACCTGGGATTTCCAAAACGGTTTTGACCACGGCATCTTCGGTTGGGCTTTGCCACAAGTCTACGGAGAAATCGCAACGGAGAATGTCTCACTCATCGTTGGTCATTTCTTTACGTTGATTGGTTACGAAGTCGTCACGGCTCCCGACAACTTCTTCTATAGTCACGCCTATACGATGTACAACAGCGAGCCGTTTACGCATACCGGAGCCCTCGCCACAATCAACCTATCCGACAACCTGACAGGTTATGCTGGTTGGACGCTGGGCTGGGACACGGGATTCGACCAGTTTGGAGATGGCAACAGTTTTCTGGGCGGTCTGGGCGTACAACTTACTGACGACACCTCATTAACGTACATCACAACTTTTGGTGATTTTGGCGCCCGCGGCGATCAAGGATACTCGCACAGTATCGTGATGGATACGTCCGTCACCGACAAACTCAACTACGTTCTGCAGAGCGATCTGGTGAACGCCACCAATGCTGGTGTTCTTGACCATGATGTCGGTATCAATCAATACCTGATCTATTCGCTTACCGATTGCGTAGGACTGGGAACACGCGTTGAATGGTGGCATGATGACGGAACATCGTTCTATGAGTACACGGCTGGCGTCAATATTCGCCCTACGGCCAACACGTTGATTCGCCCCGAAATTCGTCACGACTGGTCGCCTGCCAACAACACGGCATTCACGACGTTCGGAGTCGATGCGATCATCCTGTTTTGATCGAAACCACAACTTGTGCGTTCATGCAACGGACTCACCAACCTGGTGAGTCCGTTTTTTTATACTTTGATTTCAACAAAGTGCATTACGAATCTTTTTACGTTGAAGCCGGATATTTGATGGGAATCAATTTTCTGCAAGGAGAATTCCATCGTCGTTTCGCATCGGCTAGAATGACGCCTAAGTCGAAAGCAATGTGCTGGTCATCGCTTCGATGAAATATCCCACCTAGCTCTTACCACTCGGGTAGCGATGAAAACTCTTCTCGTGCGATTTGTCTTGCTGGCGTTTCTCCTTTCCGCTCCACTCCCGCTTGCCGTTGCTCAGGATGCCCCCTTTTTTAGCGGCGATCACGTCGTTTATATCGGGAACACTCTGGCTGATCGCATGCAGCACCATGGATGGTTGGAATCGTATGTCCATGCATTGATGCCGGGTTCCGAGCTGACTTTTCGCAATCTTGGCTTTTCGGGCGACGAGTTGACGCTCCGACAACGAGCCGACAATTTTGGCGACGCGAACCAATGGCTGACGAAATGCAAGGCCGACGTCATTTTCTGTTTCTTTGGCTACAACGAAGCCCTCAAAGGGGAAGCTGGCCTGGCGAAGTTCAAGACGGACTTGGGCAACCTCATCGATGAGATGCGTTCACAGCAATACAACGGATCGACTGCTCCTCGTATTACGATGTTTTCCCCCATCGCTCACGAGGATTTAAAAAGCCCACATCTGCCAGATGGCAAGGCTAACAACAAGAACCTCGCGATGTATACCAACGCGATGCAGACGATTTGTGATGAGAAGAACGTACCCTTCGTCGATCTGTTCACAATGTCAGAATCGCTCTACAAGCAGCACGATGAACCGCTGACCATGAACGGCATTCACCTGCTTGATCGCGGCAATCGACTTCTCGCCCGCGAGATCGTCAAGTTAGCAGCTCCCGATGTCGATTTGCCTTCGGATGATGCGATCAAGAAAGTTCGCGACGCCGTTCTGGATAAGAACAATCACTGGTTCAGTCGCTACCGAGTCGTCGACGAATACAACGTCTTTGGTGGGCGATCCAAACTTCAATGGTTTGGACAATCAAATGCCGACGTCATGATGCGTGAAATGGAGATATTCGACGTCAAGACCGCGAATCGTGACAAGCATATCTGGGCGATTGCCGAAGGCAAAGAAAGCACTGTCGACGACAGCAACTTGCCTGAAGAAGTTCCGGTACGCCCCAATCGTCAGGGACCACTCGAGTTCGGCGCCTTTCCCTATCTGAGTGGCGAGGCGGGAATCGAGAAGATGGAAGTCCACGAAGGTTTCGAGGTGAACTTGTTTGCCTCGGAAGAGAAGTTCCCTCGACTGATTAACCCGGTCCAGATGGCTGTGGATACCGACAGCCGGTTGTGGGCATCTGTATGGCCGTCCTACCCACATTGGAATCCCACGCAACCTCGTCGTGACGCGTTGGTGATCTTGCCCGATGAGGATGGCGATGGCAAAGCCGATGAGCTGAAGGTATTCGCCGATGAGCTGAACAGCATTACCGGGTTTGAATTCTGGGGTGGCGGTGTTCTTGTTGCGGCTCCACCGGAGATCTGGTTCCTCAAAGACACCGATGGCGATGACAAAGCGGATGTGAAGATTCGCATTCTGCAGGGCGTGTCGAGCGCGGATACCCATCACTCGGCAAATGCCATGGTGATCGGTCCCGACGGCTGGCTGTACTGGTCCCGCGGAATCTTCAATGTCGCGGCATTCGAGACTCCAACTCGCACGCACCGCACCGGAAAATCCGGCGTTCATCGCTTCAATCCGCGGACCTACGAAATCGAATTTCACTATCCGATCGGCCCCAATCCTCATGGCGACGTTATCGATCGTTGGGGATACCAGTTTGCAAACGACGGAACGAGCGGCACCGGCGGCTATGTCAGCATTGGCAAAGGGCAACGACCGGGCGGTCGACAGTGGTTCAAAAAGGAATGGCGCCCAGTAGCAGCGACTGGTATCCTTTCAAGCAGTCATTTTCCGACGGCAAACCAGAATAACTTCCTGATCTGCAATTGCATCGGATTTCGAGGCGTCCTCCAATACAACGTTGAATACGACGGGGCTGAAATCAAAGCGACTCGAACTCAAGACTTGCTGAGTTCCAGCGACGAGAATTTCCGTCCCAGCGATATCGAAATCGGTGGAGATGGGGCGATCTACGTCGCGGACTGGCACAACGTTTTGATCGGTCACATGCAACACAATATGCGTGAGCCCAATCGCGATCACGAGCATGGTCGAATTTATCGCGTCACCGCCAAGGGTCGGGATCTGGTTCAACCGGCAAAGATGAAAGGCAAGCCGATTGTCAATGTCTTGCAAAACTTCTTTGCCAAGGAAAACTCCGTTCGCTATCGCGCTCGGTTGGAATTAAGCGGTCGAAATTCTGACGCAACCATCGCCGCCGTAAATGCATTCACGGCAAGCCTCGATCCTGCCAACGACTCGGTCGACCGTGACGAATCGCAGGCCTTGCTTGAATGTCTGTGGGTTCACGAAGAGCATCGCGTTCCCAATATGAAGTTATTGAAACGGGTGTTTGCCGCACGAGAACCCAAAGTCCGTGCGGCTGCGGTTCGCACGATGGGCCATTGGGCTGGTCGCATCGACGGTTGGGAAGACACGTTGTCGAAAGCGGCTCGTGACGAATCCGCTCTGGTCCGAGCTGAAGCGGTCAAAGCAGCTATTGAATTCCCAGGATTGGCTGCGGCGGAAGCCATCTTTGAAGTCGCTAATCGAAAGACGGATCCAGAACTCGATGGCGTGCTTACCTTCGCACGCAAGAACATCAACGTGGACTCGATGATTGCAGACGCCGTGAAGAACGGTCAAAAGCTGTCTCCGGCCGCACGGACCTATGCCTTGCAACGTGCTGATGCCAGTCTACTGTTGCGCATGGAAAAATCGCCGGAGGTTTATGAGGTTTTGTTGTCGCGTAAGGGAGTCAAAGCACAAGATCGCTGGACCGCCATCAACGCCATCGCAACAGCAAATGGTCGTTCGAGTTCTCAACAGTTGATCGCCAGCATTTCCGATGCTGAGCGCAAGGAGTTGGAAAGCCTTGGAGACTTGGCGGGAATGCTGGGAACCGTCAAAAAAGCCGAACTGAGTGGTTTGCGGTCAGAACTCGAACAGTTGGTTGCGAATTCAAAATCCTCAGACGCCCGAGTTGCGGGCTATGCAGCTTGGTTTGATTCGGGGGATGTCCCCAACGCTTGGCGCCACGCGATGGGTGCCCGAGATCGTTTGGGCGACGCATTGACGGGCATTAGCAAAATGCGTGATCCTGCCGCAAAAGGAATGGTCGTTTCTCGAGTCCGACCGCTGATGTTCGAGTTACCCCAATCGTTGAAGCCTCAAGGAGACAGCGCCGCCAGCCAATCTGGACCACCCGTATCTTATGAGTACTACGAACCGAATGCCGGTGACGTGGCGAACGAGACCCTCGATGGCCTGAAGCCCAAACTGACCGGGATCCTCGAAGATTTTGAGACCTTCGTTCCAGGCGGAGTTCAGGATGGATTTGCAACGCGGCAAACCGCATCCATCTCTGTCATGTCTCCCGGTCGATATACCTTTTACACACGTTCAGATGACGGTTCGCGACTGTATATCAATGATAAGCAGGTCGTTAATAACGACGGGCTGCATGGGCAAACTGAGAAGAGCGGCAGGATTCGACTTGCCGCCGGTACGCACAAGATTGTCGTGACCTATTTCGACAACGGTGGCGCGGATGGACTAACGGTCAGTTGGAAGGGCCCAGGCTTCAAGAAGCAGAGAATTCCCGCTTCAGCTCTAAAAACACCGGGTAGCGGCAACTTGCGACGTCGCGCTTTGCGAGTGATGGCAGCATCCGAAAGCGACTTGCCAAATCGTATTGATGACTTTGCCAAGCTCGTTGCGGATGAGTCGCTATCGGACGATGCACTTTCAGCCCTCGCCGCACTGCCGACTCGAAAAGTCGCGGATCGACTTGCCAAATCGCAAAGTGGTTCGATCCTCGAGAAGATATTCACTCAGACCGACAAAGCCACTCCCGTCGAACGTCAGTCGATTGGATTCTCTAACCTGCTGGCGCTTGGGGACAGCTTACTGGTAAAGAATGCGTCCAATGCTGCACGATTGCAGCTGAATAAACTCAAGGCCAGCATTCCTGTCAAAGCCGATCCCAACGTTATGGCTTTGGGCAAGGAAGTCTATTCTCGCGAAAGTCACTGCGCTACGTGCCACCAATCGCATGGCCAAGGACTGCCAAACTTGTACCCACCACTGGACGGTAGTATTTGGGCGACTGGATCCGAAGACCGCATGATTCGCATGGTGCTCGATGGTATGCACGGGACCATCGAAGTGAATGGCAAAACCTACAGCTCTCCGCCGCTCCCTCCGATGACTGGCTTTCGCCATCTTTTGGACGACACCGAAATTGCCGCAGTGTTGACGTACGTTCGTAACTCCTGGTCCAATCGAGCCAAACCGGTTGATTCGACAACGGTCGCTACGGTACGAGCCATCGACCGAGGCGCGGACGCAGCGTTCTGGAGTGCCACCGATCTATTGGCTCAATTCCCACTGGAGGATGGTAGCTCGAACGTCGCACAAACGTCGAGCGACGGCTGGGTCCCCAAACTTGTGAAAGAGTGGAAAGCCGCCGACTTTGAATCTAACCCCGTCTCAATCAAGGGCAATTCCTATGAGAATGGCAAGTTGGCATTCAAGCGAGTCGGTTGTGCACAGTGCCACAAGTTGGGTGAGATCGGAGGCGTGTTCGGCCCCAGTCTGGCTGAACTCGACATCAAGAAGAAGAACGCCAACTATGTGTTGCAGTCGATTCTCGACCCTTCAAAGGATATCGAACCCAAGTATGCCATGAAGACGTACTATCTAGAATCAGGCAAAGTCGTCACGGGCATGATCGTGAAAGAAACGGCTGATGAAGTGCAGCTTGTCGCGGATCCACTCAATCAGGTAACACCTACGATCGTCAAGAAGTCGGATATCGAAGAAGAGAGCCAGGCGGCTTCGTCCGTGATGCCTCAGGGACTGTTGAATTGGCTCGATCGCCAAGGCATCAACGACTTGATCACCTTTGTCTTGGCAGGTGGGGACGAAAACAGTCCACTTTACAAGTAGAGCCAAGGCGACTGGAACAAACGGGCTTGCCCTTTGGCGAGCCCGCTGTTTTCATAGCTGGTCTACCATGTTGCAATTAGCCTTTTGAAGAATTCTTCAGGAATTCCACAATCGCTTGATGCCCATTTGATTCAGCTCGCGCCATGGGAGTCGCCCAACTCTCCGCATCGGGCTCGTCGATTCTCGCGCCACGGTCGAGATAGTATCGAACCAATTCTATCCGTCCCCATCGACAGGCCCATCCAAGCGGCGTGGACATCAGCGTTCCCGTATCACGCAACGACAATGAGGCGCCGGCATCAAGTAGCAACCTTGCGAATTCCAGACGCTCTCCCTCAGTCGGTTCCCCCGAGGCGGCTAGATGATGCAGCACCGTGTTACCATTCATCTTCACATCAGGATCGACTTCGTGATCGAGCAACCGCCTGAAGCACTCGTAAAACCGCGCATTCACGTCATCATCTCGCTTCTCGAAGGCGAGGTTTCCAAACCGTAGTGGCTGCATCAATATGTAGTGCCACCGCGCCTCGTCGATTGGCCAGGTGATTGCCTCCAGACATCGCTCCACAATCTTTGGCGCACCTGAAAAGGCTGCGGCCCAGAGGAGCCAGGTGATTATCTCGGGGTCGGCTTGGCCGTCACCCGACTGGGCTGAAGCAGAATTGAGACTTTGCGCTGGAGCTGTCCCGTCGATGATGGCGCTGGCCAATTCGATATCCTGCCAACTGGCAACATGCTCAACGGTTACCCTGGCGCCTGCGTCAAGTAGCAACTGCTTCATTGCGTCATCGGCATTGGAGATTGCGTCTCCACAAGCATGAACTACCGCGTTGACATCACTGCCATGGGCGATCAACCATTTCGCCATCTCATGTCGACCGTGACTCGAGGCATAGTAGAGTGGCATGCCCCAACTGTGTTGAAATCCATTACCGACCGGCTTCGTCGCCCGTTCGTTGATGTCCAACCCACATTCCGTGAGCAGCTTCAGCATGTCGAAGTTGCCGTCGCGCACCGCAATGCTCAGTAAACCGCCGGCATAAAAGTCGACGGGGTTGGCCAAACGACCGTCCAGAAAGAGCTCGCTGACTTTCGCCAGATCACCCGCTATTACCGCCGCTTTCGATTCCGTCTGATTGGTCTCGTGCTCTGAAGATTCACGAACGATCTTCTTCGCATTATTTGTCGACGGTTTAGCGACTCGCTTGGATTCAGCGGCCTCAATAATGCTCAGGATTTCGTCGTAGCCGCGTTCTCTGGCGATCGCGTACGCCGACGTGGCTTCGCGATGCGGCCAAAAGCCACGTCTCGCATCGGAACCGAGTTCCATCAACAACCGAGTCATGTCCTCGTCGCGAGCAAAAATGGAAATGTGCAAAGCAATCTGTTCGTCGCCTCGATCAATATCTACAAGTTCCGGACGAATTTCAGCTAACTGCCGTACGCGGTCGAGATCACGACGTGTAACGGCATTGCAGAACTCCGCGATGTCGAGGCTGTCGACATAGCACTTCAGTTGCCTCCAACTTAGGAAACCATAGGCTCGCGACAATACGCGTTGAGCGTCTATCAATCTGAATCGTTCAAAGTCGGGCTCACGTTCGAACGTGTAGACTTCCTTCAACGCGTCGCCCTCACCTGCACGGATCGACTTGAGTAGCTCTTTGGCCTGTTTCTTCAATTGCTCCATTGAAGGATGGTCTGGGAGACGACGGGTTGGAGCGGAAGAGTCAGCATTCGACATGACGAACCTTTCTTTCTGCGGAAAATCCGCTGGCTCGGCGTCCGCGTATCGAGCGAAAGAAGGAAGGAAAGCTGTTGCTTAAGAACTCTCTATCAGATGGGCTCAGCCCTTCCCGCGGACACGGTAGCGTTCCGAAACGCTGACTGATGATAGCACAATCGCAGCCGAAGCAAAACGAAGTCACCTTGCGCCCCACGAAAGGCATCCGGTTAGAATTTTGCCGAGATGCCAGCGACCAGCCCGTCGCCAAGCGGCTCGACGCGTGTTTCTCGCTCGAATTCAAACTCACGCGAAAACACGTAGCCCAGTTCCATGCGAAGCGTTCGCCCCAGCGCAAAAGGCATGCCTGCACTGGCCTTCGGCCGCGACTCCCAACCCACTACGGCTCGTAAGTCCTTGTAGGTGAGTCGATCGTCGACTCCGGTGGCTTGCTCGTAGGCCCATGTGTTGCCGTTGATCCCAAAACCTAGATAAGCCCAACGCTGTCGAGTCCCCGTGTCCTGCAACAAAAAATTGACCTTGGGCTGAGGAAACAAGAAATCCCATCGAGTCTCTGGGATCGGTTGCCACACTGCCCCGATGGCTGGAATCACCGGCAAGTCGTCGCGGCCCGTTGCCAACGCTCCGAATGTCCATGTTAACTCCGGGCTTCGCCGATACATGGCAAACGCTCCGCCGCGAAACTGCCACGCGTCACTCGACGTGTTTTGATTGTCCGTCGCGAATCCAACTCCCAAGATGGCTCGCACCGTCCACAATTCATTGATGGGACGCACCCAACTCAATCCCAGAGAGTATTCATAAAGCTCGTTGGGAATTCCAAAGTCTTCGGCGGCAAACAAGTCCGTGAATCCAAATCCGACCTTAATGAGCGGCGGGGGTCTTCCAAACATCAACAGAGGAATTGAAGCGTCCAATTTTCCCGTCGCGAGTCCATCGTCCGAATCCACAATCCATTCGGATTTGAAACTGAAAGGAGCCGGACGAGTCGGCTTGTTCGTATCTATGCTCGCATCTGAACTGGCGAGTCGCGGTTCGAGAGAACTCTTGTCCGCTACTGAAATATCCGGAAGAGCGCCGAAATCCATCGTGGGAAGTTGGGGTTGGGCAGTCGCCTGACCGCTAGCGTTGCTACATACAAAGCTCACGGCGATGCAGGTCAACGTGGCAAACAGCGCTCGAGTAGACATTCCATTCCTTTGAAAACACGCCTCAACAGACTGTACCGGAATCCCACGGTTGCCATAACAGCAATGCGACTGCTCAAGCTCCGATAGGTGACTCGACTTGCGATCCGCCGACGCCGTCACTGGATCTTGATCATTGACTAGAATCGTCGTCCAGCAACGCGGACGAAGACACGGGTCGGCCTACAACGATGACAGCAAGCAGCGGCAAGCCGTCACCTTCGCATCATCGCGTGCGCGACCCGGTATTCAATTTGTGCCCAAGTGCTTCAAATGTGCGTTCTTGTCCCAATCGATGATAAAGACACCATTAGGTCCTGACGTTCTCTCCCGAAACTCAAAGCAGGAAGCAGCACGCGTTATGAAAGCAATCGGATACAAACAAGCGGGACCGATTTCGGCTGTTGACGCACTCATCGAGTTTCAGGCGGAGACGCCTAAGCCGGAACCCCACGATCTCTTGGTGGAAATTCGCGGCATCTCGGTAAACCCCGTGGACGTTAAGGTGCGAGCCAGCATGGCTCCAGAAGAGGGCACAAAAATCATTGGCTATGACGCAGCCGGAGTCGTTCGTGAAGTTGGCGAGGCTGTCAGTAAATTCCAAGTCGGCGACGAAGTATTCTACGCTGGTGACATTACGCGACAGGGCACCAATGCAGAGCTGCATGTCGTTGACGAACGGATCGTCGGTAGAAAACCCAGCACACTCGACTTTGCCCTGGCCGCGGGCTTCCCCTTGACCTCGATCACCGCTTGGGAGCTGCTCTTCGATTCTCTGGCAATCAGACAAGGCGATGGGATGGGCGAGCATCTACTCGTTATCGGTGGTGCCGGCGGAGTCGGCTCGATCCTCATTCAACTCGCCAAACAGCTCACGGGGTTGACGGTCATTGCGACGGCTTCGCGTCCTGAAACTATCGAATGGGTAGAGCGAATGGGAGCGGACCACGTGATCAATCACCGAGAGTCACTCGTCGATCAATTGGCATCGTTGGGTATCCAGCCTCGCTACGTAGCCTCGCTCACCGGTACAGAAGGTCATTTCCCCGCCATCGTTGAGCTCATAAAGCCCCGTGGTCACGTCGCTTTCATTGACGACCCGACGACTTTGGATATCAAGCCCGGCAAGCCGAAAGCACTTAGCTTCAGCTGGGAATTTATGTTCGCTCGTTCCATGTTCCAAACGGAAGACCTCGAGAAGCAACATATCCTGCTCAACCGCGTGTCCGAACTGATTGAGGCTGGCAAACTAATATCAACGGTCAATAACAATCTCGGAACACTCAGTGTTGAGTCGCTTACAACGGCTCATGAGCTTCAAGAGAGCGGACGAGCCATCGGGAAGAATGTGCTCGAAGGTTTTTAGATTTGTCGAAGCCTTTGTCACAGCAAGGCAACAGTCTCAGCCGGTTGTTGTAGTTGCCGGCGGCTGACGCAGTGTCGCTCACGGATACCAGAGTTTTTGATTTACCCCGCAGCGTCGAACCTGAATTGCATCACATCTTGAGCTTCATTTCGACTTCGGCAATGCAGTTCGCAACATAGGTTTCATGCTCGGGCCACCGCTCAGCCACCTTTCGATAGGCGGCAATGGCCTCGTGCCAGTCTCCTTGGGAATCTAACTTGCCCGCCGCATCGAGTGCTTCTTCTGGGGTTGTTGGTTCAGGCTCTACGACGGGTTTGCTTTCCGGCTCTGGTTCTTCTTCTCCAAAATCGAAGTCCTCAGGCCAATCGAATGTGCCCACATCCATAAACGCTTGACATTTGGGGCAGTTCTGCGTCGTCCCATCAAGGTCTGCCGAAAACTCACTCGACTTGCCACACTTCTCGCACTTCGCCAAGAGGATCGACGCTCCCACTTCAATTGGCGACAGCTCCTTCTGCTGACTCTCAAACTGACGAATCAACTCAGCAGCCTTTTCGCCATCCGATCTGTTGACAAAAACCTGTGGCTGATGAAACTGGCTGAGCGTACCTAACGAAAAAAGACTGACGCCCGAGTTATCCTCAACGGCATAAGCCGGAACGCCATTCGACTCGAGCCACATCACCACGGCATGCACCTCGAGATTCCCTGCAGCCGTATAGGCGAGAAACGGGTCAGAAATATCGCCCTCACCAGTAGGTTTCGTTTTGGGATTCGACGAGTCCTGTTCAGCGTCCGCAGGGACCTTTGGTGATTCAAATGGGTTATCTTCCACTTAACTTATCGCGTAAGAGGGACTGGAATCGAAATCCCTTAAGACGGGCCAAGCCTCATTCTCGCGCATGGACGCAGGATTTACAACTCAGGACATAACTCAACGCTAACGCGCTTGGAATCCGTGCAACTTGAGACCTATTCTTGTCCGAAGTAGAGCCGTCCAGACTGCCAGAAGGATTGCAATAGCCATGCTGTTCGTCTATTTGCCCATGTTTTCATCGTCGGAGCGGATAGGCGTGCATGTCTCGCATTCCATCGCCCGTCGCAGGCAACTCGCATTTCAACGATAACGCTTAGACGCTCCCAACGTCAAAAATGCCATCCGAAAAACGCAAACCACGCCGAGTGCAATTGGCACTCGACGCAGTTATCGGTTCCATCTCTCGTCGCCAAGAGTCCACAACAAACTTCTCGCAGCCGATCAGCTTGCAACCGCCTCTCCGCTCCACGCATTCTTTGCGAAGGCATCGTCAACAGGGGTTTCGGCCACATGATTTGTATAGTTCGAAAGCACCTTAAGACTGGTTCCCAAGATCACTTCGAGAATCGTCTCTTTGGTGTATCCCGCAGCCAGGAACGTTTCAATATCCGCTTCGGTTGGCCAGCCTCGCGTTAGGTTGACCTTCTCCGCGAAGACACGGAGCGCTTCGAGTTTCGCGTCAGCGATCGGACGATTCTCACGCAGCGACGCGATCACATCCTCCGGCACACGCTTCATTTGCGAAATAGTGGTATGTGCGGCCATGCAATATTCACAACCATTCAGCCGATTGTTCGTCATCAGAATGATCTGCCGTTCCGCTTCGCTCAGCTTCGACTTGTCAAAGATCCCAGCCAAAGTTCGATACCCTTCCAGCATCGCCGGCGACTCAGCCATAACCGCCGTGAGATTCGGAATGAACCCGTATCCTTTTTGAACGCTCTCCAGCATTCCTTTGCTATCACCGGCGGTTTCAGTCGTGTGGATGGTGAATTTTGACATTGCTACTCTCTCCTGTTGTTTTGACTCATTAGTCAAAATAGCCCGCAAAACAATGAGGAGCGATCTCCTCTGACTTCTATGCGACGATCCGAATTCGCAATCCTTACACCGGATGCGGAAATTCTCCCTCGTCACTCCGAATATGGATGGGCGTGGAAATCTTGATATAACAACGGTTCGTTGCATTCTGATTCCAAACCGAACCCTTGGGGTAGCAGTCATGAAGTCTCTTTTCATTCCAACGGCAACGTCTTCCAATGACTGCCACACAGGAAGTTGGCTTGCTCTCACACTGTCGCTGTTACTAACTCTCGCTCCATCCACTTTGATCGCACAAGACAAAGTTGAATCCGCCGACTCACCTCAAACGAAGACTGAAACGGCTCAGTCCAAAGAACTCCTCGATATCGAGTTGAGTGACAAAGAGGTTTTGAAGGGGCAGCTTTACCTCCCCGCAACTGGTGACATCGAGACACTGGTCCTTTTCATTCATGGCACAGGCCCCGGCACCTATCTGAATAAGCGCAAGGCCGGCAGCAAGATCTTCAACTACTTTGATTTCTATGGCGACGAATTTACCCAACGCGGCGTCGCGTTCTTCTCGTACAACAAGCGCGGCGTCACCATGGGTGACAAGGCTCCAAACTTTGACGAAGTCGATCGCGAAAAATTCCGCCAAGTCGTGCCACACACGGAAGTCGATGACATTGCCGTCATCGTGGATCAACTGAAGCAGCATGAACGATTGAAGACCTCCAAAGTCGCTCTGCTTGCTGCCAGCGAAGGAACGATCATCGCTGCCATGGTGGCTGAGAAATACCCTGATAAGCTCGACGCGATTCTGCTATCCGGCTATGCCCATGAGAACATGTTTGACATCATCGCCTGGCAGTTTTCTGGCAATAGCTCCATGCTAAATCTGAATCCAGTCTTCGATACCAACGGCGACAACTCGATTAGCCTGGCCGAATATGAGTCGGATGACCCAACCGCCACGAAGTATCGCAAACGCGTCTTGAAAGTGAAGTTCAAGGTCCTCGACGCAAACAAAGACGGCATTCTATCCGCGGCCGATTTTGCAATCCGCACGAAAACTGTTCACAACATTTTGCTCCATTGTACGGCAACCGGAAACGAAGAATGGATATGGAGCAATTACTTTCGGATCTCTATCCCATGGCTGAAAGAGCATTTCACGCTTGAGCCCAACAAGACTCGCTTGACCCGATTAAATTTACCCATCTACGTGCTTCATGGCGACAAAGATGCGAACGTAAGTGTCGAAGGAGTACGTGACCTTGAGAAACGCTTCAAGGCTCTCGGAAAAACCAATCTTACGACATTCATTTTCGAAGACCACAACCACAATCTCAATTTCATGGAGTGGTTACGCGATGACGAAATGCCCAAAGGATTCGCCAAGATCTTTGAAGTCGTCGACAACTTGGGGGCTGACGTCAGCAAGGCCGAAGATGAGTAGAACAACGTAATCGCATCGCAAAATTCAGCGTGCTCTTTCAAGTTCTCGTTGAAGACTCCCCAACTTTCCACTCGGCAACACATTCGAACGATTGCCCGTCGTCGAACCCTGAAAAGTGGCTCGAATCACATGAGGAACACTACCATGAAACCACTTACTGTTGTCCCTGTCGCGGTGCTGCTCTTGTTCACCGGCGTCGTCGTAGCGGAGAAATCAGTCAAACCAAATTTCATTGTGTTCCTGACAGACGATCAGGGATGGGGTGACCTGGGCTGTTATGGACACCCCAGGATTAAGTCACCGAATCTCGATCGCTTCGCGGCCGAGGGAATTCGGCTGGAGCAGTGCTACGCGGCATGCAGTGTTTGCTCACCCTCTCGGTCTTCCATCTTGACTGGACGAACTCCCTA
>CAYYHV010000156.1:0-15372 GCA_964471695.1 uncultured Pirellulaceae bacterium
GTCTTCGCTGCCAGTATTCTCGAACGCAAACGTGTACGTCACGTTGTAGTTGCCAGTCGTGGTGGCCGGCGTGACGGTACCGACCACTTTAGTCAGTGCCAGACCAGCCAGACTGAAGCTGGTCGGGTCGTCCGAGTCGCTATTGGGGTTTGTCGGATCGTCCGAGACGTCACTGATGGGGTTACCGCCCGAGTCGGTTCCCGATGCGACTGCCGAGTTGAGTAGAGCGCCGCCCATCAAGTTGGCGAGTGGATTGTCCGGATCGACTTCGACCGTCAAGTTGATCACGACCGAATCGCCGATGCCCAGTTGGCTGGTCGCCGAATCAAGCAGTTCGGTGTTGGTGTTGCCGTTGAACGCCGGCGTGTTGGCGTTCACAACGCCCATGCCCGAAGTATTCGTCAGGGTAAATGTTGGCGAACCGATCAGTCCGATGAAGGCTCCGCCAAATTCAGTCGCCAGATCTTCAACAACGCTCAGGTTGTCGATCAGATCGTTACCGGTGTTGTCGATCGTGATCGAGTAAGGCACAACCAGATTGCCTGCAGCACCGGACGATGCTGGGACGGTATTGGCGGGGACCGGTGCGCCGGCAGTTTTCAAGGCTTCGAGATCGCCAATCGTGAGCGTTGTCTCATCATCCGGCTGGCCGTCGCCATTGTCGTCTTCGTTCGTCGTGTTAGCAGGGTTATCCGAGTCCGTAGTGACGGTTCCGGTCGAGCCGTCGCCGCCAGCCGTGGCTGAGTTTTCAAGTTGACCAGCCGCGTTAAAGTTGCCTGTGGCGCTGTCAGGATCGACTTCGACAACGACTTCGACGTTGAACGACTGGCCCGGTTCAATCAGGTCCGTCGCGCCGCCGTTCACAAGCAGGCTGCCGGCAGTGCCGTTGTAGCCACCGTTTGCGACGGGAGCCATGGTGGCGTCCACGTTGATCGTCGACACGCTCACAACGGAAACAAAGGCTCCGCCGAACTGCGTGGCTAGATCGTCGGTCATCACGATATTGGTGAGGTTTTCCAAACCAGTATTCGTGAAGGTCAACAGGTAGGTGACGTTGTAATTCCCGACCGTTGTCGCTGGTGTCGTATTCGTTACTGATTTCGTAAGCGAGATATCCGGCACGCTAAACGAAGTGGGGTCATCATCACCCGTCGGATCGGTCGGATCGTCCGAGTCATCGGTGACGGAGTTGCCCGCTGGGTCGGTGCCACTGGCAGTGGCTGAGTTTTCCAAGAGCCCACCGACGAGGTTGGCCGTAGCGTTGTCCGGGTCAATCTCAACGTTAATAACAACCGTGACGGTGTCGCCAATGCCCAGTTGGCTGGTTGTGGTGTTGAAGACTTCGGTCGTGCCATCTCCATTGAAGGCGGATGTGTTGGCAGCCACCGTTGTGTTGCCCGACGTATTGACGGGCGTGATCGTGGGCGAACCAACAACGCCGATAAAGGCGCCGCCAAAGGCTGCGTCGAGGTCTTCAACGAGACTCAGACCATCCACGAGAGCGTTGCCCGTGTTGTTGATGGTGATGGCATAGGGCACCACGAAGTTTCCGGAGGTGCCGGTCGCTCCAGCAACTTGATTTGAGGGTTGGGCGGTGCCGGCGGTCTTGGTGACTTGGAGGTCGCCGATCGCAAGAGTCGTTTCATCGTCGGGCTGACCATCCATGTCGTCATCTTCGTTCGTGGGATCGGTTGGGTTATCCGAATCCACGGTGACGGTTCCTGAATCGCCATCGCCTGCACCCGTCGCGGTGTTCTCCAGTTGACCATTGGCGTTAACGACTGCGGTCGCATTATCGGGATCAATCTCGACCACTACGGCAACCATGAACGATTGACCGGGCTCGAGCATATCGCCAGCCGAACCAACCAGAAGATCACTACCCGCCATGCCGTCGTAAGAACTATTGGCGCTTGGAGGCGTCGTGGCATCGACATTACTTAGCGTTACGCTGACGACGCCAACAAAGGCTCCGCCCATTTGCGTCGCGAGATCATCGACAATGGACAAGTTCGAGAGGACTTCGCTGCCGGTATTTTCAAACGCAAAGTTGTAGGTCACGTTATAGTTGCCCGTCGTTGCGGCAGGCGTGAACGAACCTATGGACTTGGCAAGTGACATGGCAGCGAGACTGAAGCTCGTAGGATCATCGTCACTTGTGGGATCCGTCGGGTCGTCCGAGTCGTCAGCAACCGGGTTGCCGCTTGAGTCCGTACCGGATGCGGTCGCCGAGTTAAGCAACTGTCCGCCAACGAGGTTGGCCAGTGGGTCATCCGGATCGAGCGCCACCATCAGCATGATGGTCACCGAGTCGCCGATGCCCAGTTGGCTGGTCGCGGTGTTCAGCACTTCGGGCGTTGTATCTCCGTTGAACGCTGTCGTGTTGGCCGCGACGACCGCATTGCCCGACGTGTCCGTAACCGTGATGCTTGGCGTCCCGACGACTCCGACAAAGGCGCCACCGAACTGAGCGTCGAAATCTTCAACCAGGCTGAGGTTATCGACGAGATCGTTACCGGTGTTGTTAATGGTAATGGTGTAGGGCACAACCACGTTGCCAGCGGCTCCCGTCGAACCGGCGACGGTCGAGGCAGGGGAGAGGATACCGGACGTCTTGAAGACTTCGAGGTCGCCGATCCGCAACGTTGTCTCGTCATCCGGTTGACCATCGTTGTCGTCGTCTTCGTTCGTCAAGTCAGCAGGATTGTCCGAGTCGCTGGAAATCGGCCCACTGGCTCCGTCGCCGCTACCCGTTGCGGTGTTCTCTAATTGACCATTCGCGTTGAAGACGCCACCTGGATTGTCCGGATCAATCTCCACGACCAAAGCCACGGTGAACGACTGGCCGGGCGTCAGCAAATCGCTTGCCGATCCGCTCAGCATATCGCTGCCAGCCGTCCCGTCGTACGAACTGTTCGCGGTCGGAGCCATCGTGGCATCGACGTTCGTCACGGTCACACTAACCACATCGATAAAGGCTCCGCCGAGTTGTGTAGCCAAGTCATCGGTGAGCGAAAGGTCGGAAAGGACTTCGCTACCAGTGTTCTCAAACGTAAAGTTGTAGGTCACATTGAAATTGCCAGCCGTCGTAGCAGGAGTCGCACCGCCCACGGATTTGGTCAGCGCGAGTGCCGCCAGACCGAAGCTGGTTGGGTCATCGGAATCGCTGGTGGGATTCGTCGGATCGTCTGAGACATCGGTAACCGGGTTGCCACTCGAGTCGGTACCTGCCGCAGTCGCGGAATTCAACAATTGACCGCCCACAAGGTTGGCCGTTGGACTGTCAGGATCGAGCTCGATGGTAAAACTGACGGTGACCGAATCGCCGACGCCCAATTGGCTGGTTGACGTATCAAACAGTTGCGAAGTCGCGTTGCCATCAAACGTCGTTGGGTTTGCATTGACGATTGCTGTACCTGAGGTATTCGTGACGCTGATCGACGGAGCGCTGACGATGCCAATAAAGGCTCCGCCGAAAGCTGTTTGGAAGTTTTCAATCAGGCTGAGATTATCAACCAGATCGTTGCCCGTATTATTGATCTGGATCGTGTAGGGCACGACAAGATTGCCAGCCGCCCCCGTCGAGGCTGGAATCGTACTGGCAGGAACGGGCGTGCCTGACGTTTTCAGGGCTTCGAGGTCACCGATCCGCAGTGATGTCTCGTCGTCCGGTTGACCGTCGCTGTCGTCGTCTTCGTTGGTTGCGTCCGCGGGATTATCAGAATCTCGGGTGATCGTTCCCGAAGGACCCGCGGCTTCGCCAGTCGCTGAGTTTTCCAGTTCGCCAGATGCATTGAATGTCGCTGTGGCCGCATCCGGATCAATTTCGACAACCAATTGCACGTCGAATGATTGGCCAGGTTCGACGAGATCAGTAACGGCTCCGCTGAGCATGTCGCTACCCGCCGTGCCGTCGTAGGCGCCATTGGCAGATGGGGCGATCGTCGCGTCCACGTTGACGACACTGACGTTTACGACGCCGATAAAGGCACCGCCCATTTGCGTCGCGAGGTCATCAGTGAGACTGAGGCTGGCAAGATTTTCGCTGCCTGTGTTGGTGAACGTCAACGTATAAGTCACGTTGTAATTACCCACCGTCGTCGCAGGAACGACGGATGTGACTTGTTTGTCGAGTGTCATGTCCGGCACGGTAAACGAAGTCGGATCATCGTCACTCGTGGGGTCGGTCGGGTCATCCGAGTCGTCGGTGACTGGGTTGCCGCTGGCGTCGGTACCGCTGGCTACGGCCGTGTTCTCCAAGGCGCCTGATACAAGGACGGCTGTGGCGTTGTCGGGATCGACTTCGACATTAATGACGACGGTTAAAGTATCGCCGACGCCCAGTTGACTGGTCGCCGTGTTGAGGACTTCGACAATTGTGTCACCGTTGTAGGGGGAGGTGTTGGCAGCCACGCTGGTATTGCCCGAAGCATTGGTCGCGCTCATCGCAGGCGACCCAACAATGCCAACGAAGCCACCGCCGAACTGGGCATCGAGATCCTCAACCAGACTGAGCGAAGCTACCGAAGCGTTACCCGTATTGGTCACGGTAATCGTGTAGGGCACGACGAAGTTGCCTGCGGCACCCGATGATCCTGCCGTCGCAGCGGCTGCTGTTGGAGAGCCTGCGGTTTTGAAGATTTCCAGGTCGCCGATTGCCAACGTCGTTTCGTCATCGAAGTGACCATCGTTGTCGCTATCTTCGTTGGTGGCGTCGGTAGGATCGTCCGAGTCGGCAGTCGTCACGCCGCTGGCGGCCAGCCCCGATACGGTGGCTGAGTTTTCCAGTTCGCCACTAGGATTGAAGACTCCCATCGCATTGTTAGGATCAACCTCAATCGTCAACTCGATCGTAAACGACTCGCCGGGCAGAACGTTATCGGCAGGCAACCCATTCAGCATGTCGCTACCGGCCGTGCCATCGTAGGCTGCGTTGACAGCCGGCGGTGTTGTCGCATCAATGTTCGTTACGTTGACGCTGACCACATCGACGAAGGCTCCGCCGAATTGTGTGGCGATATCGTCGGTCACCGACAGACTGGAAAGCGGCTCGAGCCCCGTGTTCACTACCGTCAAGGTGTACGTAATGTTGAAGTTGCCCGTCGTTGCGGCTGGAACAACGCTGGTGACTTCTTTTTCCAACCCAAGATCGGCGATCGAGAAGTTGGTGGGGTCGTCTTCGCCGGACTGGTTCGGATCATCCGAATCATCCGTAACCACTCCGCCAGTTGAGTCCGTCCCTGATGCCGTGGCGATATTCTGCAAGGCGCCGCCGACGAGGTTGGCAAGTGCATTGTCCGGGTCAATCTCGACTTGGATCAACACAGCCACTTCGTCGCCGACTCCCAGTTGACTGGTCGCAGTGTCGAACATTTCGGTAATCGAGTTGCCGTTGTAAGTCGCGGCATTCGGGTTGATGACGGCGGTACCCGATGTATTGGTAACCATGAAGGATGGAGTACCGATCACCGAAACAAACGCACCGCCGAAGTGTGTCGCAAAGTCCTCAATGAGACTGAGGTTGTCGATCACATCGTTACCGGTGTTTTCGACCACGATCGTATAGTCAACGACAAAGTTGCCAACCGTACCGCTTGCACCTGCCACTTGATTCGATGGACTCACATTGCCCGCTTCCTTCTCAACGAGCAGGTCGCCAATTCGGATGACGGTGGCATCATCGGGATGCCCGTCCGAGTCGTCGTCGACGTTGCTGGCGTCGGTTGGATTGTCCGAGTCGGACGAAACGGTGCCGGTTGCGGTGTCGCCGCTGACAGTCGCTGTATTCTCTAGCCCATCGGTCGTACCAAGGATGGCGGTGACATTGTCCGGATCGACTTCAACGACGAGCGTGACGGTGAAACTTTGCCCGACTTCAACGTTGTCGGCGGCTGACCCATTCAGCATGTCGCTGCCCGCCGTCCCATCGAACGAGCCGTTGGCGGATGGAGCTGACGTCGCGTCCACATTGGCTACCGCAACGCTGACGACGTCAATAAAGGCCCCGCCAAGTTGTGCAGCAAGATCATCGGTCAGCGACAGATTGGAAAGGGCGTCAGTGCCCGTGTTGGTCACGGTGAGTGTATACGTTACGTCAAAGTTACCCAGCGTTCCGCTTGCTGCCGGAACCGCACCAGCAAACGACTTGGTCGCAGCGATGTCACCAACCGTGAAACTTGTCGGATCGTTGTCGCCTGGCAAACTGGGATCGTCCGAGTCGTCGGTGACAGGGTTTCCGCTAGTATCGGTGGCTGAAACCGTGGCGGTATTCTCAAGGGCTCCGCCAGTCAGCGTGGCGGCTGCATTGTCCGGATCGACTTCGACACTCAGCGTGACGGTGACGGCATCGCCGACGCCCAGTTGACTGGTCGCCGTATCCAACAGTTCGTCATTCGCATTGCCGTTGTAGGCTGGCGCAGCCGGATTCACGACGGCCATT
Source organism: uncultured Pirellulaceae bacterium (assembly GCA_964471695.1). Taxonomy (GTDB): domain Bacteria; phylum Planctomycetota; class Planctomycetia; order Pirellulales; family Pirellulaceae; genus CAYYHV01. The sequence goes on from CAYYHV010000156.1 coordinate 6,440, forward strand.
CCCGATGTGTTGGTTACGGAGAACGTAGGTGTGCCAACAATGGAAACAAATCCGCCGCCGAACTGGGATGCCAGGTCTTCAACTAAACTGAGATTGTCAACGAGGTCGTTACCGGAGTTGGAAACCACAATATCGTAAGTGACAACAAAGTTTCCGGCGGCTCCGCTCGAGGCGCCCACCTGGCTGGCAGGCACGGTTGCGGTAATCGACTTTTCGGCGGAAACGTCGGCGACTGTCCAGGTCGTAGGATCATCAGGATTGTTGTCCATATCCGGATCAACATTCGCCGGGTTCGACGGGTCGTCTGACGCATCTGTGACGACTCCGGCTGATGTGGAGCCCGAAGCAGTGGCGCTATTCTGAAATTCACCCGACGCGTTAGTGACGGCTGTTGGGCTATTTGGATCAACTTCAATGACCAACACGACACGGAAGGATTGCGACGCTTCCAGCATGTCGGCTGGACTGCCGTTAAGCAGATCACTGCCGACCGTCCCGTCGTAACTCGCGTTCGCCATCGGCGGTGTCGTCGCGTCAATATTTGCGACGGTCACGCTCACAACGTCCACGAAGGCTCCACCCAATTGTGTTACCAGGTCGTCTGTGAGCGAAAGATTGCTGATCGGCGAAGCACCGAGATTCTCGATCACGAACTCGAGCGTTACGTCATAGTTTCCTTCCGTTCCGCTGGCTGCAACCGCGGGAGCCCCACTGAGGGTCTTTGTCAGATTCACACCCGAGAAGGCGACGAACGTGGCATCGTCCGGCGTGTTCCCACTGTCCAACATGACGTTGCTCGAGTCGGTGGGATCATCGGAAATATCGGTGACCGTTCCCGCACTGCCGGTGCCTTGGACACCTGAAGAATTCTCGAGCCCACCACCGACAAGTGCAGCGCCGACTGCATCCGGATCAACTTCGACCGTAACTTGCACCGATACGGTTTCGCCAACTCCCAGCGTACTGCCGCTGGTGAACATATTTTCGGCTCCACCACCGCTGTACGAACTATTCCCAGTGACGGTAACACTGCCGGTCGTATCGTCGCTAAGGTCCGAGTCGACGATCCCAATGAAGGCTCCGCCGAAGTTCGCATTCCAATCGTCAATCAGCGTCAGACTGGTAAGGTTTTCGTTGCCGGTATTCGCGACCGTAAATGTGTAAGTCACATCAAAATTGCCTGGCGTTCCACTTGCGGCAGGCACGGGGCTGGACGCAGTCTTGGTAAGCTGCAAGTCGCCAATTCGCAGCGTTGTTGCGTCATCCGGATCGTTATCCATGTCAGGATCAACATCCGTTGCATCGGCTGGGTCGTCTGAGATATCGCTGGCTGAGCCGCCGAGCAAGCCGTCGCCAGCCGCCGTGGCGAAGTTCTCGAACTCGCCGCCCAGATTGGTTGTTGCCGAAGCATTGTCGGGATCAATCTCAACCACCAATGTGACTGTGAACGACTGGCCTGCCTCAAGTCGATCCGATGCTGAGGGGCTGAGCATATCCGAACCGGCTGTGCCGCTGTACGAGCCCGCAGCGGGCGGGGTCGTGGCATCAACATTGGTTACGGTGACGGAAACGACGCCAATGAAGGCTCCGCCAAATTGAGTTGTCAGATCGTCGGTCAGTGACAGGTTGTTGAGCGAATCACTTCCCGTGTTGGTCACCGTAAATGTATAGCTGACGTCAAAGTTTCCGGACGTCCCGCTCGTCGCTGGCGACATCGAGGCAACGGCTTTGGTCACTTCGATCGAAGTTGTGGCCAACGGCGTTTGATCATCCGGATCGCCATCCGCATCGGGGTCGACGTCCGTTGCAGCCGGGTCATCGGACAAGTCGCTGACGGTGATTTCATCGCCACCCACCATCGAATCGGGATCATAGTCACCGCTGCCTGTGGCCTGGTTCAACAGCAGCCCGCCGGTCAGAGCCGATGGGTCCGCATCTGGGTCGACTTCGGCGGTCACCGTAACCGTCACGGACTCGCCGGGTTGCAGCGTCCCCGCGCCGGTCAGCATATTATCGCTGGCACCGCCCGCGTAGCTCGAGTTGCCGACGATCCCCGACGTTCCGGGAGCCACCGTATCGTCCGCCAGATTCGTATCGACGACCCCAACAAAGGCAGAGCCAAACTGAGTCGCCCAATCGTCAACGATCGAAGGATTGACGAGCGGAACCGTGCCCGAGTTGGTGAGCGTAAACTCGTAGGTCACGTCGACGTTGCCGGCCAGCCCGCTGGCTGCGACCGCCTGCGATGTGATCCGTTTGGCGGTCAAGACTTCGGGAATAACAAGTGGAGTCACATCATCGTTGTCGACCCCGCTCGTCGTTGTTGTATTGTCACCCGATTGATCGTCGACAGTAATGACCGAGCCGTCAAAATTTAAACCGTCGCCTTGGACGGTGACTTGGTTGGTCATCGCCATCGAGATGTTGTCGACGGCGTCCGGATCATCCACAACGTCGAAAGTAAATGTGATTGACTGACCAACGGGCAGCGTACTGGCGGCCGCTGTGAAAACCGGTGAACTGGTATTAGAGGTCCAAGCCGTATTGAATGTCGGCAAAGTCCCGGTAAAAGTCGGTACGCCTTGAATCGACGGGCTGGCGACACTGAGGTATCCGTCGCCAAACTGCGAGGCGACATCCTCAGAAAGCTGGATGGCCGTCATGTCGACTGAGCCGGTATTTGTGATCGTGATGGTGATCGGAACGTTGTAGGAACCGTCGGCATTCCGTGTCGCAACGCCGTGATCTTTGGCGGCTCGAATCTGCGGAATCTCGAGTGGCGTCGGTGTATCTTCACTCCCATCACCATTGTTGGTGTTGGGATTCATACCATCATCAGACAAGTCCGTTGCCGTTGCGCCGTTCGCTCCGTCGGCTGTCCCGAGTACTTGATTGGCAAAGTCGCTGGGCGAAGTCGTGTCGCCAGCCACGGTGTCTACGCGGACCGTAAAAGTCAGCGTGAAAGAATCGCCTGGCTCGAGCAATCCACTGGTCCCATCGAAAAGATCAGCATTGGAGTCTCCATTCCAACTACCAGAGAGAGTTGGCAGGACGGAGCTTCCCGAAAGGCTGCTCGATGCAAAACTGGGTGCCGTGGTGACCGAATCAAATCCACTTCCAAAATGACCGGTTCCGCCAAGCTGTTCGGTTAGCTGCAGGTTGTTCAGGTCGACCGTACCGTTGTTCTCAAACACGATTGCGTATTCGACATCGAATACGCCCGTCGAGCCAGCGACTTCGGAAACTGAATTGATTTGCTTGGCGACTCCCAGATCCGCCAACTCGACGTTGGTCGGGTCGTCCGGATTGTTATCCATGTTGGGATCGACGTTGGTCAGGTCGGCTGGATCGTCCGACGCATCGCTGATCGTCATTGCATTCGGGTCAACGCCACTACCATTGGCTTGATTGACAAGACTGGCAGGCGTCCCAGCCGCGTCGGGATCCACGTTGACGATGAAGTCGATCACGACAACGTCGCCAGATGCCAACGAGCCCGTTCCATCCAGCAAGTTCTGTGAAGGATTCGATTGCCAGCCGGCATTCAAGCCGGGAGCGGTACCGCCCACGACACCAGAATTGTCGATGCTGACCGAGGTTGTGCTCAGCCAAGCGCTGCCAAGATTGGAAACAGATGACACGTCGTCCAGAATCGAAGGCGTGCTAATCGCCGTGCTACCCGTATTCGAGTAAGTGACGGTGAAAGCGATATCCCAAGTCCCGTCGGCTTGCCGTGCCGGCGAACCACTGACTTGCTTGAGCAGCTCGATGGCAGAAACCTGGACTCGTGTGGGATCATCGGGATCGTTGTCGCCACCGTTTTCGGCGTCCGTGGTATCACTGGGATCATCCGACAGCTCAGTAACCGAGCCGGCGATTCCCGTGGCATCGACTTGGACCTGATTCTCAAAAGCCTCGCCGACAAGGGTGGCTCCGGCCGCATCCGGGTCAACTTCCACGATGACTCGGAATGTGATCGTTTCGCCTTGAGCCAGCAAGTTTGTGTTGCCACCCGTGTTGTCGATGAGTTCGTCATCACCGACTCCGCCAGCGTTTCCGTCGAAACCGCTGTTAATTTCCGGATTATCTGAGATCGCGCCACTGGTTTGCGTCGCCGGCTGCCCAGCCTGAAGAACGATACCAACGAAGGCTCCGCCGAACTCGGCAAACAAGTCCTCGGTGATGGACAAGGACGATAGGGGATCGTTACCCGTATTGGCAATCGTGATATCGTAGGTGAGCTCGAAGTTGCCAACGGTGGTCGCAGGAGCCTGCGAGACGAACGATTTCTCAACCGTCATGTCGCCAATCCGCAAGACCGTAGGGTCATCTGGGTGCCCGTCGCCGTCCGTGTCAGTGTTCGTTCCGTCCGCCGAATTGTCAGAAAGACTGGTTGACGAACCGCCGTTTTCGCCGGTGCCGGCAACAGTCGCGATGTTTTCGAGCTCGCCGGCAGCATTATAAAGTCCGTTGTCCGGATCGACTTCGATGCTGAGCGTTACGGTGAAGGACTGCCCGGGCTGCAGGTTATCCGACGCGGAGCCAACAAGCATGTCGCTTGCGGCGGTTCCGCTGTACGAAGGATTCGCGGTGGGTGGTGTGGCCGCATCAACGTTGGTGACGACCACGCTGTTAACACCTTGGAATGCGCTTCCGAATTGCCCGACAAAATTATCGGAGAGCGACAAGTCCGACAGCGACTCGGTACCGTTGTTCGTGACAGTGAATGTGTAGACAACGTCGAAGTTGCCAGCCGTACCGCTCACTGCGGGCACGATAGCTCCAAGAGCCTTTGTGACGGAGATATCCGCAATACTAATTGCGGTTGGATCATCAGGATTACCATCCAGATTCGGATCAACATTCGTCGCGTTTGCCGGGTCATCCGAAACGTCGGAGGTCGTGTTGCCTTGAGGGTTCGTGCCGCTGGCAGTCGCCGAGTTCTCAAGCGATCCGTTAACAATGTTGGCTGTTGCATTGTCTGGATCGAGTTCGACTTGGATAATCACCGTGACGTTGTCGCCAGCCCCCAACTGGTTGGTAGCTGGTCGCAGCAGTTCCGTCGTTGCGTCGCCATCGTAGGCTGCTGGGTTGGCCGTAACGACAGAGTCGCCGGAGGTATTGGTCAGCGAGATCGAAGGCGTCCCAAGCACGGAAACGAAGGCACCACCAAAAGCCGCGTCGAGGTCCTCGATAAGGCTGAGGTCGTCAACAATGCCATTACCGGTATTGGATAGCGTCAACGTGTAATTGACGACCCAGTTCCCAGCGGCTCCCGACGAGGCGGGTACTGAGCTGGCGACAACCGGTGTGGTGGCGGCTTTGGTGACCGAGAGTCCAGCCAGCGTGATTGCTGTAGGATCGTCCGCATCTCCGTCGCCTTCGGTGTCCATGTTTGCCGAGTCGGCTGGGTCGTCCGACAGATCGGATACAGTTCCCGTTGCATCGTCGCCGGAAGCAGTCGCAAAGTTCTCCAGTTCGCCCGAGGCATTCAAGTTCGCCGTCCCATTGTCAGGGTCGACTTCAACGACAAGTGTTGCGACGAACGATTCGGTAGGCTGCAGATTGTTAGCCACCGAGCCCACAAGCATATCGCTGCCGGCGGTACCGTTGTACGAACCATTGGCAGCCGGGGCGGATGTTGCATCAACATTGGCAACATTGACACTCACGACTTGAACGAAGGCGCCACCGAACTGTGTTGCCAAATCATCGGTGAGAGACAAATTGCTCAGCGTCTCGGTCCCCGTGTTCTCGACGTTGAGCGTGTAGGTGACGTTAAAGTTGCCATCGTTAGACGACGGTACGGCCGACGTAAAGAACTTGGTAACTTCGATGTCCCGGACCACGATTGGCGTTGGGTCATTTTCGTTACCAGCCGTGGCTCCCGGTGCACCATCGTTGGTCGTCGCTGGATCCGTTCCACTGTCCGTCAAATCCGTGACATAGGTTTCGACGGAAGCGTCCCTTGGATCGTCCGCACTTACCGTTGCCTGGTTAGTAAGGATTCCGGGCGTCACACCGGATGCGTTGAAATCGAGCGTAACAACGAAGTCGATCGTCAGGCTGTCACCCGGATCGAGCGTACCATCATCGCTGAGCATGTTGGTATTGGACGAACCATTCCACGATGTGTTCACCGTGGGAGCCGTCCCCGAGCCCGTGAACGACAAAGCGGCTGCCGTCAACGGATCAACAGCCACAAAGGCATTGCCAAAGTTGCCAGCCGAGTCGAGGTCTTCGAGCAAGTCAATTCCGCTAACCGCAGTACCACCGGTATTTTCGATAGTGATCTGATAGCCGACATCCCACTGATCTGGATTGGTCGCGTTGCGAACCGGCGTGCTCGTCTGAGATTTTGCGGAGTCGAGATCGACAACGCAAATGGTTGTGATCGCGGTATTACTGGTATGGGCATCGACATCGGTAACGACAAACTCAATCGAGCGGTCAACCGTACTTGGCGAAGCCGTCGTATTCTCAAAAGTGACAAGTTGCAGCGCTGCCTCAAAATCCGCCATGGTGGCTGGACCGTTGAGGATAATGTTTGAGGATGTCGATGCGGCATCGACCGTTACGCCAGCTGGCCAGCCAGCATCGGCAGTCGGTGCGACGAGCAAATCCCCCGGCTGAGCATTCGCCAGGAGAATGTTGACTTCTTCAATGATCGAGTCGTCTTCATCCGTGATATCGACGTCGACATCCACAATAGGAATTGGGGAAGAAGATTCCGCTGCATAGAAAGTCTTGTTATCAAAGTTCAGTGCACCACTGCTATTGTTTGCATCCACATCAATGTTCGGCGAATGCAAACAGTCGAGAGCATCGTCGAGCGGTGTACCGCTCGAAAGAATATAGAGGTAGTCGAAGGTGACGGAGTCACCGGGTGCGATCGTATCGAATCGAAACGCAAGCGAGATCGCCTGGTCAGCAAAGGCACTCGACCCAACAGTTCCGATCAACCCGCCTGCCGCATTCCAGATATTTGACGCGTCAGTATTATTGAATCCACCCCGAGAAACGCGAGCTCGAGAGTCTTCAGCGACCATCGCGATAAAACTACCATCATTGTTTGTTTGCGTTGCCGTTACCTCAGCAACGTTTGACGCAGCCGATGGCTGGCTCACGATCGTATTGGTCGTGGCGAACCCAGCCCCAATCGTGACGTCATTGTCAGGGTCAACATTGTGCCCAAAGTAGACTTCCGTCAGCGTAGCTGCCGAAGTATTGGTCAAACTCGTCTCCATCAGAATGAAGAGACCATCTTCCATTACGGTGTAAGTACGTTCGACGTCCAGAACACCATGCGAGGTTCCCGTCCACGTCACGGACACGGCGTCCTGACCACATTGCACAGGCGTTGCAAATGGCAAACCTAGTGAACCGGGATTCTGCTCCGAATCACCGGCTGTATTGTTCAACAGGGAAGGGCCCGTTGAACCATTGATTTCGATAGAGAAGCTCTCCACGGGACTGCCCGGCGCGAAGAAATCGCCATCAAAGGTTGCCCAGTTGTTCATCTGTGGATTGGCAACGAAACCGAGGTCAGTCGAATTGTTGGTTCTCGGATGCCACCCGGCAGGAGGCGCCGATTCGGTGCCGAACGTACCCTGATCTCTCAGCCCCAGCTCAATAAAGTTGCCGCGGAGAAAGACTTCCAATTCTCCATTACTGTCGGTACCCGTCGCAAACTCAACCAGCAACGAACTCGTGAGCTCTTCGGCAAGTACCTGGGAAACGAGTGAAGTCTGGTGAATCGAGCCAACTTGGAATTCAAGATGCAAATCGCCACTGGCAGCATTGGTCGTAACGTCGTCCGAGGCGGCAACGTCAGCTCCCGTTTTTCGGCTCAGCTCTTCGGTGAATTCGCGACCCTTATCAGACGACGCGAGATTACAACCATAAAGAAGGATATCGCCGAATTCCGAAAGCGAATCCCCAATTGTTTTTAGCGCCTCCGCGTAGGTGGACCGCAAGTCGGAAACACCGACTTGGCTGTCCCCAAGCTGCAGAATGGCATCTTGACCATGGGATACGATATGAATCGCATCGATCCCCGAACGACCAGCGACGGCCTCAGCAATCTGTTGAATTCCATCGTGATCCCGGTAGATCGGGATCACATCTCGTGAATGGCGAGCACCTTGCAACCGCAGCTCTTCAATTATGGAGTTGGCGTCTTCAACGCTCATGTCCACGAAGATGACTTCGTTTCTGGTTGCGACCTCGGAATCACCTCCGCTATCCAGTAGCGATAGCTCCATTGCTGGCGCAAGCAAGCCGGCGGCGTCAAGCATGACCCGCTCATCCAGTTGCTCAATGACGAGCCGGTGCCGACCGTCTTTCTTTGTTGAGTTGCGATGCTGGCGCATTCAGTGTCCACCCGTTGACATTGCGATAATCCGTACAAGTCACACGATCGTCACTGTCGACCAAAACTATCCACTTTTTCTGGAAAATGTTGTGAAACAATCAAGATCTGCTCAACGACGCCCGTCTGGCGGGCTACCACCGCGATCATGCAATCGCTCTATTGGGGGGAGCATGGCAGCAAAAACCCCCAAGAATCGGGGAGCAGAGAAACTCCCATATTGGGGTAGAAAGAAACCCGCCAAGAATCAGGGCAAAAAGACAACCAAAGTCTTGCAAAGACTTCCAGCTTGGCTATACTCGGCGTGTGCGGGAAGAATCCCGCAACCGTTTTGACTCAAGAATAAAGCCGAGAAGTCACTGAAGTCCCATAAAACGCTTACTTTCGCAGCCAACACTTGTGTTGGTGTGGGAGTGAGCGTTTTTTCGTGGACTGACGGACAAGCCGACTGATTTAATGAACCTGACTCGATAGCGAGAAGCCACTGCTGGAAAACACATTAGGAACGCGATCCGCAAACTCCCATTCGCGAGTCGGGGCATTTGGAAGCGAGGCAATGATC
>CAYYHV010000157.1:0-15363 GCA_964471695.1 uncultured Pirellulaceae bacterium
CGTCAGGTGGACCAAAAACGCCATCCCATCTCTGCGTCATCCAAACCCATGTGCCAGCATTACCGTGGTAGTTCGTCCACCCCATATCGGAATCTCGACCCGGCAAGGGATCGCTCGGACACAGCATGACGCTCGGTTGGGTGCGAGCGACGTTGTAGTTCCATGTACTCCAAGGCGACTCATCAAGTCGGATTTGCTTGAAGAGTGCGGCCTCCTCGTAATAAGGAAGCAGTTGAGCGTTCGGCGAATAGTAGGGGTCGGTAATGGTAAACGTCCCTAACGACCCGCCGGGAAGTTGCTTGTTGGCACTTTCGTAATTGTGCATCGACAATACGAGTTGCTTCATGTTATTCGTGCATTGCATCCGTCGGGCTGCTTCGCGAGCCTGTTGGACGGCCGGCAGCAAAAGTGCTACCAGGATGCCAATAATGGCGATAACGACAAGAAGCTCTACCAAAGTGAAGCCGCGATTGCTTTTGCGCTGAAGAAGCTGCATGAGGATTTCTCCTTGGGCTGGGGAGAGTGGAACCGCCCACCACAATAACAGCATTTGTGCAGATAACAAAATACCGACCCGCGCTGATACAGCATTCAAGAAACAATTCAAGCAAAATGAGTGCTATTTAGCGGTTGTTACGTCAACATTCTTGAATTGGAATCGAAAATCGACATGCTTCTTTTCCATGGGCTCTCCATTCACCTCAATATATGGATATACCAAGTAGTTCAATGGTCCTGCTTGGGATTTGGGCACAAGCTCGATGTCTCGACCAGTTGAAAATGCTACGCGATCTTTCGACAGGTTCCCAAAATAGAACTCCTTCATTTCAGGATGCTTGTCCGCCTCCGAGATATCAACCGGAGTCCATCCCGCTGCAGTGTCGTAAAACCAAGCCCAACAGTGATATCCACCAATCGCGCCTTCGGTTTGGTCGCTGGGGATGGGGAAACCAATTTCGAAGCGAGCGGGAATCTTGCGACTGCGGGATAATGATATGAACAAGCTGTGGAAGTCAGTGCAGTTTCCTGTCCGACTATCGCATGCCCAAGTCGAATTGCCGGTTCCGTAACCTGGTTTGGATTTGTCATACTTCATGTGGCTTTCTACGACATCGTAGAGCCGACGAGCCACTCCGCGCGTATCGGCGCCTTGAAAGTCGACTTGCTTGATCAGTTCCGCTGGACGACCGTCGACAGGTACCAAACGATTGGAGGAAAGAAAGACCTGCTTCTCAACTTCTGTCAGTTTGGTAGGCCCAGCCGATTTGGCCTGACTCCGCGTTACGCGATACTTGACGTTAAAGGAAAACTTGCCGTCGTTATTCGCACTCGTTTCGAAGTAGCCAATCCGGTTGTTATATTTTTTTTCGATACCGATCGAAAGCTTGCTGGGGGTGTTGGAATCCAAGAGCTCGATCTGCTGATGCGCATTCGTAGTCGCAATAGGTATCCAGACCCGGATTGGCGAATCGGTCGTCAGGCCAGTCACGGCGGCTCCATACTCAAACTCAAACGTTCGTTTGGTATTCGTGTCGTCGGCGTTTGCCGAGCCGGCTAGTAGCCATACGAAGATGCAGGAAGTCAGGACACGGATGCAAAGGATGATTGAAGGCATAACGCGCTCTTGATAGTTCGGTCGGATGTGCAAGGCAATGATTCTACGCTGGCCTCAAGTTTCTTGAAGGATATTATCCATCGGAGACAAGTATCTTGCGAATCTCCGCGAGTTCATCGTGGCTGAAATCCGGATTGGTCAGGCAACCGAGGTTCTGCTTCAGCTGATCCAAACTGCTGACTCCGACGAGTACCGACGTTATCCGTTCGTCTTTGAGCAACCAAGCCAACGCCATTTGCGCCAGCGATTGCTCGCGACCGATAGCAATATCGTTGAGCTCGCGTACCTTTTGGATCACATCGTCCGTAATCTGATTGCGTTGTAAGAAACCGTGATCCTTCGCGGCTCGGGAATCTTCCGGAATGCCCTTCAGATATCGGTCCGTCAAAAGTCCTTGTTCCAATGGTGAAAACGGAATGCAGCCAACTCCTCGCTTGCCCAAAACGTCCAACAGCCCGTCCTCAACCCAACGATCAAACATGTTGTAACGTGGCTGATGGATAAGGCACGGTGTGCCAAGGTCAGCAAGAATCTGACAAGCCTTCTCCGTGAGGTCGGCAGGATAGTTCGACAACCCCACGTACAGCGCCTTGCCCTGACGTACGATGGAATCCAGTGCGCCCATGGTTTCGTCCAGCGGCGTATTGGGATCGGGGCGGTGTGAGTAGAAAATATCAACGTACTCAAGCCCCATCCTGTCGAGACTTTGATCAAGGCTGGCAATCAGATACTTGCGAGAGCCCCAGTCTCCATACGGCCCGTCCCACATGGTGTAGCCAGCTTTGGACGAAATTATCAGTTCATCGCGAAGATATCCCCCAAAATCTTTACGGAGGATACGCCCGAAATTCTCCTCCGCAGAACCGGGAGGCGGGCCGTAGTTGTTCGCCAAATCGAAGTGAGTGATTCCTTGATCAAATGCGAAGCGAACAATTTCCCGTCCGTTACGGCGAGCATCGACATGACCGAAGTTGTGCCACAGTCCAAGAGAAACAGGAGGAAGTTGAATGCCGCTGTTTCCGCAACGACGAAACTGGGCCGTCTCGTATCGAGTGGGACTGGGTTCGTATGCCATTTGAGTTTGCTCTAAAATTGAGAATCATCGCAGTGAGTATGTTGATTGATCGTAACATTCGCTTCCCACGATCAACACCCTTGATGGCCTGATCTATTGCACAAAGATGACGAATGAATGATGTATGACTTGAGTGATTTTGCAAACACATGTGAGCAACAGGTTTCGCTCTCAGGCTACCCGCTGGCGGAGTCGATTGTTGACAATCTCGTCCAATACGACGGTGGTTCGTTGCGTCGCATTCTTGAATCGGATGAAGAGCCTCGCGTTCGTTCTGAATTCATCAAGTGCTTAAGGGAAGGCCCCGGCGTTCTGTTAATTCGAAACGGGTTTGAACGACTCGACATCGTTGATGAGATGACGCGACTCTTCGAGAAGATTATCCTCGGCGAGCGCACGTCTGGCCAATCCTCGGGGGACCATTTTGGGAGCAACGAGCGCATCTGGAACTCATTGCAGAAGACGTGCATCGACTCGCCAGCCTTGGCCGCGGATTATTTTGGCAATCCGCTCATGCATCTGATCAGTCGCGCGTGGTTGGGCCCAAACTACCAAGTCACGGCTCAGGTCAACAACGTGAAGCCTGGTGGTGCGGCGCAGAAAGCGCATCGTGACTACCATCTTGGCTTCCAAACCGCGGAGTCGGTCCGCGAGTATCCACTGCATGTTCAGGTGATGTCGCAGTGCTTGACCCTGCAGGGTGCCGTGGCTCATGTTGACATGCCACGTGCAAAAGGCCCGACGCTGTTGCTGCCGTTTTCGCAACAATTTCCGCAGGGATACATGGCTTACCATGAGAAAGAATTCGAGTCGTATTTTCGAACACATTGTGTCCAGCCTGAATTGACCAAGGGCGACATGCTCTTCTTCAATCCGGCAGTGTTTCATGCTGGCGGAGCTAATGCCACGGATTCGGATCGCATGGCGAACTTGCTGCAAGTTTCCTCGGCCTTTGGTCGTACGATGGAATCACTTTGTTACCGATCCATGATTGGTGCCATTTATCCACTTATGCAGTCACAAGAGTCCAGGGCGAATCGAAGATGGACTGAGGATGTTTTGGCGACCTTTACAGCAGGCTACTCATTCCCAACAAATCTCGACTTTGATCCGCCGAAGGATGCACGTCCACCCGGCACCCAGCGCGATCTTGTCCGACAAGCCATCCATGAAGAATGGTCAATGGAATCGCTGAATGAACAGCTAGACCAGCTAGATCGTCGACGCAAAGCGATTTGAAACGGAAGTCGGGAACGACTCTATTTCTCGATCGACAATTCCATCATGGTTGCCAGGGTTATCAACGGCTTGTTGAAGAGCCGCCACGAGGATTCGCTGCACCGAGTACAACGTCATAGGCGGCCAAAAGGAAATGCACAACGTGAACCGTTTTCACGACCTGGAACCTATCTGGCCAGTCGCAGGCCGGTAAATTGCCATCGCGCTTCGGGTGGAAAAAAGTTGCGGTAGGTCGGGCGGATGTGATTTGCCGAAGTCGCACAGGAGCCGCCGCGAAGGACGAACTGGTTGCACATGAACTTTCCGTTGTATTCTCCCAGTGCGCCGGGAGCCGCCTTGTATCCAGGGTACGGAGTGTACTGGCTGGATGTCCACTCCCAGGTGTCGCCGAACATTTGACGCAATCCGTCGCCGGGTGACGCAGGCTGTGGATGATACCGGCGATCATCAACGAAGTTGCCCTCAATTGGCACCGTTCGGCTGGCATGTTCCCATTCAAATTCAGTCGGTAGACGAGCATCGGCCCAGCGAGCATAGGCATCGGCTTCGAAATAACTGAGGTGAGTGACGGGAGCTGTTGCAAGAACGGGACGCAGCCCATGCATCGTAAACTCGTGCCATTCATGGTTATGTAGATACCAGTAAAATGGCGATTTCCATGATTCGGATTGCACGGTGCTCCAGCCCATCGACAACCAGAGTTCGGGGCGTTCGTATCCCCCATCGTCCATGAAGGCTTGGAATTCGTGGTTCGTGATCAGTCGGTTGGCCAATGCGTAGTCTTGTAATAACGTCTCGAACACTGGAAGTTCGTTGTCATAACAAAAAGATGCATCCCTGTGCCCGATTTTGGTTGAGCCCGCTTGGAACTCGACCCAGTCCAATTTTTGGGGCATATCGGATGTGTTGTGCAGCGTGTCGTCATCCAGGTACTTGGGGAACAGCGGGTTTTGTCCAAAGACGTGCTTGATATCAGTAAGCATGAGCTCTTGATGTTGTTGCTCATGATGGATGCCTATCTCGACAACGGATTGAAGAGCGTCATCAATCGAGTCGGATAAGAGGGCGTGCATATGTCTATCGACGGCTTGGCGATAGTCGTAGATTTCCTGCACCGTTGGCCGCGACAGGATTCCGCGTTTCATTCTGGGATATTGATCGCCGACTGCGTTGTAGTAAGAGTTGAACAAAAACTCGAACGCGGGATTGGGAGATACATATCCGTCAATTTGTTTGGCCAGAATGAACGTCTCGAAAAACCACGACGTGTGAGCAAGATGCCAGCGTGTCGGACTGCAATCAGGCATCGATTGGATGACATAGTCCTCGATCGCCAGTGGTTGGCATATCTCCTCCGTCAGACTTCGAATCTGTTGAAATCGTTCGAGCAACGTTGGAGCGGATGCAATAGACATAGACGAGTACTAACTTTCCGTAGCCGGGACGATAAAGTGAAGGACGGCAAAGTAGTTGTTTGCGTCAGTCCACGATTTGCGTAACTGAAATCCCGCTTCAGCAGCCATCGTAGAAAAGCCTTCGATGGAATATTTGTGAGAGTATTCAGTGTGGATTCGTTCTTCCGCCGCGAAATCAAACTCGACGCCATCCACGCTGGCTGATTGGTCGACCGTGCTGACCAATCCGATATCGACTCGGTGATGTTCGGGATCGTAAAAGGCATCATGGCGGAACTTGGATATGTCAAACGTCCCGTTAAGTTCGCGGTTTACGCGGTGCAGAACATTAAGATTGAATGCGTCAGTAACTTTCTTGCTGTCATTGTAAGCCGCATGGATGATTTCGACGTCTTTTTGAAGATCGATGCCGATGAGTAATCCACCGCCTTGACCACACTCTTCGGCCATTACGTGGAGCAGTTCAATCGCGGCCTGTGGTTCAAAATTCCCAATCGTTGAACCCGGGAAATAGATCGCAGCATGTGTGGCTGGGCGGCTGCTGAGTGGTAACTTGAACGGTTGCGTGAAATCTGCGGCGACGGGCAAAATCTCAATCTGGGGAAAATCGGCTAGAAGTTGTTCTGCCGTCGATTTCAAATGTTCTTCGGAAATATCGACCGGGACGTAGGCTGCAGGGCGTTGAAGAGAATTGAGAAGATGGCGAGTCTTGATGCTACTTCCGCTACCGTATTCGATCAGCATGACATCTTCGCCAAGGGCCTCGCCCATCTCGGCAGCGCTTTGCTCCATGATGAGGTCTTCTGTGCGGCTCAGATAATATTCTTCGAGTTTGCAGATCTGATCGAAAAGCTCTGATCCCTGTTGGTCGTAAAAATATTTACAGGCCAAGCGTTTCGGGGATTCGGTCAATCCGTGAATCACATCACGTCGAAATACCTCGGAAGGATCAAGTAAATTGGTAGCCTGACTTGTATTGGATTCAGTCAATTGGATTCACGTTGTGGAGTTGTGGGTAATGGTGCGGCGCTTCGAATTCGGCCAGAATTATATCACGTTCTTCATTTTGTTGTGGTCGCGTGACGGCTACACGCCTTAAACACGGCGGTTAGTGGATGATTGAAGTAAAAGAAATTAGCAAAACTTACGGGGACACTCGTGCATTGTTGACTGTTTCACTGAAGTTTGAACGGGGAACGACTACGGCATTGCTGGGCACGAGTGGGTGCGGCAAATCGACAATGTTGCGCATTCTTGCTGGATTGGTTGAGCCGACAACAGGATCCGTGTTCTTTAACAACGTGGAGATGACGCCCCGAAATGTTCTGGAATTGCGCCATCGTATGGGATATGTGATTCAGGAAGGCGGCTTGTTTCCTCACCTGACGATTGATGAGAACGTTGGCTTGCTGGCTCGTCATCTCAAGCGACCTGAAGATTGGATTCGCAGTCGTATCGATACGCTCTGCGAGTTGACGCAACTTCCACTCGATGCGTTGTCACGCTTTCCGTTGCAACTTTCCGGCGGCCAGCGGCAGCGAGTGTCGTTGATGCGTGCCTTGATGTTGGAGCCTGATGTTGTGTTGCTTGACGAGCCGCTTGGAGCGCTGGATCCCATTATCCGTCGCGAGCTTCAGGATGAACTCAACTCTATCTTTGACCGACTAGGTGTGACCGCAATCATGGTGACCCATGATGTACACGAGGCGGACGTATTGGCGGATCGGATTCTGCTCTTGAGTGCTGGAGAGATCGTACAATCCGGAACCATGGAAGACCTTGTCAGGAACCCTGCGAATGATTTCGTTCGGCGATTTCTGGCGGCTCAAGGAGTTGGAGCGTGACTTATTCTATTTGCGAAATGCCGATCTTTTTGCTCACGGTTCTGTTGAGCCTTCTGCCAGTGGCCTTGCTGAATGCCGAAGAGGCGAAGCCGGAAATCAAGATTGGCTCAAAGTCGTTTACCGAGTCCGTCATCATCGGTGAAATGATCGCCACGATCGCGCAGGCTGAAGGGTATGAGACTCGCCACAAAGCCGAGTTGGGGGGCACCGGTTTGGTTTGGGACGCGCTTCTGGCTGGAGATGTCGATGTCTATCCAGACTATACCGGTACCGTCGCCGAGATGATTTTGCAGGACCCCGGCTTGACGGAAATGGAAGCGATTCGAGTCGCACTGGCGGAATATGGTGTAAAAGTCACGCCGTCGATGGGTTTCGAGAATACGTACGCCATTGGGATGGTGCGGGAGCGAGCGGAAAGACTCGGGATTCGCAAAGTCTCTGAGCTAAGTGGTCACCCAAAACTTAAGTTCGGGTTCGGCAATGAGTTCATGGATCGCGAAGATGGTTGGCCGGGGCTGCGCAAAGCCTACGGGCTTACGCAGTCGAATGTCCGTGGACTGGATCATATGTTGGCATATCGGGCTTTGAAGTCGGGCGATATCGACGCCATGGACGTCTACACCACGGATGCGAATATACGGCAATACGATATTCGAGTTCTCGAAGACGATCGCGATTACTTCCCCAACTATTCAGCCGTATTGTTATATCGTGCTGATCTTGAGCAGCGTGCACCGGGGTTCGTAAAAGCCATCTCACGGTTGGCGACGAGCATAACGGTTGAAGATATGCGAGCCATGAATGAGCAGGTCGACGTGGACGGTGAGGACGAATCTCAGGCGGCGGCGCAGTTTATTCGAGCCAAGTTTGCGAGTGATAAAGAACTGGTAAGTCAAATTCAGGTCAAATCCGAATCATTGTTCGCGCGGATTTGGTCGCACACGTGGCAACATCTTTATCTCGTTGTCATCTCTTTGGTGGCTGCCATTGTTGTTGCGATACCGTTGGGGATTGCGGCCGCAAAAATTTCGGCGCTTCAGCAAGTCATTTTGACTGCCGCTGAGATCATTCAAACGATTCCAGGATTGGCTCTGCTGATTCTGGTGATGACTCCCGTGCGGATGCTTGGATTTTCTGTTGTCGGTGCTGCTCCCGCAATTGTCGCGCTCTTTCTTTACAGTTTGTTGCCGATTATTCGCAACACGTTTACTGGTATTCAGGATATCCCCAAATCGACTCGCGAGTCAGCTTTGGCCTTAGGGCTGACACCGTGGGCGCGGTTATGGAACATTGAACTTCCGCTGGCTTCACGTACCATTCTGGCGGGAATCAAAACCACCGCCGTGATCAACGTTGGCTATGCGACGTTGGGTGGACTGATTGGGGCTGGCGGCTACGGTGAATTGATCATGCGTGGACTTCGACGCAGTAGTGAAGCCAAGATGCTTGAGGGCGCGATTCCAGCCGCCCTACTTGCATTGGTAGTAAAAGTCCTATTCGAGCTCATTGAACGGCGCGTGGTTCCCAAGGGATTGCGATTATGAGCGAATACCACAGCGTAGTGGCGATTTGCGTCGGTAGAAGACTTTGAGGGTGCCCTACCCTTCAAGGAATGATGACGACTGAGATAGGAGAATTGATATGACGGATAATGATGATCGTTCATTTATTGAGAATATGATCTCACGACTTAAGCAGGAACGCGACGAACTCGCGGTACAGATTCATCTGGGTAAACAGGAAGCCAAAGAGGAATGGGATAAGGTGCAGGAGAAACTGCAAAAGATGGCGGACGATTTCGATCCCGTCAAAGACGCAGTTGAAGAGTCGGCTTCCAATGTCTTTCAATCATTGAAACTCGTCGGTGAAGAGATTGTCGAGAGCTTCGGCCGCATTCGAAGTTCCATTACCGAAGAGTAGAACTCACACGACCCATGTTGTGTCTGCCATTCCCTCAGAGTCGCGTTGGTGCGCGGACTCTGAGGCCGTTTGTATTTTTTGTGGGGGGGTTGCGATGTTAGGGTTTCTATAGTTCGTGGTGGCTTATCTATGTTCGGGATTCGGAAAATCGCTCCGACAACCGGCATACCACGATGCACGTTGATTCCCGTGCGCCGGAACACCACCCGCATCTTTGATCATGCGAGCCAAGTGCATCAAGTTCCACGTCATGAATGTGGTATTGCGATTGGTGAAATCGTTTTCCGGCCCACCCGAACCTGGATCGAGATAAGAAGGTCCCGGTCCCGCTTCGCCCAACCAAGCGGCATCCGCCTGTGGCGGGATGACGTATCCCAAGTGTTGGAGCGAGTACAGGATGTTCATGGAACAATGCTTGGCTCCATCCTCATTGCCGGTGATCAGGCATCCGCCCACTCGTCCGTAGTAGGCATACTGGCCATGCTCGTTTAGCAGGTGGCTGGTCGCATACAGTCGCTCGATGACTCGAGTGCAAATGGACGTTTTCTCACCCAACCAAATGGACGAACCCAGAACCAGAATGTCGGCTGCCATGACTTTCTCGGAAATACCGGGCCAGTCATCCTTGTCCCAGCCATGCTCGGTCATGTCTGGCCAGACGCCATTGGCAATCTCGAAATCGACGGGGCGCAGGACTTCGACAGAGACGTTGTTCTTCTCCATGATAGATTTTGAAATGTCGATCAGTCCCTCGGTGTGAGACATCTCTGGCGACTTTTTGAGAGTGCAATTCAAGAATAGCGCTTTCAAATCTGAAAAATCCCACTTGCTCTCCGTACACATCTTCTCTTGTTTGGCGTTAAGGGGCATCCGTCTTCCTTCGTAAATGAATTCGCGGGCTAAGGGATAGTGTCCGTGTCGCAGTGTGACGCTTCCTTTGGCGTCACCTTACAATGATTTGCTTGGATTGAAGAGTTACATCAGCCGACGTATCGCTGACGCCGATCCGCGTTAACGATTCAGGAACATCATCATAGCGGCCATGGAAGCCATGCCGAGATTTTCAATCACGGTGACGGTTGTCATCGGAAGATTGAAGACCGTGCCCATGCACGCGCAACGGATCTCTCGCCCGCTGCGAAGCGTGTGCACGACCCCTGCAGTGCCTGCCAGCATGATCAATACAGTCAGCGAGTTCGTGAACCACGGCGCAATTCTTAGAAGATAGGCGGTGCCCAAGCCGGCTTCGATAAACGGGTAGAGCCAACCGTAGAGCGGCATCCTTTGCGCAACCCAGTCGTAAGTGCGAAATGTAGCCGCGAATCCCGAAAGGTCTAGCAGCTTGAAGTACGCAAACGCGAGAAAGAAGCCGCCCATAAAATCGGACATAAAGCCGTGGGCCGTCAGTTGCCCGACTCGAAGTTGCGCGATGAGACTGGCGAGCGCAAGGAACAGTACAAGGAGAAGCAGTGGTTGATAGGTCTCCCACTTGCTAGGTTGGCTCGGCTGGAGTGGTTCGGACACCGGTGACAACGTATAGTCGCCTGCCATACTTACCGCTGCTGTCAGTTCCGAACCCTCTACGGGACGAGTCGCATCGATCCGCGCTTGGGGAGGATCGAGCGAGATGTCCGCCGATAACACATCGGGCATCATGGTCAGGGCGTCCTTCACCCGATTGACGCAACCATTGCATGTCATGCCGGAGATTTGAAAAACCTGATCGTCGCTCATGTCGACTTCCCAAAATGAGCGGCTGCTAAGACCGGATCATCGACGATGTTTAGCGTTTGTGGAATCGTACAGTATTCGCGAAGGTATTCCTTCAACGTACTGCGGACCGTTTCGACATTGGCGAGTACGCCGCCACCGGCAGCCAACGAATATTCCGTGACACTCTTGTCTCGTCCGATCTGTTCCAAAACCGTTCTCACCAATCGCCCTAGCGAGCGACCGGCTTCTTCAAGAATCGCCTGCGCTACCTCGTCCCCATTTTCGGCGGCGTCGGAGACAAGTGGAGCCAAAGAGGAAATCAGATTCCGTGAGTTCGATTGCTTGTAAAAATATCCAATTACGTCGCGGAGATTGTCTGTGCCCGTCTCGACATAGATGCGACTGGACAGAGACGTTCCAGGACCATGACCTTCGTGGAAAGCGAGTACAGCGCGGACTGCGTTGCGACCAATATCGTACGCACTGCCGTCATCTCCGAGGAGATAGCCCCAACCGCCGGCTCGTACCGAGATGTCTTGCTCAGGCTCGTTGGCGATCGCAATGGAGCCTGTCCCCGAGATCACCGCGATCGCGGGAATTGCTTCATCAGCCGCAAAGTCAGCAACGGAAAGGATCAGTTCGGCGTCGGAAACTATTGTGCAGTCGTCAGCCAGTTCATTTTGATATGCCCATCGGGTTACATCGGCGATCATGTCTTCACTGGCCACACCGGCCAACGAAAGAACAGCGGCTGAGAAACTATGGGATTCGACATTGGCGGCAATTGACGCTCGCGCAATCGTTGCCTTCAACTCTTCCAACGCGTTATCAATACCGATCGCGGTTGGGTTGGTCGGTCCTCCTCGTTTGCGGGCAAGAACCGTCAATGGTTCATCGCCGTTTTCACGAGCAATGACTACGTCAGTTTTCGTTCCGCCACCGTCAGCGGCAAGGATCAAGCGTTCGGACATCAGGGCTCATCATTTCAGGGCGACGCGTAGTTGCCCGTTCGATTCTGTCAAAAGCTGTCGAGCCTGGCTGGCATCGAGTTGCTTGAGCTCAGCCACAATGGCTACCTTCAATTGACCGTCACATTGCTCGAGAAGAGATTCGGCTTCGGGGCGTGACAGGTCCGTCATTTCGCAAACGATTCGGGCGGAGCGATCAATCAGTTTGGAGTTCGTGGCCTGAAGGTCGACCATCAGATTGCCGTACGTCTTACCAAGCAAGACCATAGCGCCAGTTGTCAGCATGTTGAGCACTAGCTTGGTGGCCGTACCCGCTTTCATGCGAGTCGAGCCACTGAGGACTTCTGGTCCGACGACTGGGCAGATTAGAATGTCCGAGACATCGCGTAGTTCATTTTTCTCGTTGCAGGTAAAACCAACGGCGACAGCTCCAATGGACTGGGCAAACCTCAAACCGCCAACGACGTAGGGTGTCCGTCCGCTGGCGGCGATACCTACCAGCACATCCATTTCGCTGAGATTGGCTTCTTTCAAGTCGGCTTCGGCATACTCGGGGTGGTCCTCAGCCCCTTCGATTGCCGTACGTAGAGCGGTATCACCGCCGGCAATGAGTCCGACGACTTGTGCCGGATCGGAATTAAATGTGGGTGGACACTCTGACGCATCCAAAACACCCATCCGACCGGACGTCCCGGCTCCGATGTAGATCAGTCGCCCGCCACGCTTCATGCGTTCCGCGATAGCCTCGACTGCCTTGGCGATTGGAGCCGTCTGGGTCGCAATGGCTGCAGATATTTTGGCATCTTCCGAGTTCATCAGCTGCACCAATTCGGTGGCTGACATCTCGTCCAAGTTTTCGGATGCGGGATTACGCGATTCAGTCGTCAGGTGGCTAAGTTGGCTCATACCCGAATTATAGACTGCTCGCGTTCTGGAAGGCAGGCGGGGTGGTTAGCGCGGTCCACCAGTCGGGTTGAGAAGAACCGCAAAGGCAATTCGGTAGCAAATGTCGATTCCCTTGGGGAATTGCGAGAACACTCGGCGTAAGTTGACGGGCACATGATTCGACCGCGGCGCGTATCCACCGATCTGACGTAGATTACGAACGAAATCAATCGGTTTGCGAAAGCGGTACGAAAAGTCCTTGGTATCGATAATCGAATGGGCCGATGAACTCGTCATTTCCTGAAGCTGTTCTTCCGAAGGTAGTTCGCGAATTCCTGCCGAATAGCCAAGAGAGTCGTGGGCTTCGATCCAGTTTTCAAAGGTTCCTTCGATCGGAATCGAAAATGCCAGACACCGGCAGTGCGGTAGGAGGGCTTTCAAAACCTTTTTCAGATTGTCAGTCCATTGGAGCGTCATGCTCGCGACAATCAGGTCATAGTCAGCATCCAACTTGGTGCGTGTGTTCAAAACCAAGGTGTCGAAGGTAACGTTGGGAGACTCGTTGTAGCGAGACGATTCCGCAACCATCCGAGGACTGGCGTCCGTCGCAAGTATCGAGGCGTCGGGGTAAGACTCGGCGAGCAAACGAGTCAGATTTCCCGTGCCGCAGCCGATTTCGAGGATCGAGCCAAAAGGGAGTGGCAAGTCGGAGACACGCGTCGCCAAATCTGTCGCGATATTTCGCTGAATCCAGGAATGCCGCTCATAAGTCGTAGCCGCCTGGTCAAAGTTTTTAACGATAGGTTTCAAAAGCCGATTCTCAGTAGTTGTCGAATAAAACAGAAGCGAGAGTATACAAGCACAACATGGCTGTGCGGGAGCCCATTCGTAGTCCATTTGTAGTTTTTGATACGACGTTCAAGAAGGTACTCGTAGGCAAGTCCAAATGCTATGGAACTAACCCGCAGGCGGGCTGCGAACAAGCAGTGTGCTGGCTAACATCGCTATCAGATAGGTTACGACTGAGCCTATTACCGGCAACCAGGGCCACGCAATTTTGGGAAGGGTCAGCCCGAAAAGCGGATTTCCAAACTTGACGATCGTGAGACCAATCAACCCACCTAAAAGCCCGACGAGGGCCGCGGATTGGCCGACTCGGCGAGTCAAAACGCCAAGAGCAAACAATCCCAGTAACAGCCCAGCGGCAAATCCGGCCACAGCCAACGCGTCTCCCACAACGCTCTCCGAGTATTTCTGGGCCTGGATGGCTACCAGCATCTGGACGATTCCAAAAAGAACCGTAAATCCGCGAGTCGCCCAGAGAGCTCGACGATCGGAATCACCCGCCGGACCAACGAGGCTAAAGTCATTCACGATGGCTGCAGCCGATGAATTCAACGAGCTGGAGAGTGTTGACATCGCAGCGGAGAAAACCGCGGCCAGTAACAACCCAATGATTCCCACGTTGGCCGGCAATTCTTTCACGATAAACGTCGCAAATACTTGGTCAGTGCGTTCAAACGGAATCACCGGTGGATTCTGAGTATAAAAACAGCCCAAAGCGATCCCGAGTAACAAAAATAGACCGAATTGAAGTAGGACCACAAAGCCGCTGAGAATCAATGCGGTACCGGCCCCGCGTTGCGATCGCGCGCTCATATAGCGTTGGACAAGCATCTGGTCGGTACCATGCGTTCCTAGCGTTAGAAAGATTCCCCCAACAACTCCAGCCCACAACGTATAGGGATTGTCGAGCCGCCAAACGAGATCAAAGAGTTTCAGCTTGTCGTTGTCGGCCGCAAATTGAAAATACGCATCTACTCCGCCTTGCAAACGACCGACAATCATCAACAAAGCAACCACGCCGCCAATCAGGTAGACGACGAGTTGGATGCAGTCGTTCCACACCACCGATTTCATACCACCAAAGAACGTGTAAACAATCGTCGCAATGCCAATAATCACCACGCATGTCGGCAGTGGAAGGTTGGCGACTTTTTCAAGTACAATCGCCGTAAGAAACAGACGCAGGCCATCGCCAAGGTTGCGAGTCACCAGGAAAATAAGCGAGGCGACCCGTTTGGTGGCTCCGCCAAAACGATGATTGAGGACGTCATATGCCGTGACGAGCTGGCCCTTGAAATAGAGAGGCAGCAAGAAGTACACGACCAGAATGCGACCAAGGATGTATCCGATCGCGAGTTGTAGAAAGGTCAAGTTACCTGTCGCAGCATAGGCGATACCGGGTACGCTAAGAAATGTGGCGGTGCTCGTTTCTGTTGCCACGATGGAACCAAGAATTGCCCACCATGGCAGGTCGCGACCGCCGAGGAGGTACGAATCGAGCGTTTGTTTGCCGCGACCAACCCACAAACCAAACAAAACGACGGCTGCCAGATAAGTAATCAAGATCGTTAGATCAACATTGCCAATCGCCAGATTCATTCCATCGCTCTTTTTCTTAATTAGTCGCCGAGACAGGGTGGCAAGGAGTATACCGCGAAGTGGTTATCGTTAGCAGGACGGTGTCTACCGCCCGGAATGGTATTTTATGAAACGGCGAATTTCACTCCGGACGTTATTGTTGATCGTGACTTTGATGGCGATCTTTTTTGGCTATGCGCGTCATCTGGGATTGGTCTTTGAAGCCCAACATCAAGCTGTAGCACGGCTGGCGTCACTTCGTCGA
>CAYYHV010000158.1:0-6033 GCA_964471695.1 uncultured Pirellulaceae bacterium
AAGAATTCGAAGACGACGTGGACGAGGGGGGTAGCGGAAGTTTTTTGTTATTTACCGCCGTTCCAAGTTGGCTGACGAGCACGGTTGTTCATGTGATCGTATTGCTCGTGTTGGCGCTCTTCACCTTGCCGCCCATCACTCGTCCCAAACAAAACGAATTGGTGCTGGGGGACAATAACGACACAATTGAAAGCTTGGAAGAGTTTCAAGACCAGGAGTTGGACACGCCGGAGTTGGATGCCTCGGATCCGATATCCGACTTGATCGCCGAAACGGAGTTGGTAACCGACGAGCCGATTGTTACCGATGCGATGGACCTGTCTGCGGCTGCGATCAAAATGGACTTGGACCCGGTCGGGTTGCCCACGATGAACAGCAACGAGTTAGGTTCGCTCGTGGGAGTCGCCAGTGGAGATGCCCTTTCTGGGCGTGGTCAGTCGTCGCGGGCTCGGATGATTCGTGAAGGCGGTGGTTCGCCGGGCAGTGAAGCCGCGGTTGCCAATGCGCTGAAATGGTTGGCCGCACATCAGATGCCTGACGGGGGGTGGCGTATTGATCATGGCAAGTGTCCGCAGTGTCAGGGCAGATGCCCCGATGCCGGAACGAAAAAGCCATGTCGCTTTGGTGCGACGGGATTGGCCTTGTTACCATTCCTCGGGTCGGGACAAACACATCAGGTGGGTGAATACAAACAGGTCATCAAGGCGGGGTTGGATTTCCTCGTCCGCAACATGAAAGCCACTGGTCCGAAAAGCGCAGCTTGCATAGATGAAGGAAACTACTACTCACACGGTTTGTGTACCATCGTAATGTGTGAAGCCTATGCGATGACCAAAGACAAGACGCTTCGAGATCCAGCGCAGGCATTGATCAACGAGACAGTGCTTGCGCAAGACCCCATTGGTGGTGGTTGGCGATATGAACGCGGGCAACCGGGGGACACATCGGCAGTCGGGTGGCAGTTAATGGCATTGAAAAGTGCTCATATGGCGTACTTGTCGGTCCCAGCCAAATCGGTGAAGGGTGCAGCCCATTTTTTGGATTCGGTGCAACAATTCGAAGGCGCTGGTTATGGATATACCGAACCCGGTGAGAATTTTCGACGAGCCACGTCTTCGGTAGGTTTGTTATGCCGAATGTATCTGGGGTGGAAAAAGGACCATCCGGCTTTGATGGAGGGCGTCCGACGACTGAGTGAAAAGGGGCCCAGCGAAGACGACATCTACATGAACTACTACGCGACTCAGATTATGCGGCACTACGGCGGACCTGAGTGGGAAAAGTGGAACGCGAAGATGCGGGAACAACTGGTCAATACTCAGGAGAAAACTGACAAAGGCCATCGAGCGGGTAGTTGGGTGTTCCACAAAGGTCATGCCAACGAGGCGGGTGGGCGTTTGTATTGCACGTCACTCGCAACGATGATTCTCGAAGTCTATTACCGCCATCTTCCGTTGTACAAAGACGAGGTGTCGGAAGACGAGTTTCCTTTGTAGGGAACCGCGGTTGGCATTCGTCGCAGGAATGAGACGTTAAGGACCGCTCTTCCTGGACGACTCTTCCTGGACGACTCTTCCTGGACGACTCTTCCTGTTCGCGGCTTACTTGCCTTCATCACGGCTCATTGCCGAGGAGTCGCCTTTGCCGGACCAGAGCTCTTCGTAGCGAGCTGCGTCGGCTTCTTCACTGCGCATCGCGGTATATCCGACTCGACGAATTCCCCCTACGCCTTCGGATTCGAACACAACGGGAGCGCTGACGCCCATGCCGCCTTTTACCGAGTATCGGATTTTCATTTCCTGCTCATCGCGATCCGATACGAAAATCGCCGGAATGTCGTTGGCGTCGATTCCCATACGTTCCAGTTTCGTAGGGTGCATCGATTCGATGAACTTGATAAACGACTCGCGATCTTTGGGGCCCATCCATCCGTTTCTTGATTGATAGCTGCCGTAAAGATTGGCCAGCCGCTGGACGTTATTGCGATTCGCATCTGCGATGCGGGCTGCCGGGTCATTGTTGTTGCAACCCGGTAGCAGACAGCCGCAGATCAGGATCATCAATGTGGCGTAAGCCAACTTCCGATTTTCGAACAACGCATCCCCCATGAATTCATCTTGCAAACTAACGATTAGAAGAGCCCAACCAACGAGCAAACAAACCTATCGGGCGACCTAGAAGTCTTCGGCAACGACACCGCCGTCAGCCCGGCGTCCCAGTGTATCCACGATTTGCCAATCTACATCAAAGTTCAAACTACGGACGGAACCATCACCGTAGGCGGCGTTCACAATCGAATGGGGCGAGCCAAAACCGAACTCGACGTATTGGCCATTGCTACATGGGCTGCCACGGAATCGTTGGTCCGAATCTCGCAGTAGAGGGATGTCGGTTGCCACTTTTCGCATCGACATCCAATCAGCATTGTGGAAGTATCCCATCAATTCCCAATACGGCCAGCAGGACGAGTTGTCGATGTTGTAGAATTCCAGAGGAGCCGCCTTTTCGAGGACAAACAAAGTCTTTGAAGTTCCGTCTTTGACTCGTGACATCGTAACTTTGGTGAACTTGTCGACGACGTTGGTCAGTTTGTTGACGTGGCCACCCTTGGAAAGGATACCAGTCCAAACGTTTTCTTCTTCTTTCTCGCGTTTATTCTTTTTGTTGTCCCACTCGAAACCACCCCAGGGGTGACCCGCAGGTTGCTGAGGGTTGCTCCACGAGCCAACGATTCCGGCATAGTCGCTGAGGGCAACGATGTCCGTTCCGTCTTTGATGCCAAAACGGGGGCCACGCGTTGAACATGAGTAAGCTGAGATCGTTTGCTCTGAAATGGGGGCTGCGCCGCCCAGCCAACCATTGGAGGTTCGTTGATCGGATAGAGCCTGCTCTTCAATGTACGGTAGAAGTTGATACATCCAGCCACCGTTTTCGTAGCCATACCGAGCCTCGTTTCGCTCTTCCCACCATTGTTGGCTGCAACCGCCGGCCGTGGGAAAACGCTTGTTCGCCGATTCGAAATTGAGGCTTGCCAATGCCATTTGCTTTAGGTTGTTGACGCACTGGAGTCTTCTTGCCGATTCGCGTGCTTGCTGAACAGCCGGCAAGAGTAGTGCGACGAGGATGCCAATGATGGCGATGACAACAAGCAATTCGACCAAGGTAAAGCCTTGCTTTACTGATCGCGAATCCCATCTGGTTGGTTGGGGCATTTGGAGGTTGCCTCACTTAAAAAAAGTTGCCTTTTGATTTCGGTTCTACGAGTCCATTGTGCCATCTATCAGCATTAATTTCGATGGCGGATCAAGAATTCTTTTACAACATCTTGACACTGCAAGTCCCAAATGAGGGGTATTGCTAATCTTGGTAGGTCTGCGTGAAGCTAACCACACACAGCGAGAATTTCGCAGGTGACGGAGACTCGCCAGAGTGATTAAACCAATACACGGCGAATTTTGCGACTTGCCAATGAAATCGCGATCAACAGAAGAATCCAAGAGGCGGGTTCAGGAACGACCTCGGTTGGCGCAACCTCTTGGAATTTCCTTTGATTCCAACTGTTGAAATCAGAAACATCCACGAACCCATCGCCATTGAAATCGCCTCGATCCCATCGCGAAGTTTCCGTGAACTTTGACGAGTTCCATGCGTTGAAGTCTGACACGTCGACTCGCCCGTCAAGATTCGCATCGCCGAGGAGATAAGGGCCGGCCAAGCCGTTATGGTCTCCCGCTTCAGCCAACCACCGCTGGGTGTCGTCTTGGTTCAGGATGCCGTCACCGTTCATATCAAAAATTTCAATCGTCGGCACGACCTCAACGCCCGCATTAAGCGGACCTGCGGCGAGCATCATGTTGAGATCGTCTACGTCACAAGTCGAGTTGCCATCGAAATCACAGGGATCGCCAAACGGATCGGAGAAGTTCTCGTTCGTCAGAAAGTCCCAGTCGGTCAGTGTTTTCAAAAAGGCGACGAGTGCGTCTTTTTGTTCTTGTGAAAAATTGGGTTGGAACGGTTGGTTACCGTTGCTATCGTCTCGCAATCGAAAATCCAGATCCGGGTTGTCGGCAATTTCTGAACTGTAAAAATCGACGACTTCTTCCAGTGATTGGAATCGACCGTCATGCATGAAGACTCCACGAACTTCGGCATTTCGGAGTGACGGAGACTTGAATTTTCCATCCCCCGCGCCGTCGTCGATGGTTACCGCATCCAAACCATTGTTGTGAATGTCTCCCGCTACTTGGCTGTCCGAGACATGACAAAATGAGCAGCGACCCACTCCGGTGAACAAGGCGTGCCCGCGCTGTTCCTGATCGGTCAATCCGTTTTCAAAGTTCGGCGTACCATCTTCGTCGAATGCCTGATCAAATTTTGAGTTGTAGCTGGTCATCGACCGCACAAACTGAGCCATGGATTTGGAAATTCGGTCTTCGGTAATTTCACGCGATCCGAATGCGTCTTGAAACAAGTCTCCATAGAAATCCGTGCGACCGAGTTTCTCTGGCAGCACGGCCAAGTCGGTTCCGAGCTCGTCGGGATTCACGATCGGCATTAAGACCTGGACTTCGAGCGTCTCCGCTGATTCATCACTCAGGAAACGGCCGTTGTCGTAGAACTTTGCATTGGTCAAGCCCATGGAGTGCCGAGGTGTCTGAGCGCCATTTACGCCCGTGCTTGACGGGATGGGGTCGGCAAACCCATTTTCCTGATGGTGGCAGGAAGCACACGACATGGAATTGTTGTGGGATAATCGACGGTCATAAAAGAGCACGCGCCCCAGCGTCGCGCCGGCATTGGTGATGGGATTGTCGGCGGGGGTATTGTCGTGACTGGTTACCGTGCCAAACCTGCCGTCTCCAAAATGATTGGGAAGGTCGTCGACTGCAAACCCGACATAATCGAAGTTGTTCAGGGGCAGCCCAGGATTGCTTCCCGATTGGGCGGACGCCATGCTTGCAAAGACTGCGAAAATCACAGCCGCGATTCGCAAGTTGTAGGAAACAAAGCGGGCTGTCATGATGTCGATTCACGTCTAACGAACAGTAAGACCCAGAAGCTTATTCTAATCTGCTTTCGCAGTCCAATGAAACGAACGACGCCTCAAACTCACGAACGATTTTTTCGTCGATTTGGCGTCATTGATCTCTTGCAGGGGTTGGCAGTTCGAGCGGTGCAAGGTAACCGATCAGAGTACCAGCGGCTTTCATGTCACCTTACGGCTGAGGGAGATGCTCTCGAATTAGCCTCAAAGTACCGGGAAATTGGCATCTGCGATCACTACGTGGCTGATTTGGACGCCATTACGTGCGGGGCGATTCAGGCTGAAAAGTTGCGGCAGATCGCCCAGTTTTCCGATCAGATATGGATCGACGCAGGGTTGAATTCCGTTGCGAAGATTCGGGAAATTATTCGGTGTTTGGGCAGTAATCTACCGAACACTACGTGGGTGATTGGGTTGGAGTCGTTAACCTCGGCAGGTGCATTGGCGGAGATACCGAACGCTTTTGCATCCGAGGACACGCGACTCGCCTTCAGCCTCGACCTCAGGTTGGGTCAACCCGTCACGGGGCTCGAAGCATGGAAAACATGGGAGCCATTTGCGCTTGCGCGGCGAGCCGTGCATTGCGGATTCCAGCGATTGATTGTGTTAGATTTGGCGGCGGTGGGAGCCGGGCAGGGGTGCCCGACGATTTCACTCTGCCGCGAGATTCGTGATGCCTTTCCTGACGTCGAGCTTATTACCGGCGGCGGTGTGCGGAACGCTCTGGACGTGAAGGAAGTCGCAACCGTCTGTGATGGTGTCTTACTTGGTTCTGTTCTCTACGACAATGTCGCGATTTAGATTCCGATGGCTTAGGGCCATTCGGGGAGGCGTTTCTCCATAAACGCTGCCATGCCTTCTTTGGCGGCTTCTGTCGTTTTCGAAGTCGCAGCCACAGCAGCTCCGGCTGTGAGTTGAGTCGTCAGGTGCTCACCAATTGTTTCGTTCAACATTCGTTTGGTAAGCGACACGGCCTCGTGGGCTGACTG
>CAYYHV010000158.1:6043-15159 GCA_964471695.1 uncultured Pirellulaceae bacterium
GACTGCTCAAGTTCGGTTGCGATCTCGTGGGCACGCGCCCACAAAAAGTCGGCTTCGATGATTTCATGGACGATGCCCAATTCTGCCGCGCGTTGCGAAGTCATTGGGTTCGAAGTCAGCATATAGTAGTTGGCGAGTCCGCCGCCGATACGATGAACCAGAAGCGGTGCGACCATGCCAGCCACAATGCCACGTCGCGGTGCCGGAATCGAAAATGTTGCCATATTCGTACCGAGCACGATGTCGGCAGCCAGTGCCAATCCGACTCCAGCCCCGTAGGCTGGTCCGTTGATCGCGGCGATGATTGGTTTGGGAAACTGAAGCATCGTGATGACCAAGTCGCGATAAGCCGTCGCGTCGGTATGCCACGACTGGAAATCCGGTTGTTCAGCCTGGGCGAGTGAGTGCATTTCCGAAATGTCGTAGCCTGAGCAGAAGACATCGTCTGAGCTGGTAAGAATCACAGCGCGAACCTTCTTTTGCTGGTGCAAGTCCCTAAAGCCTTGTGTTATTTCTGCCAACATGCCACGGGACAAGGCGTTGCGTCGATTGGGTCGATTGAGAATGATCGTGCCGCTGCACTCGTCGACGCGGACTTTTACGATGGGTTCGGCCATGGTTTCGGCGCTCGGTCCAGGGGGTGAGATAGCTAAGGATTCAAGGCTTCCGTCGTCGGCGAACCGCGAAGGAACAAGAAGGACTGGGAGACGAGTATACTAATCCGTGCGAGTCCCCGGCAACGGTCAGGACGACAGCAACGGGGACGATTGAACAACGATGAACAAGAAACAACTCATTCGCCTGGGCGTGCCCGAAGATTGTGTGCCTGTTGCCGTCGAATGTTTGCACCGCGCTGCCCGATTGAATTTGCTACGCCAATCCAAACCCAAGAAGCTGATTCCACAAGTCGTCGATGATCCGGAAGCATTCGCTGCTCATAAAATATTTGCACCGCTCGCGGCGGCAGTGATCGAATTCAAGAACCAACCGGATCCGGCCGATCCGATCGCCTTTGCGCAGTGGGGTGAAGGCATTGACGAAGGGTCACGCCGCCAGATGCGCGATGCGTGCAGCTTGCCGAATGCGGTGGCTGCAGCTCTGATGCCCGACGCGCATTTAGGATACGGTCTGCCCATTGGTGGCGTACTGGCTTGTGAAAATGCAGTCGTACCCTATGCGGTCGGAGTCGACATCGCGTGCCGAATGCGACTAACAATTACTGACCTCAAACCCTCGCTTGTTGTGGAGAACGATAAATCGGCTTGTAAGGAACTTGACCGTGCCCTCGAAAAAGGGACTCGATTTGGTGCCGGAAAATCATGGGACCGACCGAGAAATCACGACGTGATGGATGAGGATTGGTCGATCACCGCAGTGACTCGGCAAATGCACGATCGGGCTTGGAAACAACTCGGTACCAGCGGCTCCGGCAATCATTTCGTGGAATGGGGACTGGTCGTGATTCCAGATGATCAGTTGGGGGTTCCGGCGGGCAAGTACGTGGGGTTGCTCAGCCACAGTGGCAGTCGTGGTGCTGGAGCGCAGGTTTGTCGACGCTACACGGAGATCGCTCAGCGGAAGCTACCGTCCCGCTACCGCAACGATTCGCGCATGAAACATCTTGGTTGGTTGGAGATGGATACCCAAGAGGGGCAGGAGTATTGGTTGGCCATGAGTCTAATGGGGCGTTATGCGGCAGCCAACCACGAAGTGATTCACAAAAACGTTGTCAAGTTGGCGGGAACCCGGTCACTGGCAACCGTTGAGAATCACCATAACTTTGCCTGGAAAGAACGTTGGGGTAATCGGGAGGTGATTGTTCATCGCAAGGGCGCGACTCCGTCTCACGCGGGCGTATTAGGCGTCATTCCAGGAAATATGGCCGACCCTGCCTTCATCGTGCGAGGAAGGGGAGTCGCGGAAAGTGTGAATTCCGCTTCCCATGGAGCCGGGCGGTGCATGTCGCGCCGGGCTGCGAAGCAATCATTTCGCTGGCATATGTTCAAGGACTATTTGGCCAGTCGCAATGTACGCGTGCTTGCGGGCGGGTTGGATGAAGTCCCCGGCGCCTATAAAGACATCCACAAAGTCATGGCGGCTCAATCGGAGCTGGTTGATGTCCTCGGTGAGTTTCACCCCAAGATCGTAATGATGTGTGGCGACGGAAGCCCGGCTGAAGACTGAGGTCGACGATGGTCCTTGGGATTTGAAGGTCGAGTTTGTCGTTGCGATTTCTGAGGCTTTTCGGCGACGTCGTATCTACAACTGTCAACTTGGATTATCTGCATGATGCCATAACGCAACGCATGTTGTTGAAAATCATCATGGCGAAATTTGGGAAGCACGTTCGCTCATCATTCAACCCCCAAAATCGAAGCAGACAGTCGCTCGAGACCCAATTGTCCCCACAAGGGTGAGCTTGGCACTTTTTGTGCAACCCATCGACTCTGATAATCCCGCTCCTACTCCCCGGAGAACCGATGTGGCAAAGTCGAAAGCAACCAACGTGCAAATAGAAGACGACCCGAAAACGCCCAAGAAAAGTCGTCGCACGTCAGCGACGAATAAAAAACATGCCGACGATACGGTAACGGGAACGCCGGCCATTGATGATCCTGTTCGTATGTATCTCATGCAGATGGGCGAGATCTCGATGCTGACTCGAGACGAAGAAGTCCAGGCTGCGAAGAACATCGATTACTGGCGACGACGATTCCGCATCAGCATGCTGGCTTCGGATTTTGTGTTGCAAGGCGCGGTGGTAGCTTTGGAAAAAGTTCGCGACGGACAGTTACGTTTGGATCGAACCATTGAGGTTTCGGTCACTAACACGGCTGAAAAGAAGCGTATCATGCAGCGGCTGGTGCCGAACCTCGTGACGCTGCGTCGCTTGCTGGTCGAAAACCATCGTGATTATCAAATCGCAATCCATAAATCGAATCCCATGGGTGAACGTCGCACCGCATGGCGCCGACTGATTCGTCGTCGGCATCGAGCTGTTCGTCTGGTTGAAGAGATGAACCTGCGAACCCAACGACTGATGCCTTTGTTGGAACAGCTCCATAAGCTATCGCAGAGGATGGGGGTTCTACGCACCCAGATTCGATTGGGCGGCGGAGAAATGGCGGGTGGACGAACCATCGCCGAGCTGGAAGCAGAGTTGCATTATCTAATGCGTATTTCTCTCGAGAGCCCGGCTACGTTGAGCAAGCGATTGGTGCGTACCGAAGGTTATCGCGAACAGTATGATGCCGCCAAACGATACCTGTCGGCTGGCAACTTGCGACTGGTCGTTTCCATTGCCAAGAAATACCGTAACCGTGGCTTAAGTTTCCTCGACTTGATTCAAGAAGGAAACACGGGGCTAATGCGAGCCGTCGATAAGTTTGAACACGCCCGCGGTTACAAGTTCTCGACCTATGCGACATGGTGGATTCGTCAAGCAATTACCCGTGCGATTGCAGATCAGAGCCGAACGATTCGCGTGCCTGTTCACATGATCGACACCATGAGCAAAGTCCGTGCATTGACCCGCGAACTTGTTCAGGAGCTTGGGCGCGAACCGACGCCGGAAGAGCTTGCAGAGCGAGCCGATATGCCACTCGACGATGCACGTTGCATTATGCGGATGGCACGACAACCGCTGTCGTTGGATCAACCTGTGGGGGATCATGACGATAGTTACTTCGGAGAGTTTCTTGAAGATCACCGTGATGATGATCCGCTCTACGAACACAATCAGGAAGCGCTGAAGAAGCGAATCAATGAAGTCATGCAGGTGTTGAATCACCGCGAACGTGAAATTATTCGATTGCGTTTCGGTCTGACGGATGGCTATTCGTACACCCTCGAAGAAGTTGGCAAGATTTTCTCGGTGACTCGAGAACGTGTCCGACAGATCGAGTCCAAGGCAGTTCGCAAGCTGCAGGAACCTTACCGTTCCCGCAGTCTCGCCGGCTTCCTGGATATCGCGGATCCTTATCCGTCGATTCCCAATACGATGGATCGTTCCTGAGCTTCGTTTGGCTTAAGGTAATAAGAGCGAGACCAATCAACCGCGTGATCGAGGACCAACTCGCTCGCGCGTTTTTTTTGCCTGGTGGAATGAAGCCAAACGCAACAGTCTGGGGCGGCAATCTAGCCGCCCGAAGGTTCGTGCGACTTCGTGAACCTAAGCAACGGGGAGTTTGCGATATCGGCGCACGCCAGCGATTGTCAATGCGCACAATCCAAGGCAAAGGAACGATGAGCACTCAGGAACAGCCGATCGTCCATTGATCTTCATAGCACTCATGTGAAAGCTCCCGCCGTCTACCTTTGCGGAAAACCTGAGCGTGATTGTTGGAGTGTCGTTTTCAAGTCGCGGTGTCATTCCGACCACGTTGGCAGTGTCTTCCGTTGAAGACACGAAGCCAACGCTATTTAGTAATAGCGTTTCCGTTAAAGACGTTGTGCCGGTAATCGCTATGTCTGTATCGACATCGCCCGTTCGTTGGCCCGCTGCTGCGTAGAATGTGAAGTCGTAGGTTTCGGCTTGTAGCCCGGTAATCCTATATTCGACGAAGTTGCCAGTGATTCCGTCCGTTGTGGCTTCGTCGGTGAATATCGTCCCGGCGCCGGTGACAAACGAATCGTGAGCATCGATCGTACTCTGAATCGGGTCGAGCGGGTCGGGGTCGATTCGCTCAATCTTGATACTCGTCGGCGCGTTGAAATTATCGACGAGGTTCTCAGCAAGTTGGGTCGTGGAACTGACTTGGGTGTATGCCTGGCTGGTGGTTCCGTTTCCAAAGTCAATAAAAACCATTTCGCCGTGAGCGATTGAAACCGCCAATAGACAGTAGGCGACCACGCTTCTCATCTTATTCATGTTGTCCCTCCTGGAGTGGCTGACAAACATAGTGCGTGCAATACGTTCGTCGTTAGAGGGAATACCCTGCGACGACAGAAGGGTGGCTAGCAGTGCTAGCGTCGCAGGGCGTTTGGGCGTCAAGTCACTGTCGCGCCGGGGCTACGAGCTTGCCTTAGCTCGTCAGTTGAAGGTTATCCAACACGCGGCTGGTGGCAGCCGATTTGTTCAGCACGTAGAAATGGATGCCGGGTATGTCGCTATCGATCAGTGCGCGGACTTGTTCCGTGGCTTGCTCGATACCGACGTCGACCTGCCATTGCTCGTCATCTTTTTCACCGAGTCGATTAACGAAATCCTGGGGCAGCTTTGCCGCGCACATGTTGGTGATGCGTTGAATTTGAGCCAGGTTGGTGACAGGTAGAATGCCGGGGATCAGCGGAGCCGTGATGCCGGCTTTTTCGTAGCGATCGCGGAATTCGAAAAAGTCTTCATTGCAGTAGAACAACTGCGTGACGACGATATCGGCCCCCGCGTCTACCTTGCGTTTCAGGTTTTCAAGGTCGACTTCAGCCGAAGGGGCTTCTTGATGTTTTTCAGGATAGCCTGCGACTGCGATTCCAAAATCTGGAAAGTCGGCTCGGATCAGTTCGACCAGTTCGTTTGCGTAGTGCAGGCCGCCTTCGACAGCTGTGAATTGGGTCTCTCCCTTGGGGGGATCGCCTCGCAACGCAACGATATAATCAACGCCGCGGTCTTTGGCTTCTTGCAGGTAGCCACGTAACGCATCGGCAGTCAAACCGACGCACGTCAAGTGAGAGGCGACGGGAATGTTGTGCGACTTTTTTACGGTTTCGACGATCTCTAGAGTCTTGCTTTGCGTCGATCCGCCTGCTCCATAAGTGCATGTGAAGAAGCTAGGTGCGAACTCAACCAGTTTGTCGACGTGCCCCATCAAATTCTTCATGCCTTTTTCGGTCTTAGGCGGGAAGAGCTCAAACGAGATGGATAAGTTGTTGGGACGAAAGAAATCAGAAAGAGCCATCGTATCAAAGTCGCTGCAAAAGTCTGTGGAACATGTTCGGTACATTCCAGACCGAATCCTGACTACCAAGATAACACGTTGTCTGCTCGAGCGCTGCCCATTGACGTCCAGTCGGTAAGAATTCCTGCCAGATCTGCCGGATTCTTGACTTTTTGGACGCTGAGCCGAGTCGTCCAGCGATAACTTCTGGGTTCAGATTTTTGGGGGACCAGCTTCCAGGCCTTGCCGGGAACTGGCCGTGATCCGAAAAGCGTCTTCGACCAGCTTTCGGTCGCAATCGGTGAGGGGGACGCCACGACGCAGATGCATGCGCTCGTGAGTTGTGACTGCGACTTCAGCAGGGATTTCGGTAACGCTACGGCCATGCGTCGCGTAGTTGACGAAGGAAGGTACATTCCGAGTAATGGTGCCGTAGAGGTTACTGCAGACTCCAATCGTCAACCCTGTGTAAATACTGGCATTGATGGCGGTTTTGGAATAATCGCCGACGACCATGCCGAGGAACTGCATGCCCGTTTCGATTCGGCGCTCCTTGGAGGTTCCGTTGGTGGCGTCGTCACATTTGACGCGAATCGTACCGTAAGTATTTTTCAGATTGCTGTTCGTCGTGCCAGCTCCAAGATTCACCCACGCGCCAACGTAGCTGTCTCCCAGGAAACCGTGGTGTTGTTTGTTCGAATAGCATTCGACAACGGAACTGAATACTTCACCGCCCACGCGAGCTGTGTCGCCAAGTAGAACGCCATCTTTCAAGGAAGCCTGTTCATTGACCCGCGAATTAGGTCCAAGCAGAACTGGACCGCGAAGAAAGCTCAGTGGCCCAATTTCAGCGTTGTCCAAGGCGACGATAGGGCCACGACTGGTGTCGAGCACGGCATGTTTGCCAACGACGACTGTCTCAGCCAACACTGCCCCTTCATCAGTCGTGCGGTATCCCGGCTGAGTCGCAAGGTTTTCAGCGATTGCCGACACTGTCTCTTCGGCATTCTCTTTGTGATATTGAATGACATGAAACGGGTACTCAAAGGTCTCCAGCTTGAAAGAGATTCTATTCGCTTTCTGGAGAAGCGGGATATCCTGAATGGATGCCGAGTCAGACAATCGACCCGCAACGTCCACGATAGATTCTGAGGCCGATTGGGGAATCCAAACGGCGGCCCAGGAATTTTCTGTCATTGCGACAGTCAGTTCCGTTTTGTTTAACATCTGGCCCAGGGTGCGGGTTGCTTGAATGCTAGGCACCAACCGAGCGTTTACGATCAACGTATCGCTTCTCTGATCAGTGTGGCTGAAGGCAATTGACGTCTGCCTTGCCAAGTCGTTGAATCGAGGACGCACGCATGCTGTGATTGGCACGCCGAGCGTTCCGACGGCAGAACGTAACGACCAACCGCCACAACCGATATCAAATGCGGGTCGAAGAAGTGTGATCGGAGCCAGTTTTTCAACTGCCGCATCTTCAAGCAGAAGAATGCCCATGTATGTCTAGCCTGTACCGCTGTTGGTCGCCCATTCGAATCTTACGCGGGAAGGGTAGGGGAGAAGCCGATTTTAGGTCAATCTGAGCTCAAATCTGGCTCGAAATCACTTCTATTATGCGTGTCTAAAGCGCCCCATTCGCCGATTTCGCCACGCAGGCCGTCGTCAGCAAGCCGAAGATGTCGTTCAAGTCAAAAATTCTGGGTTCCTGTTGAGTTGACTTGTTCTGACTCAATTTTCGCGAGAATCAAGAATTTTAAGATTGCGTGTGGATTGGAGGGTTTGGGGTGGCTAAACTACGCTCACGTGTTTTAGCAAATTGGAGAACGCCACTGCGGACCGGATACGCGCAATTGATTTTGCCGACGCTGACAAATCAGTGTTCAGTCTGCATGTAGTTTCAGCTCCAGAGGTTGTCATTCTGATTCCTCGTGGCTTGCACGTATCCAGTCATCTCCTGCCTCATTTTCATTTGGAAAAGGTGATCTAATGACTCGGAAACTCTTCACAATCTTCGCAGCGACTGCCTTATTCAGTAGTCTCTCTTTCGGACAGTTGCTTGTCGATTTTAATTCGACCAGCCAAGATAATGGTCCGCACAACGATACAGCCGGTGGCTTTGCGGCCTATGATTTCGCCCACGAAGGCGGAACTGGAACCGATCCTTGGCCGACAGTCAGTTATCCCGCCTTTGGCACGAATGTCAGTGTTACTCCGAACTGGCCCGATACAACCGACCCACGCGTCGAGCAAATGATCGACCGAACGGCCGCTTTCGATGGAAATTGGATGGATGCGTCCACCGATCTTGCCAGTGTTCCCTTTCCTACATTGGGGCTGGACCTTGTCACCGACTTCATTGGAATTGATACACGTGCAAACAGCGGTGGCAATGGCGATTGGGACGGTACCACCGGAACACCGACTTCCTTGACACTCACCCTGAGCGGTCTGCCTGCTGGCAGTTACTCGTGGACGTCAGCCCACATTGATACCGAGCATGTTCACACTGACTTTGGTGTTAAAGTCTCGACCGACGCAGGTACGTCTTTTACGGCACTTCCTAACGGAAGAATGGTCGACGCCAGCGACGGTGGAAATCCAAACTCGATTGACTCAGGGTTTCAAAGCGCTCTGGCTCAAGATTCCGCCACGGCATTCATAGAAGGTGGCGTCTATTCGGCTGGCTTCACATCCGATGGAAGCGACGTTGTGATCGAATTCACACCGTTTTCGCAGGATGCGGTCCATCGTCAGATTTTCGGAATCAATGGTTTCGTTGTACAGCAAGTTCCCGAACCGGCTTCATTTTCGCTTATCGTTTTTGCGATGCTTGGGTTGGTTGGAATAGCTCGACGTCGCTAAGAATTTGCTTTCGATCTCGAGAAAGAGGAGCCGATGCGTCGGCTCCTCTGTGATTTTGGCGAGGCGCTAAAAGACGATGGAGTGCCTTTCCCTTCGACGTGCGTGCCTTACGCGACAATGATCGCACCAAAATAAATTGAAGATGAAGAAAGAACCAAGGTAACTAATGATGTTGAAGGAAATGTTCAAGCCACTTGCGCTCACCGTGATCGTAATTGTGTTATCCGTACCAGTCGTTTCGAACGGTCAGGCTCAGCCTCTCAAGATTGATGTCCAGCCGACCGGTGGTACAACCGCTCCTGGATGGGAAGCTTTTGAAGCAACCAATCAAGACTTGGGATCGATTGGAAGCACCGCTTATTCGGCATTCGGTGGCAT
>CAYYHV010000159.1:0-15132 GCA_964471695.1 uncultured Pirellulaceae bacterium
GAGCCAAGGTGCTTGATTCGATCGTCGCAGACCTGGAATTGCCCGTCGCCGTTTACGGAGCCCGCGGTGAGCACCTTTTGCAGGATTTTCGATTCTCCACGATCATTGCTCGGGCGGTCGGCAGCCTTTCCAAGTTCTGTCGCTGGATGGAACCCAATTGGGCCAACGTCGATCGGCTGTTGCTAATCAAAGGCCCGAAGTGGGTGGATGATCGCGGTGATGCCAGGCACCAAGGCCTGATGGCCGGGTTGGAATTACGGCGTGTGGCGGCGTATCCGCTCTCGGGCGAAAGCGAGCCCGAGGGGGCGATCCTACAGGTAAACCGCAAGGGACGGTTCGGTTAGCGAACATTGGACTGGTCCGTCCTAGCTGTTCGCTACCATCCGTCTATACTCGACCCTCCAGGGTGTTTTGTCACCGCGATTCGCGGTGCGAGCCTTTTTGACGACAACGTAGTCACCGCTGCTGATTTGGGCGTCGATCATTGAATCGCCGCGAACTTTCAAGACGAACTGGTTCTTGCGGCTGAACATTTCGCCAAAGTCGATGCGTTCGTGTTGCTCAACAGCTTCGTGCATGACGCCAGCGGCGACTTCGCCGACAAGTGGCAGTCCGGCATCCGCCTTTGGATCTGCGGTGAGCTGGATCGCACGAGACATGTTGGGTTTTCGGGTGATCAAGCCTTTTTTCTCGAGAGCACGTAAGTGACACATCACGCCGTTCGGCGAGCTGATTTCAAATTTTTCGCCGATTTCCCGGACGGTAGGGCCGTAACCGCGATTAACAATCTTGTCGCGAATGAAATCGTAAACTGCCTTTTGGCGTTTTGTGAGTTGGTCCGTCATTGCATAGTCCTGTCAGTTCCGGAATTGTCGCAGCCAATTGCGATCTACTGCTTATCTTAATATACGTGTGTACACAGGCAATAGCACATGTACACCATCGGCCATTCAAACCCGTTGAAATTGGATTTTTCTTCGAAACCTGGTCCGAATTGCCGACAAAACGGCTTGGAAATCTGCAGAAATGTTGGCAACGGCCGGCAAGCCAGCGTAGTTGATCAGGTCTGCGACTCAGTTGGTCAGCGATAGATTGTCGCGGTGAATTGCCTCATCGTAGGGGTGATGACCAAGGATTTGGGCGAATTTTTCACTTCGCACCCCGACGATCATGGCGAGTTCTTTGGCATCATAATTTGTCATTCCGCGAGCAATTTCCTGAGCGGATTCGTTCACGATGGAGATGACGTCGCCTTTGCGGAAGTCGCCCCTGACCGTTTTGATACCGATCGGCAGCAGGCTGCGACCCTGTTCCAAGACGGCTCGTTCGGCTCCTGAGTCAATAATGATTGTGCCTTTGGTCTGGGCACTAAATGCCAACCAGCGTTTAAACGGGCTGATCGACTTGCGCTGCGCCGCAAAAAGCGTCCCGACGGCTTCGCCGCGAAATATCCGGGAAATGTTGGTCGGGTCGTGCCCACAAGCAACGATAACATTCTCGCCAGTTGCCGTGAGGGCTCGGGCAGCCTCGATCTTGCTGGCCATTCCGCCTTTGGAGTGCCCAGTGGCTTTGTCACGCACATAGGACATAATCTTTTCGTCAATCTTATCAACTGAACCTATGAGTTGTGACGACGAGTCGGTGGGGTCTCCATCATAAAGGCCTTCGATATCCGAAAGGATGATCAGGAGTGAAGCACGCAAGAGATTGGTGACGGCTGCGGCCAGCCGATCATTGTCTCCAAACGTCGTCATCAATTCATCAACAATAACGGTATCGTTCTCGTTGATAATTGGGATAGTCTCGAGTGAAAGAAGCGTCAGCAACGTATTGCGGACATTGAGATAACGTCGTCGATCATCTAGATCAGCCGCGGTGAGCAAGAGTTGGGCTGCGTGCCGCCCGTGCGTAGCGAGATTTCGGTCATACTCCTCAATCAGTTTAGTTTGTCCGATGGCAGCGACGGCTTGGAGTTGAGCCACATCGGCGGGGCGTTGGTCCCAGCCTAGATGGCTTAGTCCAGCCCCAACGGCTCCGCTGCTTACCAAGGCGACTTGCTTGCCTGATTTGACGAGTTCGGCAAGCTGTTGGCTGAGCAAGGCGACAAGTTGCGTGTTCAATCGACCGTCTTCATGGGTAAGAACCCGAGTCCCGACTTTGATAACGACCCGCTGAGTCTGTTTGGCAATTTGTTGGCGAATCGAGTCTGTCATAAATCGAATTTCGTCAAGTCTTTAGAGCAAGGGGATGTTTCAAGGTGTGTCCCGCCCCACTGTACAATAATAGGGCAGACAAGTTTATTCGAGATTTGTTCGGTTGAGGATTTGGGACCCCGCTCGTACAATTCACAGCAGGCGAAACGGGCAGGCCAAATGGGGTGTCGTTTCTCTATCATTTAAGGTCCAAGGCCCATCATTCGGGTGTGATTGAACAACCACGGACAGAACGTTCACGAATCTGGTTGGTGTGAACCAGCCCCAATGGAGTCACGATGAGCCAACTGCATGAGGAATGTGGAGTCGCGGCGGTATATCACTTGCCCGATTCACCTCCCAGCGATCTTTGTCCCGGTGGTCCACGTGAGGCTTCGCGTTTGTTGCCACGGATGCTGCTGGACATCCAAAACCGCGGGCAATTAGCGGCTGGTATCACGACTTTTTCGACGGATCGTGACCAACTGATCGACACGCACAAGGAACTTGGTTCGGTTAGCGAGGCGTTTCGGCTGTCCCATCAAGGCAAGTATGAGAGCCTGATGTCGCGATATTATGGTCACGCTGGAATCGGCCACGTGCGGTATGCGACCTGTGGCAAGAACGATCGTAGCTATGCTCAGCCATTCGAGCGGCACCATCTGCAAAAGAATAAGTGGTTTTCCTTCGCGTTCAACGGGCAGCTTGCCAATTACGGGGAGTTGCGTGAAAAGTTGTTAGAGGGTGGTGATCATCATCTGGCTCGTGAGACGGATACGGAGATCATCATGCATGAGATCAGCCGCGTGCTCTCCAGTGGCGGCAGACCCTCGATGATGGACGTCTTACGTGACATCAGTCAGAAATTCGATGGTGCCTATAGTTTGGTAATGTTGAATGCCCTTGGCGAAATGTGCATCGCCCGAGACTCGTTGGGCATCAAGCCGCTGTGTTACGCTCGCGATAATTCTCTGTTTGCTGCGGCGAGCGAAAGTGTGGCTTTGGTCAATCTTGGGTTTCGCCCGGAGCAGGTAGAATCCTTGGAGCCCGGTTATGCGATCTCCATTGTGGATGGGCAAATCAAAAAGGAACAGTTCGCTGAATCCACCAGGTCGGCTCATTGCTTCTTCGAGTGGATATATTTTGCCAACGTCGCCAGTAAGCTGGACGAGCGAAGCGTTTATCTCACACGTACCGCTTTAGGCGAAGAGTTGGCTGATCTGGAAATCGCGGATGGCAAAATCCCGATGGACGATGGCGATACGATTGTGGTGCCCGTTCCGGATACCAGTAAAGCCGCCGCGGACGCGATGGCTCATCGGCTTGGTATTCCGTCGCGAGAAGGGCTGATTCGAAACCGCTATTCGGGGCGGACGTTTATCGAGGGGAGCAGCACCCGCAAAAAGGCGGCTCAGAGCAAGTACACGCCGCTTCGAGACGTCCTTGGTGGTAAACGGGTACTTTTGGTCGAGGACTCGATTGTCCGTTCGACAACGATGCGAGTCCTGCTGGATCGTATTCGTCGGGAGGGCGACGCTCGTGAAATCCACGTCCGAGTCGCTTGTCCACCGATCGTCGCTCCGTGCTTTTACGGAATTGATATGTCACGAGTCGACGAGTTGTTCGCGCCACGGTTTTTGGACGATGGTCGCTTGACCGAATCCGGCCAGCAGCGAATGGCAGAAGAGTTGGGTGCCGATTCACTTCGTTACTTGCCGGTCGAGTCGATTGCTCGTGCGGTGGCCAAACCCGCAGATGCCCTGTGTCAGGGATGCATTACGGGTGAATATCCGTCGCCATGCGGACAAAATCTATACGAAATTGCGCTCGCTGACAGTAATAATAGCGATCAACGAACGTACGAGGCCGCTCGGGTTGTTCGCTAAGCCGCTTGGGTTGTTCACCAAGCTCGCAGCCGTCATCGCCGATTGGAAATATCGCAGGTAGTGATATTTCCAATCGTTCCAGCGAGCAGTTTAGGGGACCTCATGCAAGACAACGTCAAAGACAATTGTGTCGGTGCCACCGATACCCGCTCCGGGGTTTCCGCCTGAACCGTATCCAAGGTCTGGTGGAATGATGATGCGGCGTCGTCCACCCGCATTCATACCTTCCAAGCCTTCAGCAAAGCCTTGGATGACTCCGCCCAGTGGGAAGGTGGTGTTGGGGTTCGAATCAAATATGTTGCCATTTGGCAGATAGCCCACGTACGCCAGTCTTGCGCTGTCGGACAGAGATGGGGACGGTCCATCACCGACTTCGAAGTCGTAGAATTGCAGTCCTGAGGCGGTCGTCTGAATGGTAGCGTCACTCGGTAAGGCGGGAATCGCAGATTCGTCGTTGATGTCGTTCAAGTCGATCGTAACCGGAACGGTTTCGGTCGTCGTTCCATCGCTGACTCGTACGTCAAAGGTGTACGACGATTGGGTTTCAAAGTCCAAGATTGATGAATCACGGACGCGGATTTCGCCCGTCATGCGATTGATCGCAAATGGCGTTGTGACTTCACTAAGTCGATCACTGATTTCCGTCGCTAAGGCTGATTCGACGAGCGAGTTGAATTCACTACCCTGGATGAAGACCGACGGAGTTCCGGTCAGTCCAAGGTCATTTCTCGCGACGTCTGTGTCTCGGTTGATACGGTCCGTCGTCGCCTGATTGGCTACGGCTGTTGTAATCTGCGAAAGATTTAATCCCAGATCCGTCGCATAGCCTTCGAAGGTTGACGTTGGGTCACTCAAGCCGCTCCATTCCGTTTGGCGTGTAAACAGAACGTCTACCAGCTCGTCAAACATTCCTTGCTCGCCAGCCGCTTCGGCGAATTGAGCCGCCTCGATCGCGTTAGGATGAATGCTTGAAAGTGGAAGGTGTCGCGTCACAACCAACAAGTCTTCAGGGAAGTCGGACTTGAGCGATTGGATCGTTGGGTGAAGCGCGGCACAGAACGGACATTGAAGGTCGAGGTACTCGATCATTACGACAGAAGCATCCAAATCACCGGAGAAATGATCATCCGGGTTTAGCAGCAACGAGGCATTTGAACTCGCAGCATCCGCGAACTCGTAGACCAGCGAACCATTTAGATTCGTTGGTTGAACCGTGCCAATCAGGGAGCCGTCGGCCAGCGTTTCACTGGCTTGGAAGGTATTGGGGTTGTCGACATTGATTGTAATCGTGCCGACGGCTGAATCTGTCTGCCCGTCATTCACAACGTAGGTGAAAGA
The DNA here is from genome assembly GCA_964471695.1 of uncultured Pirellulaceae bacterium. Classification (GTDB taxonomy): domain Bacteria; phylum Planctomycetota; class Planctomycetia; order Pirellulales; family Pirellulaceae; genus CAYYHV01. The sequence goes on from CAYYHV010000159.1 coordinate 5,417, forward strand.
GTCGCTGCCGCTGAATCCGGCATTTGGCGTATAGGTGAACGTTCCGTCCGCGTTTAATTGAACCGAGCCATTGGACGGTTGAGTGGCGATGGAAGCCGTCAAGGTATCGCCTTCTGCATCGGACGAAATCGTCAAGAGATCATCCGTGCCGGCAGTTGTTGACAATGGAGTACCCGATGCGACCGAGAAGCTGCGGTTGGTCGCGACAGGAGCGTCATTGATTGCGTTGACGGTCACAGAAACCGTGCCTTGGCTGACCAGCCCATCGGGATCGGCGACTTCGTAGGTGAATGAATCCGAGCCGCTAAATTCGGCGTTCGGTGTGTAGGTTACCGAGCCGTCAGATTGAATTGAAGCTGTTCCACTCGTCGGCTGAGTCAGAATGGAAGCGGTTAGCGTATCGCCATCGGCGTCCGTGTCATTTGTCAACACATTTCCCGTGATTGTGTTGTCCTCATCGCCGGAAAGCGTATCGTCGATTGCGACAGGAGCTGCGTTGTTCGGCGTGATGCTGAACTTCACAGTTGCCTCAGCCGTCGATCCGTCGTCGCTGGAGGTGACTTCGTAGGTGAATGAATCTTCGGTGCCGGTGCCGGAATGCACGTACGTGAACGTTCCGTCGCCGAAGAGTGTGACGGTGCCATTTTGTGGTGAAGTGATCGGAGTCGTGGTGACACTGAGTGTGCCCGCTCCAGGATTGAGGTCGTTGGCCAAAAGGCCGTTTGCCAGAGTCGTCGTGAACGTCTCGCCAGTCGCAATGTCGTAGTTGTCATTGATCGCAACCAATTCGCGACCAGCCGCAATTTCATTCGATTCGATATCCTCGAGCTGATCCCCGGCACCGCTCGTAAAGAACCAATCGGTGCCGCCTTCGCCGCGCAGAATATCGTCGCCCGCGTCGTCGGAATTATCTGAACCGAGATCCCGCTGGAGGTTGGCGATTCGATCTTCGTAGCTCTCTGTTGTATCCCAGACTGCACTCAATGCAGCCAGCGCAGGAATGTTGGATTCTACTGAACTTGAACCGCTGACAAGCACATCTTCACCTGCTTGTCCGCGAAGATTATCACTGCCTGTTCCACCGATCAAAATGTCGCGATCGTCGCCGCCCATAATGTCATCTGCGCCGTCGCCACCTGACACCACGTCGACTCCACCACCACCTACCAGATCGTCATCGCCAAGCAGTCCAGTGATGGTGTCCCGACCGAGTCCGCCAAAAATCAAGTCGTCATCGTCGCCGCCTTCTAGCTCATCATCTCCGCCGACGCCAAACAGTCGATCTTGTCCAGCGGCTCCCGACAGTGCATCGTTGCCATTGCCGCCAACCAGCGTATCATCGCCATTGCCGCCACCAACCGAGTCGTCGCCTGCCGCCCCCAGCACGGTATCGTTGCCATTGTCGCCGTTTAGCGAATCATCTCCATCGTCTCCCACGATGATATCGACGCCGTCGCCCCCGTTGACAATGTCGTTTCCAGCTCCAGCAATGACGGTGTCGTCGCCAGCGCCGCCGTCGATGGTATCGACGCCAGCATTACCAATAATCAGATCGGTTCCGTCGCCACCGCTTAGCGTATCGGCGGCTGTACCACCAAACAGTTGATCGTCACCGGCTTCGCCATCGATTGTGACAGCCGTCGTCATGGATGCGGCAGTGATCACATCGTTGCCCGCGCCACCAGTGACTTCGATCGATGTCACGTCGGCAATTGGGAAAAATTCGGGCGTAGCTAAAAAGTCACCGGCGACGAAAATCTGCCCGTTCACTTCGGCGATAATGATCCGGTTATCCGAGTCGTCCCCGCAGATGGTGAGTTGCCCACCGTCAAGCGTGACGGTACCTGGGCTGGCAGAAAGAGCAATTCGCGACTCCAACGATTCGACGTGCGAAAGGTGCAGCCGTCGACGTCGAGTGTTGCGTTGAGTAATTTTTCGTTGGATTACAAAGTCAAATAGTCGTTGAAGCATTGGATATCGTTCCGTTTTTCAATGTTCCTATGGCTCTCCCCAACTCCAGTTTATCAAGCCTCTCTCGATTCAACCCCGGAATCGCAAACTGGGGTCCTACAATTCGACAAAAATACAGATAGTGTTGTCGTAATTGTGATGACAATTACGATGCCAGATCACAAAAGCATGATAACGCCGTCGATTTTCCGTATTTTCTCGTAGAGCGAGAGGACCTGCTCGGCATCATCAAAAGTCGGTTCAATCGTGAGCGAGACGTGCTTTCCGCTGCGTGTTTCGCGTCGCCGGACCGACGGATCGAAAGCCAATTCCAGCTCGTCGCGAATGACAGAGACAACGGCATCAACAAACGACTCTTGATTGTTCCCGATGACTTTGACCATGACGGGGCAGGGGAAAGAGTGAGTCGCGTTGAGCAAGTCGACGGACCGCTGATGCGGATCGTCGTCCGGGGTGCTGCCCGGCGTAATGGGTTCTTCGCTCATGTTTCGACTCCCTGTGGAGTTACCGTAACCTCGACTCGCCACGGTCGCTTAAAATATTCAGCACGATAGACGGGTAGTGCATTGACACGAACTCGTCGCTCGAAGTGTGTGCGATAATCCATGTCGTGAAGGGCCGGTTCCGCAACGACGTCGATTGGACCGATGAGTTTGGAAGCGGATTGCATTAGCTCCAAAGTTGACTCGAAATACTCTTTAACGTCCGTCCAGAAGTGAAGCCGCCCATCGGGAATCAGAATGCGATCCACGGCAGCCAAGAGGCTTTCATTCATTACGCGTCGCTTACGGTGCCGTTTCTTCCACCACGGATCGGGGAAGTATACGTGCACGGCTGCGACAGAATCGTCGGGTACGGTTTGCAAGAACTTGACACCATCGCCGTGCAATATTCGTGTATTGGGCAGCGCTTGTTTGGCAAGTCTCGCCGCGATGAACCTCGCGTATTTGCCCATGATTTCCACACCGAAATAATCTCGGTCCGGATGTGCCGTAGCTGCGGTTGAAAGGAACAGTCCTTTGCCGCTGCCTATCTCAATCTCCAGCGGGGCACAACGTCCGAACGTTGCCGTTGGATCAAATGGAGTGGGCAATTGATCGGGGTTCACAAGGTGACCAGAAAGGTCCAGCTCACCATCGATTTTTGGTAGTTGTCGTCGTCCCATAATCTTTAGTTTGGCGGAAGTCGCGGTCGCCGCAAAGGGCTAATGGTTCGTCAAAAGCGACTTGTCAAAGACGGTCAGATATGGCGAGTCGAGTCAGGGGGATCGTCATATCGGTCGGTTCCAACCATCGGGTGAATGGGTGACGAGCCGGATGTGATGAGCGGCATGAGGATCGCGCCGGCGGCAAAACCGCCGATGTGCGCCCACCATGCGACTCCACCACCCATTTCGACGTTAGCCACATGCGCTGCGCTGAGCATCTGCATCAAGAACCAGGCTCCGAGAACGATCAGGGCAGGGAGTTCGACGATTGTGAAGAAGACGATCACAAAGATCAGGGTTCGCACCCGCGCAAATGGGTACGTGACCGCATAGGCGCCGAGCGTTACGGCAACTGCGCCGCTGGCTCCGATGACGGGGACAAATGCGCCATTGCCCTGCGACATCATCCAATGGCAAGCCGACGCAATCAGTCCGCCAATAAGATAAAAGATCAGGAATTGGATACGTCCTAAGCGATCTTCGATATTGTTGCCGAATATCCAGAAGAACCACATATTGCTCAGCAAGTGCATCCAACCGGCGTGCAGAAACAAGCTGGTGAAAAGCGAAACGATCACTTCGCTGTGGATTGGTTCCAGATCCTCGTTCATCAATTCGACTTGGTCAGGTCGTACCAAGCCTCGTTGGACATCCTGAACGGACACAATCGGGACTCGAACGATCTTGTCCTCACGAAACTGTCGGATGCGGGCCGGCACGAATCCATAGCGAGCCTTGAAAGATCGTTCTTCCAGGGGGGAAAGCTGTTGGCAGTAAAGAAGGGAGATCAGGTTGAGAACGATAATTGCCACGGTCACGATCGGGAATCGTGCGGTTGGGTTTTCATCGTGAAACGGTATGACGGGCATCTTGCTATTGCCGTGAGGTCACGGGAAACGCCGAGTCACATCCTTGCGTGGGCGAGAATCTCTTCACCAATAATACGTGACGATTACCTGATTGTTCGACGAGTCTGGCTGGTGAAGATCGGATGTTACAGGCCAATCGTCTTAAGATTTCGGAGGCGTCAAAGCCGAAATCGGGAGCGGAATTCCCTTGATCCCACCATCAACCACGACGGTTTCTCCGACGGTTCCTTGGAACTCGCAGACGATCATGCGACCGCGCCGGCACTTGGTTCCACGGCAGGCAATCATCAAGCGATCGCCAGGACGCACGGGGCCTCGAAAGCGAACATTTTCCATGCCGCCGAATCCGACCATTTCGGCTCCGAGTAAGTCGAATTTTTGAGTCACATAACTGCACACCTGGGCGGCGGCTTCGCACATGAAGATTCCCGGCATCAGTGGCATACCAGGCATGTGGCCTCGAACCCAGACCTCTTTGTCAGTGATGTCTTTGAAACCGGCACAGACCATGGTTTCCTTGTCGACATATACGATCCCCGTCAGCTGCTCCATTTCGAAGCGCTGGGGATTGTATTTCCGAATCTCTTCGATACCCGCAATCGGGTTATCAAAGTCGACATCCGCCGGATCAACGATGAACTCTTTACGACCCACTTACTTCCCTCAAAAACAAACGAAACGTCACAAGTCTGGAATAAACCGGACGAGTAACGATCAAGTCTTGATCTTGGCTCTTTTTGCTTTTCGCGCCTTGGCGTTTGCTGGACGCTTGCCATGATTGGCTTTCTTGACTTTTCGACCTGGCTTCGACATCTGAGACTCCTGATTTGAATTTGTAGGTGGTCAACGGGTTACCGCTGCCTCACCCACGTTTTTTCGACTTATTGAACCCCTAAGGTTAACATCTTGCTTACTTACTTGCCACTGCGGGCTGGGTGTTTGCGAGCGACGATTGGTGTGTTCATCGCCAAAAACTGGCAGGCAAACGGCAATCGCTGCGATTCCCCACTTTCGGTTGCTATCCGATGGGAGCGTTGGACACCTCGGCGAGTCGATCGAGGCAGGATTTTGCCGAACCATCATCAATTGCGGCGCCAGCACGCTTAACGCAGTCCTTAAAGTCCAGCGTTGGGTCAACGGTCCAGATCGCGGCCGCAGCATTCATGACGACGATGTCGCGCGCCGGCCCGGCGGCTCCATTAAGAATCCCCTGAATTTTCGCGGCGCTGGCTTCCGGTCCGTCGACAACCAAATCCGACTTGTCGGCTCGATTCAGCCCGAATTGCTCGGGCGACCAAACATGCTCTTCGATGGACTCCGGGGTGACGAGACTGACGTACGACTCGCCGCCAATCGTGACTTCGTCCAACCCATCGCTGCCGCACACCACAACTGCCCGCTTGATACCCAGTGATCGCAGGGCCATCGCCATCAAGGGCCGAAGTTCAGGTCGGCCGACTCCCATCACTTGGTAAGGAGCCTCAGCTGGGTTACAGAGTGGGCCTAGTAAATTGAAAATTGTCGGCACGCCGAGATTGCGGCGGACTTCCGCTACGTTCTTCATGGATTGGTGCATCAATGGGGCATAACAAAAACAAATGCCCACTTTATTCAGGCAATTTTCGACCTGGGCCACCGAGGCTTCAATATTCACCCCCATGGAACGGAGAACGTCCGAGGACCCCGATTTGCTAGAAATGCTTCGGTTGCCGTGTTTGGCAACAATGACACCCGCTGAGGCTGCGACAATTGCCGCGGCCGTGGAGATATTGAACGTCCCCGAGCCATCGCCGCCTGTACCGCAGGTGTCGACGAATTTGGTGTGACGCGTCTTGATCTTGATCATGTGCTTACGAAGCGAACGAGCGGCTCCAGCCACCTCGTCGACCGTTTCCCCCTTGGCTCGCATTCCTAGCAGCAACAAGCCGATTTGTTCGTTTTTCCATTGGCCATCCATGATCTGATTTATGACATCAAACATCTCGTCTGCTGTCAGATCCTGTCCGCCCGTGACTCGACCGATCGTCTCTTCTATCACCTGAAACGCTCCAATTGGGTTTCCCAGTCGCTTATTTCCGCCCATTCTACCGGATTCCGTAAATTCCGGACTCCCCGGAATGTTCATCGACCAATAAGGTTGTGGCAGTTCCGCGGGATTCCTAAAATCCCGCACCGCGGCTTTAAAATCCGCTTTCATTAAAATTCCTCGCCTGAAGCGAATAATCATGGCCAGAAAAGTCCTGATCGACTGTGATCCGGGGATCGATGATTCCGTAGCGCTATGCTTGGCGCTGTTTGATCCACGTATCGACGTGCTCGGCATTACCGCGGTTGAAGGCAATGCCAACGCGGCTCAAACCAGTCGGAACGTTCAGACGCTTATCGATCAGATTGATCCGCCCAAATATCCAAGGATTGGTGTCGCCGAACCCTCGGATGACCCGCCGTTTCACGAACTTGATGCGTTTCATGGTAAAGACGGGTTAGGGAATTGTAATTTTGAAGTCTCGATGCTCCACCATAAGCATCCCTCAGAAAAAGTCATTTGTGACTTGGTGCGATCCGACCCGCATAATGTGACCATCTTGGCCCTTGGGCCGCTGACGAATGTGGCACGGGCTCTTCATCGGGATCCGGATGTCGCTCACCTCGTCCGTGACATTGTCATGATGGGTGGATGTGTTGGCGGGATCGGGAACGTGACGGCGTGTGCCGAATTTAATATGTTTTTTGACCCGGTTTCCGCGCAAGCCGTTTTTGATTCGCCGACAACAAAAACGTTGATCCCAATCGACGTGACTCGAAAGATCATTTTCTCACTCGATTTGCTCGACGAGCTTCCCGGCGAGGAATCACGTGTTGGACGATTCCTTCGGAAAGTGCTGCCCCATTCTTTCAGCTCCCATCGGCATCGGTTGGGCCTGGAAGGTATCTACATCCACGATGTTGTGGCTTTGCTGTCCGTGTTGAATCCCGAGTTGTTTGAAACCGAAGAGATGCACGGTGTCGTAGAAGCAACCGGAGAACTAACGCGCGGCGTGACGATTTTTGACCGCCGCGACTTTCCGGATCAGCGACCCAATATGGATGTGGCCGTCGGTTGCGATACCTCGGAGGTACGTCGCGCGATCCTCCGAGGCTTGAAGTACGCAGGTCAGAATTCCTGCGACTAACTATCGTCGCGGTCGAAGTTGCACGGCGACTTCGACCGGTTCAAGGTTGCGAAATACACGCATGTTGACTTGAGCGTCGACCGGTTCGACTCCTACCATGCTCACGAGATGGCTGTCGTTTTCAACATTTACACCTTCGAACGAGACAATGATGTCCCCGGGACGTAGACCAGCAGTGTCTGCGGGGGAACCATGAGTCACTGATGCTACCTGGGCACCGTGATAACAAGTCATGCCCAACTCGCATGCCTTTTGAGCGTTGTAGTCATTCTCCAGCTTGACCCCGAGATAGGCTCGTCGCAGTTTTCCGTTGCGAACGAGTTCCCTGGCCACTTGGATCGCAAGGTTGATGGGAATCGAAAAAGCGATGCCTTCGTTGCCACCCGAGTTGCTGGCGATCGCAGTGTTGATGGCGATGACTTCGCCGCGCAGATTTAACAGGGGACCGCCACTGTTGCCGGGGTTAATCGCGGCATCTGTTTGGATAAAGTCTTGAATGTGGACGGTTTCATCGCCCAGCGTGAGATCGCGGCGTCCTTTGGCAGAAATAATCCCATGGGTCACCGAATGGCTCAATCCGAAGGGGCTGCCAAAGGCAAGGACAAAGTCGCCGATGTCCTGTTGGTCGCTGTTGCCCAATCGAGCCGTCGTGGCATGAGGTGCGTCGACTTCGAGCACCGCGACATCGGTCGATGGATCCGCCCAGCGTCGCTTCGGGTGGATGATCTTGCCATTATGCAGCTGTATCGCGACACCTTCATTCTTGGTGTGACGAATTACGTGACGATTCGTTAAAACGTAGATGCCGTTGTCGATGTTTACGAGCGTGCCCGAACCGGCTTCTTCGAGGAGTTCGAGAGGTTGTTCGTACTCTGGCTTGGAATCGAATGGTTGAAACTGATCGTAAGGGATGGGCGTCAGGCTTGATTGGGGGCGATGCGACGGGGGACGCTTGTCGGCAATGATGTGTACCACCGACGGGGCTACCAGCTTGGCGACTCGCCGCAAAATGGCTCCTTTTCGCTCCAGCGCCTGGACTTCCTCGGCTAGTTGGGCAAAGGCGCGATCGCGATTGGAACGCTCGACTTGCTTCACCGATACGCCTGAATCATCGAGGTCATCGAATTCGGTCGATGGAACTGATTGGCCCGAGGCAGGCGAGAGAAGAAAGAAAGTGGCGAAGACGGTCGCCAGAATAACGGGAAATGCAGATTCGATTCTACGAAGTGAAGATTCGATCATGTGGCACTCCTTTCGATCCGTGAAAGGTTATTGCCGAAGCCCACCGGGAAGGACAACGGGGACAGGATGAAACTCATCCAGTCCATACTGAGACAAGAGTTCGACGAACCCGCGACCTGAATCATTCAAGTCGCAGATTGTTTTGGTTTCTGTCTCTGGTCCGATTGGATAGTGGGTGCTTTTTGGGTTCCTGATTGTTCCTATGGCGAATCAGGATACCTCGACGTCTCCATAGGTCGCGTCGTCTCCCATGCCGGTATCCAAAATGTTGGCCCAATCGGCACTCGTTGGGGATTTGATCCCCTCTTGTTCCAATAGTCGTTGGCAGTCGATACAGCAGGTCGCGTAAGGCAAAGCCTGCAGTCGCGCCAGCGGAATGCTCGATTTGCAGCCGTCACATTTGCCGTAACTGCCGTCTCGCATACGCTCGAGTGCGTTGTCGATACTGCTTAGCTCGCGACTTTCGACTTCCGCCAATTGTGAGCTGATTTCGTCTTGAGCGGAGTCGAGCGCGAAGTCAACGACATCGCCTTTCGACTGCTCTCGCAGTTCTTTAAGAGAACTCAAATCGCCCGCGAGGGCTTTTCTGAGTGCATCACGTCGCTTGATTAATACTTCACGGAGGCTTTTGAGCGAATCTTTTCTTGCCATTTGTACACCTTCATCCCGGCCGTCGTTATGCCCGCAAACGGCCGACCACAATTGTCTGTCCCTGTTTGAAAAGTCTGAAACGACTGCCGAGTGGTCTGTACCAGACGACTGCCGCATCGGAACTATACTACGCAAAGCAAGGGAAGGTAGTTCGCCGCTTAGGGTTCATTTTGTAAATTCGTTACATCTGTAATCTGTTTAATAGTAACGATTTACGTTGTTCGGGAATTAGCTTTGTGAACGCTGTTTCATTGTTGCCGGACATTTTGTCACCAACATATGGGTGAAATGTGTGTGGTTTCACCGGCTGAGGACCTAAGTCCCGCCATGGAATAATCGGCAAATACGGCTGTCGATTACAGTCGATTTTTCTCCATTCCGACGACCGGAATCTTCTCCCCAAAGCGCAAAGTTGGCGCCATTTACTTTGACTGCCTAACTTACGTGAGCTACATCCCTCTGGTGATTTGCTAATTCTCTCGCAGATCCAATTCAGTCAAAGAAGTACCGGTAATTACGGAAGTTGAACATGTCGACCACTCCCTCTTCCAACGCGCCCACTCTGTTGGGCAATCCAGGGACGCAAATTGCGTTCAGCATTGA
>CAYYHV010000160.1:0-15054 GCA_964471695.1 uncultured Pirellulaceae bacterium
CGTCAATGGCATCCGAAGTCGCTGACGTGTTGGAAAGATTCAGCCAAATGAGATTGGGAAGTGCCGTGAGTTTCTTGATGCCTTCATCCTCAAGCCGCGTACCCGCGAGGTTCAGCTTCTTGAGTTTTTTGAAACTCAAAATGGTGTCGACGGCTTCGTCGGTTATCTTCGTCGCTTCCAGGTTCAGTTCCTCGAGATTTTCCAAGGACGACAAGGCTTTGATGCCTTCGTCTCGAAGTTTTGTTTCCCATAACCCAAGATACTTCAAATTAGTGAGCGTTCCCAATTTGGCAAATCCTTCGTCACTAACCAGTTTGCATTCACTCAAATCGAGATAGTCGACTTTGGGTAGTCCACCGAGAATCGCAACGCCGTCGTCATCGATGGAGGTTAGGCGGAGTTCAAGTCGTTGCAGATTCTTCAGGTCAGCGATGTGCTGAAAACCCTCGCCCGTAATGTCGCACTCGCGAATTCGTAATCGCTTGAGTTTCTTGAGGTTTGCCATGGCGGGCATTCCCTCGTCGGTAATCTTCGAATAATCCATCTGAAGCGACTCAAGCGTGGAGATCTTTCCCAGCGTCGCCAGTCCAACGTCCGAAATAGAGTTGGTGTTCAGATTGATCGACTTGAGCGGCAGCCCGGTCAGGTAAGTTAGTCCCTCATCGGTGACCTTCGCGCGTTCAACTTGCAGATCGACCAGCTTCTTCAGCCCCGTCAGATGAGCCAGACCTTCATTGGTAATATTGCTGTTGCGCATATCAATTGCGCGGAGTTTGCTGAGTGATTTGATTTTGCCCAAGCCCGCGTCCGTGATTCCGGTCAAACGAGCAGTAAAGACTTCGAGGCTGGGGATCTCACCGACAAAATCCATGACTTTGTCGGAAACATCGGAGCCGGTTAGATCAAGTCGTTTCAGCTTTTTAAGCGAGGAAAGTGTGTCCAGTCCTTCGTCGTTGACGCCTGGTCCAGACAGTTTGACGCTTTCAAGATTGGGTAACCCTTTGATGAGGCCTAGCAGTTCCGGGTTAGGCGTATCAAGAGCTACCGCCAAACCTGTTACCAACCCACTCTTGGACTTGTCGAGCTTGAATCCTGCTTCGGAGAGTTTCGAGACGGCCGCTGCGTCGTCAGGAGTCGCCTTTTTAACAGGTTTTTTGGTGGTTGGGGGAGTTGTATTGGGGCACCCTGAATTGAGAACCAACAGGGCAATAGCCGTAAAGAAACACAGACTCGCGCGAATTTTGCTCATGGCGTCCTAGGTGGGGTTGGGGGCAGGATGATCAGGTGGGATTTCTACTATCGAGGTTAGTTATATTATTCCACATTCGCAACTCAACGCTGTGTTGACACGATAATGATGCCTGTCAAATTGCCGGATCTTGGATTGGCGCGACATTTGGGCAAGATTTGACGTCTCCAACTTGCAGCTCCGGCGCTTGCTACTCGTTTCTGAGAGCACCTATAATGTGCCCAGCGGGGTGCCGCCTACTGGCGCCGTAACTTAGAAGCTCGAGAGTGATGAAAGTTGCTCCAAAACAATTGAGGAAAATTAATGGCCAGTAAGTCAACACGTAGAAAATTTCTTGGGCAAACAGCCGCCTTGGGCGCGGGCGTTTACATTGGCGGCAAGGTACAACACGCGCGTGCAGAGAATGTCCTCGAAGGACTGACTGCGGCGTGTATCGGTGTTGGCGGCAAAGGATCGAGCGACTCCAGCCACATTGCTGAGCAGGGCGTCAAGATTCTTGGTATTTGTGACGTCGACGGAAAGACGCTGAAAAAGAAGGGACGCGAATTCAAAGAAGCCGACCAATTCCAGGATTGGCGCGAGATGCTCGACAAGCTGGGTGACAAGGTTGATATCGTCACCGTCAGTACGCCTGATCACACGCACGCCGTGGCAGCAATTTCCGCGATGAACATGAAGAAGCATGTTTATTGTCAAAAGCCACTGACTTGGTCCATTCGTGAAGCGCGCATGATGCGCGAGACGGCTGAGAAGATGGGTGTCGTGACCCAAATGGGAAACCAAGGCTCGTCGGAAGACGGTCTACGCGAAGCCGTGGAAGTCATTCAATCCGGTGGTATCGGCGACGTTGGCGAAATTCACATTTGGACGAACCGACCAGTATGGCCGCAGGGTACCGGCCGTCCGGCTGGTGAAGATCCGATTCCTGATCACTTGAACTGGGAAGCCTGGATCGGCCCAGCCCCGATGCGTCCCTATAAAGAAAACATTTACCACTCGTTCAAGTGGCGTGGTTGGTTGGACTTTGGAACTGGCGCCTTGGGCGATATGGCTTGTCACACGACAAACCTTCCTGTCAAAGCCCTCCAGCTTTGGGACCCGGTGGCAGTCACCTGCATGAAGAACTCCGGACTCGTTGAGATGGAAACCTTCCCATCCAATTCGACCTTGATGTTCGAATTTCCAGAACGAAATGGGTTGCCGCCTTGCAAGTTCCACTGGTACGACGGTGGTAACTTGCCTTCGGACGACTTGATCAAGGAACTACCGAAATCGTATCGCGACAAGATTGCGAAGCAACGAGCCGGTGGTGGTAAGAATAGCGGAGCCTTGGTGGTTGGCAGCAAGGGAATGTTATTCTCGACAGGTGATTATGGTTCACGCTATGACCTCTTGCCGAAGGATCGTTTCGCCGACTACAAGAAACCTGAGCCCTCGATTCCTGGAATCCCTTACAAGGGCGGCACGGACGAACGACAGAAATGGGAATTCGTCGAAGCGATCAAAGGCGACAACTGGGAGCACGGAACGTTCTCAAACTTTGGTTACGCTGGCCGTTTGACCGAAACGATCCTTGTCGGCAACCTTGCACTTCGTGCCGGTGTCGGGCAACGCATCGAATGGGACGCCAAGAATCTCAAGAGCACCAACATCGAGGCGGTAAACGAATTCGTTCACCGCGAAGCTCGCAAGGGCTGGGGCATCATGGAACCAGCCAGCGTATAGTTTGAGCTGTAGCGTTGAAAATCATAAATCCTCGCCAACCTGGCGAGGATTTTTTTGCAACTATTCATCGTCCGAGGTGAACAGCTCGTTAGCCGACTTTAACGGGCAGGCGATACCACGAGTTGTGCAGGTAGCCTTTGGCGTTCCAAGGGACACGGTAGGGCATGAATCCGCCGGCGGTATCCTCGGCTTTGACGATGATCTGTTTCGTTTGGCCGTCGACCGGAACGGTTGCTTTCCACAATTGCCAACAAAAGTCACTGTTGTCTCCAACCAGCGTGGCTTTTTGCCACTTTTTGTTGGGGTTCGTGGAAACATGAATCCGTTTAATGCGAGAGCCAGGCCGTCCGGTTGGTAGGGCGTAGCCGGTGACCTCGACCGTTCCTGCCCCAAGCGTTGCGCTTGCAATTGGCGTGCAGATCGCCGCATTGATCGGGAAACGATAAATGGGGCCCGATTCGTTCCAATCAATTGGGTCCGTCTTCTTTACCAACTTGTAGGCGGTGGCCACGTAGTGATTGGGCGAAGGCCGATCGCTCACGATGATTTTCCCCAGCCACTTTACGCTGCGAGCGCCGATGTATCCTGGGACAAGTGTTCGAAGCGGGTAACCATGGTCAGGGGTTAGCGGGGCATCGTTCATTGTGTCCGCGATCAGAGGCGTTCCTGGGCCGTCATTGAACATGGCTTTTTCAATAGGGATCGACCCACCAAACGGGATGATGCCGTCACCCTTTTTGATTTCGTCGAGCCCTTCGAACCATATATGCCGCGCTGATTCGAGTAACTCGGCTTGATTGAGAATGTCGGCTAGTGCATAGCCGCCCCAAGTCGCATTGCCGATGGCACCGGCTTCCCATTGAACGCCACCGACCTTTCCTTCCTTGTTGAATTCGGCTCGGCGATTTCCGGCACAAGTCAAAGTCGCTGTTTGGGTTTGACGGTCAAACTTCTTCAAGTCGCCAAGTCGGAGCGTCATGGGCTTGCGCACGCTGCCTTCGATTTTTAACTCGAAGTTGTCCGGGGAAATGACTGGGTTCGGAGCGTGGCTGCGTACGTAGAAGTGCTTGGTGGGCGTGATCCACGATTGGACCAGCTTTTCGAGCGCCGGTTCGGCGTTTCGTGGGTCGGTGGTGCGAAAGATCAAATCCTTGGCTTCAGCCTGACTGTAGGCGAACTGTGGATTCGTCATCGCTGTGACGATGCATCCGCTCGTCATCAGCATCTGTCGTCGGGAAATCTTCATGGGTTGTGGCATCTTGGAATCTCCTTTTCGCAAACATGTTAGCACAAACATTCTTGAGAAATCGGGGCAACAGTCTGTCTACCCAGTAAGTCCGGACTTCGTTGTGGTTGTACATATTGCATCTCGCTAGCAACGAAGATGCGTTGGGCTTTTTGTGAAACCCTCACCGCAGATGCACGCTTATCGAGTGGTAACAAGGTGATGCGATTAAGCTGAAAGCGGAATCCACTGTTGTCCGGATGTGTCCATGTTTCAACGCGGACGATTCAAGATATTTTCTGTTTATGTGATGTAGAAAAAATGGCGGTTCAATTGCAATAACATTTTGTGTGGATTTAACTTTTTCCGTGAATTTGTAGTTGACGGAATATGGCTAATTTTTGTCAGATTTGGAATCAAGTTGATTGTTATTTTGCTCACTGAACTTAGGCTGTAGCAGATACATTCACGTGACGCCTTGAGAGTAAGCTAATGACTCGGAAACAACTCGAAGTTTATTTAGAAAACACATTCAGCTGCACTTTGTTCTAGTGCGGCCGGATGTGTTTTTTTCGTTTCGCATACAACGCATGGGAAAGGAGGAGCCACTGAAGGTCTAAGTCACTCAAAGAAATCAATCGGCGTTAACTCCGATGAACTGTTCGAGAACTCAGGCGGTCTTCGACTTGACTTGCACGAAGCGAGGTCGATGGCTGAATGGCTGTGCGCTTCGAGCAATGCGAAGCCGTTGCGTGAGCAACATGCTCGCTCGATTTTCGAAGGCGGATTTTTGACTTTTGAATACTGAAACTCACTGAATATCGAATTAGAGGAATGAACTAATGCTTAGAAAATTAACGTTTGCTCTGGTCGTTTGCGCGGCCGTCAGTGCGTCCGCTCAAGACTGGTTGCTCTTGGGGACAGGCGATTTTGATGCCGGCGCTCCAGACAATGATGTGTATCGAATTGATTTGCCGGGCGGTGCAGCCACGAACATTGGATCGTTCGATGTCTGGGGAGCGACTTGGAATGGCACGGACTCGGTCTATATCTCCAGCGTTGATGGATCATCGGGTTCAGGAGTCGGCGATAATCTATGGAAGTATGACACAGCGACCGGCGCCGTATCTCAGGTTGGTGTGGTTACGGGCCCCGCAGGTGATAGGGTTCGAATGGACGGGTTGGCCTATTCTGGCGGCACACTCTACGGTTGGAACCAATTTGATACCGATTCAAATACGGCGGGTCTGTATTCGATCGACATGACGACTCTTGTCGCCACACAGCAGCTTGTTGATCCAACTGGCGATGGTATTTCGGGGATCGACGCGGACCCTGCGACAGGAACAATCTATGGGTTAAACGATGCTGCTGGCATGATCGTCACGATCTCCCCGGCTACGGGGGTGACGAATTTGGCGCCCTACAACGTGGGAACAGATGTTGATGGTTTGGCGGCTGGACCGGGTACGCTCTACCTTGTCCAAGACGAACCGAACGATATCGAAGTCTTTGATATCGCCAGCCTCACTTACACTGGAACCATTTCATCCCCATTCGCCGAGGCAGACACCTTTTCGGGCGCTGCCTATGTCGCAGTTCCTGAACCGGGTGCCGCCATACTGATGTTGATGGGCTTGGCAATGATTGTGCGTCGCCGTCGATAAGTCGATTGCGATGACCAAAAACCGATACAGGACTGCGATTGCAGGCCTGTTATTTTGCTTCTCACTTCGGATGCGAAGCGAAAAGGCCACAACCTTAAGAAAGCTCCGTGAGTTTCACGGAGCTTTGGAGATTACGAGTTGGACGGCCTGAGCTTATTGCTTAGTGCTTTAGCCAACGAAGACTCGTAGAGCCGCGATGAGTTTTTCGATGATGGGTTGAAGGATGCCGCTGACGCCTTCGATCCCCATCGCATTCTTGGTCAACTCCGGCAACTTATTGATGAATCCATTTACGGAAGTCCCAACGGCGCTCTTCGCCGCTTCAGGGATTGAACCAAGTTCACCGATCTGTTGCGTCAGTCCACCGAGCTTTGTGGCTGCATCCTGAGCGCTGGGTACGTCGGTGATGCCGCCGAGCAGTTTCTCGGTGTCGCCAAAAATGGACGTGATCTTTCCGCCCAATTCGCCTCCGACGGAGCTCAAGTCGATCGACCCCAAATCGACCATTGGGTCGCCGGGAACCGTTACGTTAACATCCCCGTCGCCGTTGTCCGGATCAGCCTCTCCACCACCGATGAGATATTTCATGGCGAATAAGGCGATGCCGGCGATGATAATCAGCGGAAGCAGTTTGCCCAGCAAGCCGCCACCGTTACCTGAGTTCGTCGTAGCGTGAGAGCCCGCGGCTGGAGCGGCTGGGGAGCCAAACCCGGAAAGGCCCAAGACGTCGCCCATGCCCGCCGGCATCGAAGGCGCGATATGATCTTTCTGACCTGAGAGGAAGTTTGCCAGTCCGCCGGAATCCCATCCATTGCTCTGTTTTTGCTTTGACAGCAAGCTCATAACAATGGGAGCCAGAATGCCGAATAGCGAGCCCATCTTTCCGCTGCTCAGTCCGGTGGCTTTGGCAACAAGGTCAAATATGCCGCTTGTTCCGCCGCCGAAGATCGAGCCTAGCAAGCCCGTTCCCTGATCGACTACGCTTTGGTGGCTACCTCCGCCTAGGATATCCCCGATATTGTCCAGAATACTGTTGTCTTGTTGGTCGAGTACGCGGGAAAGATCATCTGCGCCTTGTGGGGTAGATGCCTTTTTAATGAGTCCGCCCAAAATCGCCGGCAATGCGGCACCAATTGCCGAAGAAGTCTGAGATTCATTCGCGCCGAGGATGCCCCCGATGCTCTTCATGACTTGTCCGGCAACTGCATTCTTGGCCAAATCAAGTAGATTGACTGACATTCGTGTCTCCTTGGATAATTCAAATTGCAAAGCAATTGCAACCTATTACGACATTTTTTTGCCCATTGCCCCTGAGTCGGCAATTCTAGATGTAGGTGAGATTCCTAACAGTCCCCATGCAAACTTCCCATCGTGTCTGAAAGAGCATAAGTCAAAATATGAGCAAACGAATCGGGTACTGCACCAACGTCCACGCTGGCAGTTCATTTGCCGAAATGTGGGGCAAATTAAAGCAGTTTACAGTTCCAGTAAAGACACGATTTTGTCCTAATTCTGAGATGGGTATTGGGCTATGGTTCTCGGCGGAGTCCGCAGAAGAGGTTCTTGCCAAAAAACAGCTCGGACAGTTTGGCGAGTGGCTTTCTCAAAACGAAATCCTGCCGTTTACCTTCAATGGGTTTCCCTACGGCAACTTTCATCAGGAAGTCGTAAAACATGCCGTATATCAGCCGAACTGGGGCGTGCCCAGTCGCACGGAGTACACGCTAAATTTGATCGAGATTATGCATCAGCTACTCCCCCAAAAGATGTACGGGAGTATCTCGACGGTACCTGTTGCTTGGGACGAGGAAGCAAGTCGTCAAATTGAGCATAAAAAGGCGGCTGCCAAAGAGCTCCTCAAGGTTGCTCAGCGACTTGAAGAGCTTGAGTCGCGGCATGGGCGACGCATTGTTATTTGCCTTGAACCGGAGCCGGGATGTTCGCTGCAAAGAAGCTGCGACATTGTGGAGTTTTTCCAGGATCATCTGCTGCCTGTCGATCAGGAGCTGGTACGTCGTTATCTGGGAGTTTGCCACGACACCTGTCATGCGTCAGTCATGTTCGAATCTCAAGCCGACGTTATCGCTAGATATCGGGATGCCGGAATCGGAGTTGGAAAAGTCCAAGTTTCATCTGCCGTGAGAGCGCCTTTTGCGGACATGGAATCTAACGAAGTGGCTATGGCTGTTCAGCAATTGAGTGAGTTTGCCGAGGACCGTTATCTGCATCAGACGGTACGTCAAAACGTGAAGACCGGTGAAACGACGTTTCATGAGGACTTGCCATCGCTGATTGGCGACGGCGCTGTCCAGGACGCATGGCGGGATGAGGAGTGGCGCGTTCATTTCCACGTGCCGGTTTATCTGGAATCATTCGGGTTGCTCCAGACGACTCAAGAAGACACCCTCGAATGCCTGAGCCTACTGGCGGCTGACGAGTCGGTTCTGCACTACGAAGTTGAGACTTATGCATGGGGTGTATTACCCAAGTCGCTGCAGTTACCTGATTTGTCAGAGGGAATTGCGAAGGAACTGAAATGGATGGTTTCAAATTCCTAAGCAGATTATTTGCCGCCAGAAGACGTAATTCCGAAATTTGCATCGGGACTTGGGGGCGGCGATTGGCAGTCGTTAGGACCGTGATCTTCGAAATGACCCAAATATCCCATTCATTTTCCTGATTGTCGGCTCGCCAACGGAGCATCAAAACCGGCTCCGCGAGCTATATGCATGTATAAGCTGCCAAGATCCGTGACAGTTTTCAGTGGTATGGCCACTGAGACCTGTAGGGCCATTTCTTGACGGCTTGATATGAATAGTCAAAATGGGAAAGTACGGTCATAGCTCTGCTTTTTGCTAAACCGCGTACGCTTCTCGAAGGCCTCAACGCGCGTTTGTCGTGCTCGACATAACGCGGGAGTATGTTTGCAACGAATGGTATTTAATAACCAAAACGATTCCACCGGTAGCGACCTTGGGGACGAACTCGATCTGAGCGATTTGTGGGAAGAAGGCATCGACGACGATACGAGTATGTTGGTTCCACCCGATCTGCTGGAACTTCCTGACTCGGAGGATCGTCCGAGCGAAGAACAAGGATCGATGAACCGCGGTTCATCCACCGTTGCTGATTCACCTAGGCAAGCTGATCCCCCGCGAACGGATTCGGACATTGATGATCTTGATGGTGACCTAGGCAATGACCTTCGCGGATCCGAGCTGGATCGCCAGTACGAAGAGCGCGGTGCGCAGGCTCCACCGCCGACCGTTATTTCAAAAACCCTCGATCCGGACTCAGTGCCGGAAAAGTTTACGGGCGAAAACCCGAGTTCTGGTTTCGGCTGGTACGGATTGGTTTTTCTTGGAGTCATCCTGGGCGTCGCTCTGCTAAGTGGAATTGGCGCCTGGTTGTTTAACCGTCGCACACGTTCTCAGGCAGCGCCACAAGGATTCGGTTTTGGCAACGATGTGTTTGCAACCGAACCAATGCCTGGAACTGAATCTCCAGGAACTTCGGAGGAAGAGACTCCGGAACTGGAGCCAGCTCCAGCGCTAATGCACGATCCGTTTACCTCGATGCCAGAGGAGCAAACACCTCAAGTCGAGAACCCGACCGTTCCAGCCTATGTTGCTGAGACGGCAGACGTTGAGCCGGCTGCGCAAGCTCCAGTTGTCGAAGAGCCAGTGGTTGAAGAGCCAGTTGTTGAAGAGCCAGTTGTTGAAGAGCCAGTTGTTGAAGAGCCAGTTGTTGAAGAGCCAAGCGAGACGGTTACGGCGGCCGAACAGGCGCCAAGTTGGGCGACATGGGATTCGACGACCGAAGTACCTGCCGCGGTTGACGAGTCGGTAACGTGGGAAGAACCTGCGACGGATGAAGTATCGGCGGAAGAAATCGTTGAATCGGAAGTCACCGGTCTTGAGCCAGCTGCTCCTGAAGTTGACGATACTCAGTCTGTTTACGATTCCAGTGTGTTGCAAAGCGACCAGTTACCCTGGGAAGCCAACGTGTCGACTGCGTCGACGACGGATCCGGAAACTCCTGAGATTCCAGTAACGGAATCTGAGATTACCGGCCAGCCCGATCAGCCGACTGCGCCACGGGGTTACGACTCACGTCTGCTGCAAAGTGATAAACTGCCATGGGAAGCCCAAGGGGCGACCACTTCGACTTCCAACATACAACCTGTCGACTCCACGAACAAAACTGACGAACCAACGGGTTTGCCATGGGAAGCCGCAGCCACAACCGTTTCGGGATTGGCTGCTGCCGGAGCTGCCGCTGTCAATTCGCTCATGCCCAACGCAGATGAATCAAGTGACGCCAGTGTCACTGGAAACGGCGATGGTGCAGATCAATCTGGTAACGGGCCGGCCGTAGTAGACAACTCAGCCTTAAACGCTGCGAATGACGAACTGGCTGCGTTGCGAGCCAAATTGACTCAGGTTGAGCAGGAACGCGACAACGCCATGGCGCTTCAGTCGTCGTTGGTCGAACCATCCGAGTTGGATTCGACTCGTAGCGAACTGGAACAGGCACGGGAGGCTCTTCGGTTTGCACACAGCCAGATTGAAGAACTGAATTCTCAGGCGCACCAGTCGTATGCCACAACCGAAGGATTGAATCGCCAACGTGATGAAGCCGTCGCCAACGCCGAACAGCTACGCATTGAGATCGACACATTGCGAACTCAGTTGGCAGCGCAATCGACAGCTGCCGAGGCTGCTGCCACAGATTCGTTTGCGGATGAACGCGACCGTTTGAATAGTGAACTGCAGGACGTCATCAACGAGCGTGAAGCGGCTCTCGAACAGTTGGACGGGGTTCGCGACGAACTCGCTGGCACCAAAGCCGAATTGACGAATGCATCGGCGACAATCGAGGACCTTCGGGCTGATGTGGCTGCGGCCAACGTCCAGGACGAAAGCGAAGATCAGACTGCACAAATCAGCGGTGAGTTGGAAACCGTACGCGCGGAATTGGCGGAAGTCGCTTCCGAACGCGATCAACTGCGTACCCAGCTGGAAAGTTCGGGCGAGGAGTTCCAGGGGACGCTAGGCCAGTTGGCGCTTGCCAATGAAGGCATGGGGCAAATTCAGAGTGAGTTGCAGGGGGTTGTCCAGCATCGTGATCAGCTTTCGGCCAGTCTTGAACAAGTCACCGCCGAACGCGATCAACTTCTGGTTCAGCTAGAATCGGTTGGCGCTGAACGGCAGGAAGCAGCCGGTCAATTGGCCGCCGCTAACGAAGGCGTCGAACAAATTCAGGCTGAGTTGCAAGCCATGAATGTTCAGCGTGAGGAGCTTTCAACCAGTCTAGAAGCCGTGACGGCAGAACGCGACCAGCTTCAATCGCAGGTCGAATCCCTGGCGGCGGAGCAGAATGAATCGGCCAACCAACTGGCCATGGCCAACGAGGGACTTGGTGAAGTCCAGGCGGCTCTCCAAGTCGCTGTTCAACAGCGTGACGAACAGGCTGCAACACTTGAAGCAACGGTCAGCGAACGCGACCAGATGCGCACCGAATTGGATGCTTTGACGTCGACCCACGAATCGACGGTTGCGGCAATCCAAGCCGAACTTGCTGGACTCACTCAGGAACGAAGTGAGTTGACCGAAAATCTCGTCAGCATCACGGCGCTTCGCGACCAACTGCAGTTGGATGTTGAATCGACGAAAACGGCGAATGCAGCGACTCTCGACGAGTTACGTCAGGAGCTGGCCGAAGCGACTCAACAACGCGATGAATTGACTGCGAGCCAGGGGGAGCTGACGTCTGAACGCGATGCGGCTCTCCAGAGGGTCGCCGAAATCGAGCAGCAGGCAGCCCAGTCAAGTATGGAGCTTCAGGCGGCTCATGCAGAGTTGGAATCAAGTCGCGGTGCTCTCAATGTGCTGACTGCGGAACGAGATGGTCTGAATCTGGAAGTCGCCAGAATCGCAGAAATCCAAACGGAATTGACGGGATTGAATGCTGCCAACAACACGCTCACCGTGCAGATCGAAGGCTTGCGAGCTGAAGCAGAGATGTATCGACAGCAAGCGGCTGATTCGAAGGAAAGCATCGAAGCACGCATCGCCGAACGCGACCAATTAGCGGCTCAGGTTTCCAGTCTGGAGGCTGAGCGAGCTGAACTCAACGCATCGCTTGAAGCAATCCAAGCGGAAATGCAGTTGAACGACTCGGAGAACCGCACGCAATACACAGCCCTGGAAGCTCAGTATCAGCAGATTTTCAGTGAACGAGATGAGCTTTCTTCCAGCCGAACTGTGATTCAGGCTTCACTGACAGAGACACAGGGTCAGCTAAAACTTCAGGAAGATGCTCTTCACCGGTTAAAGATTGAGCAGGAAGAAATCATGGGACGATTGAATGAGGCGTCGATACGACGCGACGAACTCGAGACGGAACTTGCGGCTGCAAAAGCATCTTCTTCCACGGCGACGACCGAGCTGGAAACTGTGCGGGCTCAGAAAGATCGACTGGAGTCCGAACGCACCGAATTGATGGACCAGTTGCACTCGGCCCTACAGCGTGGTGCATCGCTCGAAGCCAGCGTTCGAGAGAACGAAGCCGAGTTGGCGGCTGCGTTGAACGATGCGAAGCAATTGGAAGAAGCGTCGGCGGAGCTGGCAACGGCACGCACCGAGATTGTGGCGCTTTCCTCATCAGCGGAAACCATGCAAACAAAAATTGACGAACTGCAATCCGATTTGTCGACGACCAAAGCCATGTTGGACAATCGCTCAGAAGCTGCTGCCGTCTCACAGGCAACTGCTGAAGCTCAAATCGAATCGCTCCAGGAAGAACTGGCTGAATCAAATCGCGTGCGCTCGGAACTGGCCAACGACCTTCGCGAGTTGCAGAATTCGAAGCAGGAGTTCGAAGCCACACTTCGAGCTGCTCAACTGGAAATCGAGCGGACGGCTGCCGAAGCCAAAGCGACGGTGGAAATTTCGACCAAACAACACGAAGAGCTTATCTCGCGACTTTCGCAAGAACGTGATACCGCGATCAAGGCTTGGGGCGGCGCGGAGCATCGAGCCACTGAGGCTCAGAATTCCGCTCGCGATATGGAAGTCATCATGCGGCGGCTGGAAGGCGATGCTGACCGGAAACAGGCGCACATTGAGGAACTATTGTCGTATCGCTCGACCCTGGAAAGCGCGCTGCGAGACGCGGAATTGCGAGCCACGACTCAATTTGCAAGTGGTTCCAACGAAGAGCTAGACCAGCAATTGCGTGAGGATTTGGAACGAGCCAGCCGGCAAGTCTCCGAGTTGACACGCGACAGGCAAATTGCGATCGACCAGATCCGAAAACTGCAAGAAAGTAATGAACAGCTTGAGGTGATCGCTGGCAAAGCGGAGCGTGACGCGGAGAAAATTCGCGGTCAACGAGAGTCGCTGCAGGCGATGTTGGACCAGGGAATCGAGTCCGGACGTGTCGTTACAGGAGAAGCAGCAGATGAAGTCGTTGAATTGCGACGTGAGCTGGAGCGAGCTCGACGCGACGCCTCAGGATTCGCGGCTGATCGAGAACAAGCCGTTAGTGAGTTACGATCAGCTCATCGCAGAATTGAAGAGCTTCAGTCGCGCAGTTTGATGTCGGAAACGCGACCCGTGGGCGACGATCCAATGATTGGTGAATTGCGATCTGCTCTTTCCGAACACGAAGAGGCCGTTGCTCGTCTTCAGGGCGAGGTAGCGGAGCTGGAAGACGGCTTGAAGCAGCAGCGTAGCGATCGTCGGTCGATGGCTCAGGCGACTCGTAAGGCAGAGGAGCGGATTGCCGAGCTCGAACGCGACTTGGCGTCCGCCGAACGTAAGCTCAAGCGGAGCGTGGCTGCAACGCCGACCAAAAAGGCGACAAAGAAACCGGCTGCTGCGAAGAAACCGGTAACGGCTAAGAAAGCAACGACTCGCAAACCGGTGGCGACGAAGAAAGCCGCCAAGAAGAAAACAACGAAAAAGCGAGCGACTCGGGTTTCGAAGAACGGTTCGAAGAAGGCGACAACGCGAGCGAAGAAATAACCTTCGTCGTTCGGAGTATTCAAAGACTCGGACGATTCGGTGGTCCTCGACGCGATTGTCAAACTGAACTTAGCGTCACCACATCACGGTGCATCGCATCCAACCTCGTCTGGAGCTTTTCTCTCGCCGCATCCAGATCGCTCGACGCATCGGGTGGCAGGGACGTGAAGAGGTAAAACTTAATTTTGGGTTCCGTCCCCGATGGCCGAACCGCAAGATAGTTGCCATCCAGCTCGGTATGGAAAATGAGTACGTTGCCGGTAGGACCCGTAAGTGATTTTTCATCGCCGCTTCGTGATCGGTAGGTCCCCTTGAGGTAGTCCGCGCGGGCCGTAATTGCCAATCCGCCGATCGTTTCGGGCATGTCCTCTCGCAGGCATGTCATAATCGACTGCATCTTTTCCATACCGTCGGCCCCGGGCATCTTTTGGGCGATCGTGCGTTCCAGATGCAGTCCATGTTGTCGATGTAAAAGGTCAAGTTCTTCGTGGAGAGTGCGACCCGCCTGTTTGGCTTCCGCAGCGAATTCGGCGAGCAACATTGCCGCGACGGCGCCGTCCTTGTCGCGTGCATGCGTGCCAATCAGATAGCCGTGTGCCTCCTCAGCACCAAAGAGGAACCGCTGCGGTCCATGTTGGTCGACAAGACTGCCGATCCACTTGAAACCAGTCAGACACTCTCCATACGTGGTCACGCCGTAATGATCGCCCATTCGAGTCAGCATGTCGGTCGTGACGAGCGTCTTGACGATAAAGTGATCGGCTGACAAAGTCCCCGCCGCTTTGCGTTTACGCAGAACATATTCGGCCAAGAGCACGGCCAGTTGGTTGCCGTTGATGGGGCGCCACTCGGAACTGCCACTTCGAATCGGGCAGGCGCAACCCAGGCGGTCAGCATCGGGATCGCTTGCGAGGATGATATCCGCACCTGCTTCGACGGCTCGTTCAATCATCGCATCGAAGACACGTGGGTTTTCAGGATTCGCAATGTTATCTGGCACATTGGGGAACTCACCACTCGGCTCGGCGTGCGGCGCGAACACTTCCACGTTCTCGAAACCGTCGGCTTTGAGAACTGGTGTCACGGAGGTCAATCCGACACCGTGCATCGGAGAATAGATGATGTTGAGTTCGCGACTTCCCTGGAACCGCCCAAAGC
>CAYYHV010000161.1:0-15010 GCA_964471695.1 uncultured Pirellulaceae bacterium
GACACCAATCTACGTTCAATCTGATAAGCGACTGAACGACGAGCAATATCGACTGGTAGTGGCTCGATCCGGTATCACAATATCGGCCGCGACCCTAAGAGGCTTGGCCAGATCGACGGCTACGCTCATTCAGGTGATTGGTAATCACGCATCGGGAAGCATTCCGTGTTGTGAAATCAACGATTCTCCTCAATGTTCCTACCGCAGCTTTATGATGGATATCGGGCGAAATGCGCATAGCATCGAATGCCTCCATGAGACCATTGATTTGCTTTGGTATTACAAAGTCGATTCGTTACACCTCCACCTTACCGATGATCAACGATTCGCTTTTCCCTCTAAAGCGTTTCCCAAGTTGACTACGCAGCGGGGCAGTATAGCGTGGGATGAGTTTGCCGATCTTGAGGCTCAAGCCCGCTTGCTTGGCGTTTACATTATTCCCGAACTGGACGTCCCAGGACATTCAACGATCTTGCGCCGTGAATACCCAGACATCTTTGGAAAATCTCCCTCCGATCTCGCGCAATCGGCCAAGTCGATAAAAGGATTGAAAACGCTTCTCACGGAGATGATCGAGCTATTCCCGAGTTCTCCCTACATCCATATTGGCGGCGACGAAGCTTACGGAGTCCCCGACGATACGCAACGATCGTTGATCAACGATCTCAACGCCTTTCTCAAAACGAAAAACAAAACGACGCTCGTTTGGGAAGGCCCCCCTCAAGGAAAAGGGGCAAGCCGCGTGGATCCTGAGGTGATTCATATCAATTGGCGGACGATCAACTATCCAGCCGACAAGATGGTCGATGCCGGGCATCCAGTCGTCAACGCAGCCTGGGACCCGCTGTATATTGTCGATCACTATCCTCGCAACAACTTCACGATGGCATCGCCTGAGCGAATCTATTCTCGTATGAAGCTGGAACGATTCGCCCACTTCAACCCCGACATCCCGACTTTCTCTCGTCCCGTCATGGTTCCGCCAACCAAGCGACTGATCGGGTTCTGCATGCCTTGGTGGGAAGGTCGCGAGGAGAATTTTTTCTCCATGATCGAACCGCGTATCGCGGCCTTTGCGGAAGTGGCTTGGGATCCAGGTCGAGAGCGCAATTATGACGCCTTCGCCCAGCGCGTTGCCACTACCGAAGCCTTCCGCCAACGGTTGTTCCACCCCGTTCGCATCACGGCTGAACCAGTCCGACTGGAGCGCGAAGGCGTCTTTGATGATCGTACCAACATCCGTTTTCAATCAGACACAGCCGGAACAATTCGTTACACAGTCGACGGTAGTTTGCCGACAGTTGCCGCGAACGTAAGCAGTGGCGAACTGACCCTTGACAAGTCGACTCAGCTGCGAGCCGCACTGTTTCAAGACGGCAAGAAAATCGGCTTCGATACCCGCCGAAAGTTCACCAAGGTGACTCCGGAAGAAAACCTGGCGCTCGGCAAGCCGGTCAAAACGAATGTCAGCTCAGGCCCAGTGTTCTCCGTGGATCGTTTGACCGACGGCGGCACAGGCAACCTCGACTACTTTGTCGGCTATCCAGCCAAACCCAACCCGATCGAATTGACAATCGACCTTGAGGCAACCTATCCCGTGAACCGCGTTGTCGTCCACGCATTTCACAACGGGCGTGCATGGGAATCCTATAGGGTCCAAGTCTCACGGGATGGCAGCCGCTTTGAAACCGTTGCGGATCGCTCAAAGAAGCCGACCGAGTTTCTCCCCAAGGTCGTCCATGATTTTGACTCGAGAGACGCACGCTATGTCCGTATCTTGACCAAGGGATGTCAAGATAACGTCTTCTCCGCATTCTCCCGCATCACGGAAATCCAAGTCTTCCAGGCCCCGTTGGAATAGGCAACGCCACCCGACCGGCTAACGCGTCCGAGAGCGCCTTATGCTCAATGGACAGACCATGAACTTAACTTACTTAGATGGACACCGTTTCATTGATCATTTGGATTGTGCGATCTCCATCCTCGTCGACTTTGAGCACCGATCTCGAACAATTGTCCAATAGCGGCTCCTTCCACATCTGTGAAAGTTCCATACCGAGGTAATGAGCCAAGATGGCTTTGAGTATTCCACCGTGACTGACGACTAGTACCTCGCCTGAACTCTCGTTACTGATAATCTGCTCAATCGACTGGACGCCACGATCCTGCAACTCGCAGAATCGTTCAGCCCCTTCCACATAGAAGCGGTCTGGGCGCGACATAAAGTTCTCAAACTGAGTCGGATCGGATTCGCGAAACTCCGACCATAGCCGTTGTTGCCACGGCCCCATATAGATTTCTCTCAGGTCATCAATTTCAGCTACAGGCAGTGCAAGATTTGCGTTGAGAATTTCCGTCGTTTGTCGAGCCCGCAGATTGGAACTCGAGTAGACCGACGTGATTCCAAGTCCCTCGATGGTTGGTCGCAGCGATTGTGCTTGAAGACGCCCCGTATCATTCAGAATGGAATCAAATTGCCCTTGGACTCTGGATTCTCTATTGAAGTTGGTTTCGCCATGGCGAACCAAATGAAGTTGCAACATCGCTGAAAAGTGCCTTGCCTGAGTATTTGACGACTTGACCGAAAGTGATCAAGCCAGTTCCGCAGGATATCAAATACTCAAACTCTTCGCGATCTGGGGGCACGTAACTCTCGAGGAGATACGTAGCCAAACCTTGAGCTAGTCCCCAATCCAAGAGCATCGACCGGCTCATTGATCCCCAGTCGGACCTCATTCGGAAATGTGCGGTTCAATCTGGAATCCAGAAACGCCGCCACGCTTGCCGTTTGGCGTCATATGCGATTTGTAGACAACACGATCTATACCATTGGCCAGCGTTTTGACAGAACCGTCGACCATTGCAACAGTCACTCCACCAGGGTGACTGGAGGAAAGAAACGGTTGCACTTCCGCATCGTCGACGTTGGGCAAGCCGCTCGGTCCATTTCCTTGCGGCGGATCGGCGTAGTTTGTCGCATTCGTAGCTTCGGTATCAACGGGAAACACAAAGGCACAATTGATAATTGATGGATTCGTCCAATTGTGCTGCAGAGCGATACGGGTTCTGGCAAAACCCGTGCGATAGTTTTCGCCGAACAAGATCGTATGACTGGTTCCGTCATACATTTTGTCAATTGATAAACTGTAGTTCTTATCCCGGACCTGTACCCAAGAGACTCCCGTGCCACGTGTAATTCTCGAGTCCTGCCGGTCGAGTAATTCCCCATTCTGATTCCAATCGATTGGCACATTGTTGTGTGAGTGCATACTCTGAACCGGCGGTAGTGATCCAGAGCGATCTGCTCGATCGTAATCTCGAATGATCTCCATACTCGCTACACCAGCATTGATGACGTACACCAAATCACCTGGTGCTCGATTTGGTTTGCCCGGACACAAACCTGCTTCGAGATCATTCTGACCAATCGGCTTGTTCATCAAATCGGACCATGGCACATTAAAATCCCATTGACTGTAGAGATTGTTCTCCTCCAAATACGGAAGCAGTGTCACGACCCAACTGTGTCCGGGCGAACAAAACGTTTCGTGAGCCGATGGACCACCACCGCCCGGTGTGCCGGGCCCAACGG
This sequence comes from uncultured Pirellulaceae bacterium, assembly GCA_964471695.1. Classification (GTDB taxonomy): domain Bacteria; phylum Planctomycetota; class Planctomycetia; order Pirellulales; family Pirellulaceae; genus CAYYHV01. Next base: position 3,593 of record CAYYHV010000161.1, read on the forward strand.
GTTGAAATTTCCCATAGGCCGGAATCTTCTGACGAGCAGCATTCGCGTAGTTTGCAGATGCCAGATGAAGTTGATGAAGCTTGTTCTTGCATTGCACAACCCTGGCGGCTTCTCGAGCCGATTGAACGGCCGGCAGCAGGAGCGCAACAAGAATCCCAATAATGGCGATGACCACCAGCAATTCGACCAAAGTGAATGCTGTTCGATTAAATTCACGTGAGCGCAGCCGCAAAGATGTTGTCATCAGAATTGCCCTTTAAAAAACAGTTTCTCCTTGAGCCGTCCGACAGACCGGAAGGCAACGACTTGGATATGCCCTATTCACCAGATGCCTGAATTCGCGAATAGAGCCCAATGACTTAAACTCAACCCGCCCCGTCAAACTAGGTAAGCGACTCTCGACTCTGACGTTCTCGCGACATCGTTTGTCTCGCACCCGACAACTTATTCGCCTCGACGCCAGGCCCCCAAAAAAGACTCAAAACACCGGGGAAAACTGAGCGCAAACGACTTCATGACAAACATGGCGTGATTTTGTCGCTTGAATTTGTGAGGGACGAAGTGATCTTCTCAGCCGCAGCCGATGGAAATCGAACCACAACATGTGGGCGGCAAAGAAGAAAAGATTTGGCGCGCCCCGACGTCGTCAATTACGCCTTACAAGTGTCGTACTTCATTTGGTTTTGGACACGGGTTTTAACTCGACTCCAACGAACTGAGGATCGTATGGAATTCATTCGATTGTGTTTCGCACCGGCGACGGCACCATTCACCCTACTGTTGGGACTGGTGGTACTCTACTGGTGCATGTGTATCCTCGGCGCTGTCGGAATGGACACGCTGGATTTTGATCTCGATGTCGACGGCGACGTTGACCTCGATCTTGATTTTGATGTCGACGCGGATGTCGATCTCGATGTGGACGCAGGCTTGGATGTGGATGCAGACGCCGATGTAGAAGTCGACGGCTTACCCACCTGGGTTTGGGTTCTAAAGTTTTTCAACCTTGGCGAAGTTCCGCTGACGATTCTGCTCAGCATGTTGATCTTCTGCCTGTGGGCAATGAGCCTGACGTTGAACGCAAAATGGAATGTTTCGCAGGAATTGGGCATGTCTTTGCTTCTGCTGATTCCCAATGTGCTCACCAGCTTGTTGACCACGAAGATTCTGACGGCTCCCTTCCGTCCCATCTTCAAGCGTGCAAAAGAAGGGATCGCGGCTCCACTACGAATCGTGGGTAAGCGAGTGTTTGTGACGACAGGCGAAGTCACCGACTCGTTCGGTCAGGCAGAACTCTGCCAGGCTGAAGAGTCGTCGGATGGCCCAATCACTTTGAATATTCGCAGCCGTGATGGCTTGCGTTTAACCAAAGGCGACGAGGCGCTGGTTGTCGATCACGATGCAGATTCGGATACGTTTTTCGTTGTTCCCTTTGATTTGGGAGTGAATTAAATGCTTGCTACGTTACCCCTTGGATTGGCCTCGGAAATTTTCACCATCGCGATATCCTTCGTGATTCTCGTCTTGGTGGGTGCCACGGCCATGTTTATCAAACTTTATCAGAAGGTGGATCAGGGCACTGCTCTGGTCAAAAACGGGTTTGGTGGAGCCACGGTCAGTTTCACGGGCATGATGGTAATTCCCATTTTGCACCGTTCGGAACGTATGGACATCTCCGTCAAGCGGATCGAAATCTATCGCCACGGCGATACGGGTTTGATCTGTATGGACAACATTCGTGCCGACATCAAAGTCGTGTTCTTTGTGCGAGTCAACAAGACTGCCCAGGACGTGATGCGAGTCGCCCAGTTGCTGGGTTGTAAGCGAGCTTCGGATGAAGCGGAACTGGTCAAACTGTTTGACGCCAAGTTCTCTGAAGCCTTGAAAACGGTTGGTAAACAATTTGAGTTTGTCGACCTTTACAACTCGCGAGATCGCTTTAAGGACGAAATCCTGAAGACCATCGGCACGGACCTCAATGGTTATGTGCTCGATGACGCTGCGATTGACTATCTGGAACAGACGCCGATCGACATGCTGAATAAGGACAACATCCTTGATGCGGAAGGTATTAAAAAGATCACGGACTTGACGGCTCAACAGCAGGTCCTGGCCAATAACATTCGACGTGATCGCGAAATGACGATCACGAAGCAGGATGTTGAAGCCAAGGAAGCCATCCTGCAGCTGGAACGTCAACAAGCCGAGGCTGAAGAGAAGCAGAAGCGAGAGATCGCCGAAGTGACTTCGCGGCAAACGGCCGAAGCCGAGATCGTAAAACAGCAAGAGCGATTGCGATCCGAACAGGCTCGTATCGCGGCTGAGGAAGAAATCCAGGTCGCCGAAGAGAATAAGCTACGACAAGTCATCGTGGCTCAAAAGGCAAAAGAACGTACGACGGCAGTCGAAACCGAACGCGTCGAGCGGGACCGAGCCCTTGAGGCGACCGAACGAGAACGACTTGTTACGCTGGCGGAAATCGACAAAGAAAAGTCGGTCGAAGTCGAGCGCAAGGCGATCCAGGATGTGATTCGGGAACGAGTCGCCGTGGAACGCACCGTCGTCGACGAAGAGGAAAAGATCAAAGATACCCGCGAATTCGCGACTGCAGAACGAGCCAAACAGGTTGCTGTTACGGCTGCCGAGATGCAGGCCGAACAGGAACTGGTAAAAGAGATCAAGGCTGCCGAAGCGGCCAAGCAAGCCGCGGAACACGAAGCCGAGCAGGTCCTTATTACGGCCGAGGCTCGACGAGCTGCTGCCGAGAAGGATACCGAAGCCAAGAAGCTACACGCCGAAGGCATCACCGCTACCACAGCGGCTCCGGGATTGGCACAAGCCGAAGTGATTGCCGCAACTGCTTCCGCCAAGGAAAAGCAAGGTGTGGTCGAAGCCATTATCCTGCAACGCAAGGCAGAAGCCGAAGCGCAAGGATTGGCTGCGAAAGCCGAAGCGATCGAGAAGGAAGGTACTGCTGAAGCCAAGGTCCTCGAACTCAAGTTCAAGGCCGATGCGGATGGTATCCGAGAGAAAGCCGAAGCGATGAAGCAACTCGATATGGTCGGCCGCGACCACGAGGAATTCAAATTGCAGCTTGAGAAAGAGCAAGCCGTCGAACTGAAGGAGATCGAGGCTCAAATGGAAATCGCGACTCGCCAAGCCGAAGTTATGAGCGCTGCTCTCAAATCGGCAAGAATCGACATCGTCGGCGGCGACAGCAATTTCTTCGACAAGATCGTCGGCTCGATTGCCAACGGCAAATCCGTCGATCGGCTGCTGGAGAATAGCAACGCCTTGAATGACGTGAAGCAAGCCTTCCTCGGAAATGGCTCGGCGAACGGCACCAATGGCAATAGTGGTACCAACGGCCAAGCGAGTCCCAACGGCATTGGCAGCATTGCCGAAACCCTGGGCCTCACGGGCTCAGGCGGCTTGACCGACAAACTGCGAGACATCGCAGCTCGGTTAGGCATCGGTGCGGAAGATATCAAGACGATGTCCGTAGCGGCTTTGATCAGCCAGATGATGGCTCGATCGGATGACCGCGGCGAACAGTCCGAACTGAAAAAGCTGCTCAAAGCAGCCAAGCAGATCGGCGTTGAAAAAGAATCGGCTGCATCCGTTGTAGAAAAACTCGGTGAATCCGACAGCGAACCAGTTGCGACCAGTTAAGGTCACAACAGGTGTTTTAAAAATGGCGAGGGCGGTGCAGGATGCGTGGAACCCCAGACACGCACCTCGCCGCCCAAACCGCCGGTGACTACTGGAAGCGGCGGCTACCGCCTAATCGCACACGCATTAACCCCGAAGGGGTGGCAGCCCAGTTGCTGTCGCCTCAACGAGGCTGGAGTTAAGATAACCAACGCAATCACACGGCTGACGCCGTGGGCTATGTGCTGTCGCCACTCCGTGGCTGTTACGAATTAGAGTAGTGAGCGGCGAGGCGTTAGCCGCCGGTGGACACTGCAGATACCGGCGGCTGGGTCCTTACCGCTCACGACGGCCATATAGTTTTCGATCTAATGCACAGAACCTGGAACACGGTTCGCCTAACACAAGGAAAGCGAAAAAAAGATGTCCAATAGCAATGCGGACAACACTCATCTTCCAATGAATGACGAAGTCCAGTCGAAACAAGCTGAACCCAATCGACTGGAAAGCTCCACCTACGACATCATTCGCAATCGCTTGAACAATCAGTCGGATGATCTGCGCACGCGACTTGAAGGACTCAATACCAGCCGACGAGATGTGTTCGGTGCCATTGAAACGAAGCTTTTGGCATCTGACCGCATTACGACCGAAAACAACTGTGTTCCTCGAGATATGGTCGCGATCGGCGATCGGTTTATCTTTGGTTACAACGTCAACTTTGGATTGAAGACCGAAGTCCAATTACCCGATGTCTTTGCGATCCACTCGTTTCGTGATAACACGTTTCACGCCGAGTCACTGGAACTCATCGACGATGCGCAATTCCGAGAGGATTTTGCCCAGGTGTTTCGCTACTACAAGCGAATTCGCTTTGGCCAGTTTTTCGTCAACGGTCCCAACTTGTACATGGTGTTTCCCTTTGGAACCACTGCGGCTGATATCAAGGTCTTCAAGTGGGTCATCGAAGGTGACCGACTGCGTTACATCGACGCGCGTAGCGAGCATGAAGTCCGCTATCCGACTCAGCACGAATTCCGCTGGGTGCGTACCCATCTTGATCAACATCGTGAAGGCATCCATCCGCACGTATCGATTGAGGACCGTATCTTCGTAGAAACGGTCGGCGGCGACCTCACGATCAAGGTAGAAGACAACACCGAATCAGGGCAGGGCATTTATGCCGAGGATGTAGTTGATCCGGATCAAAACCTGGCCGACGCTGATATTTTCTATTCGGTGATTGAGAATATCATCCTGCTGAAGATCCGTCCCTACGGAGAGGAAGCCTACCGCTACATCGTCTATAACGACAAAATCCGACAGGCTCGTCGAGTCGATTCGATTGAGAACGCATGTGTCCTGTTACCGGAAGGTCACGGCCTGATTTTCTCCAACGGATACTATCTACAAACGGGTGAGTACAAGGAATTTGACAGCGGGACGACGGACTTGCAGTTCTATCGCCGAGTCGTCTCGACCAACGGCGAAGACTTTCTGTTTGTTTTCAATAACCCGGATACCGGTACGTATGTACTGCTTTCTTACAACGTCATCACACAGCAAGTCGCGACTCCCATCAGTTGCCATGGGTACTCGTTGTTTGATAACGGCAACCTCGTATTCTTCAAATCGGGGCACGAGGCGCAGAAGCACCATACCTTGCAGATCTGGCAAACGCCGTTTGTCGGTGAGCAGTTTACGCAACACGTCAACACGGACTCGTTCCTTTACAAGATCGGCAACCCGGACATCGTGCGCGGCATGGCCGAATGTTACGAAATCCTGGCGTTAATCGCGAAAGACGATTCCTACTCGGGACTTTATCACGACCTCGCCAAAAAATCGGGCGACGTCCTTGATACCTACTTTTGGACGACTTCTGATGAAGCCGGCAACCTGGCCCTTTCGCTGGAAGAGATTCGCTCCACCGCGAATGCCGCCATTGGTGAATTCGAAAAAGTCCAGCGGGCTCGGCGCGAAACCGAAACGCAGTTTAATGAGGCTTCGTCCGATGCCAATCGGGTTGTGTCCGCGGTTCGCAGTCGCAGGTATGACCATATCGACGACTTTGTCGCCGCACTGGCTGATCTTCGAAAAGTGCGTGGCGCTGTTGTTGGATTGCGCCAACTACGATTCATTGACGAACAAGCAGTTGCCGAGCTCGAACAGTCGATCGCGGAACAGACGGAACGCGTCTCGTTTCACTGCGTCGAGTTTCTGCTGCGCGAAGATTCACTCGTCCCTTATCGCAAGCGTGTTGAAGCACAGAGGGCTGCGATTGACGAAGTAACAAAAGTCGCGGAAGCCAAAACGCTGGAGGAAGAAATCGACTCGACGGCTGGCGATCTCGATATGCTGATTGATGTGATCAGCAACTTGAAGATCGACGACGCCACGCAACGCACGTCGATCATCGAGTCGATATCCGCGATCTACTCACGATTGAACCAGTCTCGCGCCGCCTTGAAAAAGCACTCCAGCCAGTTGATGGCTGTGGAGGGTGAAGCCGAATTCCACTCGCAAACTAAGCTGCTCGAACAGACGGTTGTGAACTATCTTGACGTTTGTGACTCGCCGGAAAAATGCGACGAGTATCTGACCAAGATGATGGTCCAGATCGAAGAGCTTGAAGGTCGATTCGCAGAGTTCGATCATTTCCTGACGGAGCTCGTGGATCGCCGACAACAAGTCTACTCGGCGTTTGACAGTCGCAAAGTTGCATTAGTCGAACAGCGCAACCGGCGTGCGACTTCGATGATGAGTGTGGCTGAACGTATCCTCAAGGGGATTGAAACGCGAGTCGCCCAACTCGACGAAATCAATGACATCCACAGCTATTTTGCTGCTGATTTGATGGTGGACAAGGTCCGCAACCTGATCGACCAGCTTACGGAGCTCGGCGATTCCGTCAAAGTGGATGACCTGCAGAGTCGCCTGAAGACTGTCCGTGAAGACGCGATCCGGCAATTGAAGGATCGCAAGGAACTGTTCGTCGATGGCGAAAATATTATCCAACTGGGGCGACACCGTTTTTCGGTGAACACGCAACCGTTAGATTTGACCACCGTCGTTAAAGACAACCAGATGTTCTACCACCTGACGGGCACCAACTTCATGGAGCCCATCATGGACGCTGAGCTTCTGGAGACCGTCGAAGTCTGGAATCAGACGACAGTGGCCGAGAACACTGACGTTTACCGAGCCGAGTACCTCGCGTACCAGATGCTGCGAGATCGCAGTTGGTTGGCAGACGCAAGTTCGGACGCATCAGGCCAATCGGAAACTTACGATTTGACCGCCGAATCGCTGCTGCCGCGCGTCCAGGCGTATATGGCTTCGCGCCACACGGAAGGATACATGAAAGGTGTTCACGATCACGATGCAGCGATACTGCTTGCCGCCTTGTTGGAAATGGAATCGACTCTTGGCGCATTAAAATACCCAACCCAATCCCGAGCCCTCGCAAACGTTGTCTGGAAACATACACGTACGACGGATGCTGCGCTGGCACAAAAACTCACTGCGGAAATGATGGCTCGCGGAGCAATTCAGAGAGCATTTGGAACCGATACGCTTCCGATGCAATCCAAAGACACCAACGATCGGCTGTACGCGCAAGTCCGCGGACTAGTCCAGGAATACTGTGAATCCGCAACGCACTTTGATCCCATCCACATTAACGACGCGACGACTTTCCTCATCGAAGAAGTCGCGGCGGGACGATCGCCGTTTGCAATCAGCGAAGACGCCCAAACACTGAACGAGGGCTTTTTGCAACAACTCAAACGAGACAAGTCGTCAGATGCGTTCATCGAGTCGCGTACGGCTCTAGTTGGTTCGAGCTCTGCTAACACCTTTGACGAATTCATACTCGTTCGGACGTGGTTGAATGCATACGTTGATCGACGTGGAGAATCCGCCGATGCACTCGTACTGGACGAAGCTGCGGCTGCACTGACCGTCATCGCAGGCAATGCCACGCCGACGGTCCTGTCTGGTTCGTCACATCGCGAACTCACAGGGATGCTGGGCGATCACGCTTGCGTAAAGAACGATGTGTATACATTGGTGTACGATCAATTCGCAAATCGCCTGCAGCGATTTGAACGCACGGTCGTTCCACAATTCACAACATACCAAGCCCGCAAGAAGCAACTGGTCGAGTCGCGCAAGGAATCGCTGCGACTGGACGAGTTTAAACCTCGCGTGCTCACCTCATTCGTACGCAACCGCTTGATCGACGAAGTTTACCTGCCCATGGTTGGTGACAACCTGGCCAAACAAGTCGGCGTCGTCGGCGACCAGAAGCGTACGGACTTGATGGGCCTACTGCTGCTCGTTTCTCCTCCTGGTTACGGAAAGACGACATTGATGGAGTACGTCGCCAACCGATTGGGACTGACTTTTATGAAAATCAACGGACCGGCCATCGGTCACGCTGTGACTTCGCTCGACCCAGCCGAAGCCGGTAATGCGAGTGCTCGCGAGGAGATTGAGAAGCTGAACCTGGCGCTTGAAATGGGCGACAACGTGATGATTTATGTCGACGATATCCAACACTGCAACCCTGAGTTCTTGCAGAAATTTATCTCGCTCTGTGACGCACAGCGCAAGATCGAAGGTGTATTCCATGGCAAGACTCGACGCTACGATCTTCGTGGTAGAAAAGTCGTTGTGGTCATGGCGGGCAACCCGTATACCGAAAGCGGACAGAAGTTCCAGATTCCAGACATGCTGGCTTCGCGAGCCGACACGTACAACCTTGGCGACGTCACGGGCGGCCACCAGTCCGCTTTTGCACTGAGCTACCTGGAAAATGCGATTACGTCGAACCCGACGCTTAGCACGCTTGCCAGCCGCAGCCAATCGGACGTTCTCTCGGTGATCGAGATGGCAAAGAACGGTTCCGCCGAAGGTATTGAGCTGGAAGGAAATTATTCGCCAGAACAGTTAACGGAGTTTACTTCGGTCATCGACAAACTGCTGAAGGTGCGCGACGTGGTGCTCCGGGTAAACGAGCAATATATCGACTCGGCAGCACAAGCCGACGAGTATCGTACCGAACCTGCGTTCAAGCTCCAGGGCTCGTACCGCGACATGAACAAGATGGCGGAAGCCGTCGCGGCCATTATGAATGAGGATGAATTATCGTTACTCATCCAATCGCATTACGAAAACCAGGCTCAGACGCTGACGGCCGATGCCGAAGCCAACTTGCTGAAGCTTCATGAAATCCAAGGCACGTTGTCTGATGAACAACGAGAACGCTGGGAGTCCATATGCTCAACATTCAGCCGCAACTTACTGTTAGGCGCTGCGGGGGACGACAAGTTTGCCAAAATCGTTGGCCGGCTTAGCGATTTCACGAAGGGATTGGATGAAATCCGTACCGTTATCGCTTCCGGCATGTCGCAAATGGCAGAAGCCCAGGCGGCGGACACAACAAGCGACCAGTTTGCCGAAGCAACGGCTCACCTGGCGAGGTTCACCGAAGGCCTGGAAGGCATTCAACGGTCGCTCACCGACGGTATTTCTCACATGGAAGCCGCCGCCGAGACACCTGCACCGCCTCAGGAGATGCGAGTCTTCTATCGTGTACCACGTCCGTTCCTCGAAATCATTAAGGCTCAGTTTGCAATCATGAAAGGCTGGTTGGAACCGATCACGGAGCTTACCCAGCAATCACAGATCAACACGGCCGAACTGCGCAAATCGCTCGACAGCGCGACGGAACAGTTCTCCAAGATGGTTTCTGAACTGGAGCTGCAAGAATAGCGCGTACCATCACCGGCGGGCGCAGCGAAAAAAAACGCCGTCGCAACTCGAAATTGCGACGGCGAAAATTCTGAATGCTACGTGGTCAACTCACTTAAGCATTGACATCATAATCTGCGAATACCGCAGCCCGAACGTCATAGCGCTTGACTTCAGGCCGAGATACGGACGCAACGTTCGACATCACAATCACGGGCTGGTCGGAAACCGATGAGACTGCTGAATCCGCACTTTGGAATTTATTGGCATTCCAACTGTTGAAATCGAGAACATCGACGACACCGTCCGCATTGAAATCAGCACTACACCAACCTGTGCCGGTCGTAAACTTATTGGCATTCCAAACGTTAAAGTCCTGAACGTCTACGGCTCCGTCGAGGTTCGCATCGCCGTGTAGATACGGATTGCCCGAAGCAAGATTTGCCGCCCCGGCCTCGGCCAACCACAATTCGAGATCCTCATTCGTTAGTGACCCGTCACCACTAAGGTCAAATTGCATGCCGCCTGCTGTTTGGCCAGCGATGGCTTGTACAAGCGCGTCGACATCGCTACAGGCGTAGAAGCCGTCGCCATCAAAGTCGCCGGAGTTTGACGACTCGTCGTCATTGATGATCGTCGCCGTTTCCATAATGCCGGCGTCCGCGAGCACCAAGTCGAATGTTTCATCAGCCTCAAACTGCGAGTCCCCGCTGACTTGGACCGTTATCGACTTTTGAACTTCACCCGCCGAGAAGCTGAGCGAACCGCTTGGCAAAACGCCACCGACGAAATCGGCGGCATTAGCAGGCGATGCTCCGCTGCCGGTGATTTCCCAATCAATCGTCGATGGAAAAGCCGTGACGCCCTGACGAGAAACCGTAAACGTAAAGTCCGTAGTGCCAGAATCGCCTTCGATTTGATCAACATCGGCACCACCAGGAATCGCGACCTGGCGAGTCGACCAACTGGTAATGCTCAAAGGATACTGGGCAAGCTGATCCCAACTGCTACCGTCGAACGAGTACTCAAGCACGACTTCTTCGCCGTCTTCAGGATTCTCGCCTCCGTTAACATCACTTCCATAAATGATATCGAAGGAAAGCATATCGCCGACATCTGGCGAAATGAAACGCGAAGTCGCGAATCGTGAATTGCCGCCCGTGAAGTACAAGGCGTTTCCGTCCGAACCGTTGAAATCATTCTCCGCGGTGCCGCCAGAAATCTCTACCCACTCGCCGGAATCAATGTCTGGATCAAAGTCATCACCGAATTCACCGCTGGCTAGCTCGACGTTGTCGATCCCCCAGTTGTCAAAGTCGCCATCCGAGTTGTCAAGTTGACGCCACCGCACTTGAGGGCCAGCATTGATCACGTATCCGACGTCATCATTCAGAATTGTACCCGTCGCTCGCGTTGAAGTACCAAGCGTTACCAAACCGTCGCTGCTGGCACTCGTCAGCAAGACACCAAACGTCTCGTCTGATTCTCCCATAGCATCAGGACTGACTTGTACCGTTACCGTCGCTGTGGACTCGCCACCCCCGAAGGTTATCTGGCCCGATGGAAGTGTGTTTCCGATAAAGTCACTCGCGTCAGCCGACTCCGCAACGACTTCCCAATTCACAGTACTGGGCAATGCCAGTCCGCCTTGCCGAACAATTTCAAAACTGACTTCGCTGAGGGGGTTTGTGTCGATGCCCGCGGGCAGTGCTACGTCGATCGATGTCCAGACTTTATTGGTTTGCGAGTCGACGGTTTCGACAAGCTGCCAATTGGAACCACCATCAAGCGAGTACTCGATGACGACGTCTTCACCTTCATCAACGTTCTCCCCGCCATTGGTGCTATCACCGAAGATGATATCGAACGACAAAATATCGCCAGGTTGAGCATTTTGGAAATTGGAGACTGCCGTACGATCAGGAGCTCCGCTGAAGAATAGAGAACGACCACCCGCACCACCAAACTGCGTGTTCACCGTGCCATTGGTGATCTCAGACCAGACGGCGT
>CAYYHV010000162.1:0-14876 GCA_964471695.1 uncultured Pirellulaceae bacterium
TTCGAAGCTGCTGACAAGAGAGTACGAGAGCTGAACTGGCCATCGGGATTTGCATGGCAGTATCATGCACACTCGATGGTGGAAGGGTTACGAGGGAATTCGCAGCGTAGCCAGGAGTTTACCATTCAGGCGGTCGCAGCATCTAGGAACTGTGGAAATCGGTGGCTTGAGGCGCTCTCTCCTCTCAGCCAAGAAGGGCAGGCGGCCGATGGCACTTCCGCGACGGATTTCTTAGAAGCGATCGAAGGGTTCGAAAGTGTTTTCAATGCCAATATGCCCGTGCACTTACCACTGGTAGCCAGGACACTTGTTCTGGCGCTGATCGACGCAGGCTTTGATGACTTGGCTGCGAAACTTGTTCCTGTCACAGATCGCCTTGTGGGGTTGGGTACCAAGAACCAACACCACCCCTCCTACCCTTCGGCGATTGAGCAATTGGAACAGCGGTTGGGAGCCGATCGCTTTGCATCACTTTTGTCGCTTGGTGATTCGCTGACAGCTCTCGACATGTTGACCATGTGCAAAGAGCAGGCTGAGCGACTGCCCAATCGAAATCAGACCAATTTTGGCGAGACAAAAAGCACGCAGGAATAGTGCGGCATCTCCGCCTAACGTCGAATCTTAATCCAATAGCTCTTTCGAGATTTTCTGACGAATCAGCTTCATGCGTCGTTCGATGGTCCGCTCGCTACAGTCGAGTTTTTTCGCGAGTTCCGCGTTGCTGTGCCCCTCCATCTTTCCCACGGCAACGTCGCGCAGATGCGAGTCACTCAAGTGGGCCAGCAATTGTTCGCACGACTCGGTCATCATCGCGACCATCTCGGGACTCGGTTCGTCTCCGATGACATCGAAGACCTGGCTGTCATCATGATTGTTCAGAGTCAGCGTTACCGCATCGCCGCCGCGCCGTGCTCGGTTGGCGTGCCGATGGCGGTCAATGATTTTTCTGGCGGCCATTCGCAGCAGCAGTTTCCAAAGATCGTCGCGGCTGTTCAGATCTGGAAAACGCCCGTTCTCGGCAGCACGATAGAAACTTTCGAAGACGCTAACGGCAACGTCTTCTTCGTCGGAAACAGCAAGTGAGGCGCCTTGAAGTCGTTGCCGCGCCATTTCAACCAAACGGCAGTAATACTCCTGCCAAATCTGATCTGCAGCCGCCGCGTCTCCCTGCTTCACACGCTCGATCCAGTTGGTCACAAATTGGTTGTTGCTCATGTTATTACTCACTGACAATATATCTTCTCGTATCTAGTCAACCGACAGCCATGCTAGATACCCGACACCGACAAGTTCATCCCGCGACACGATTGGGGAATTTTTTGGGATCGAGAATGCACTCGAAAATTATTAACGGGCACGTGCTGAAATAGTCGCGGGACGCCAGGTTTTCTAACTCGTCCCAACCGGCTTTCTCCGACGCTTAACTTAATTGCGGCGTCGACGAGCAATCAAACCGAATGCTCCAAGTACCCACAGGATTGCGGCAGATGGTTCTGGCACGGCATTGATTCGCAATATGCCCTGACTGGTGAATTCGCTGCTATCCCAGGCAAGGCCTGGCTGTAGTCCGGGCAAGTCCAAGTCGAAACCGTTGTTGATGAACAATCCAAAGTCCAGAAAATCGAACTCGTCGCCTAGCATGGGATCAAAGTCATTCACCAATGATACTCGGAAGATTCCGTCTTCGGCCAACAAGTCTCCTGCAATGTCGAAGTGCGTTAAATCGTCGAGCCCGCCCAAGGCAAAGACGACGGTGCCAAAATTATCCAAACGGCCACCCAACGAAACGATGCCTGGTGCTTCCACGTTCTCGTTGCCCATGATTCCGTGGTTGATCACGTCGACATCGACAAAGCTGCCGTCGTCAAATCCAAGTCGATTGGTGGATTCGTTGATCAAATCCCCCGGTCCCGAGAACATTGCCGTGTTGTCAATGAACGAAGTGTGCCCAGTGAGTTGCAGGTCAGCTTGCAGTTCTACAGCCACGCCTTCCTGGAATCCTGCGAACGCATCAATGGTTGATTGTCGAGTGACGTCGATACTTCCTCGAAAGAGCTGGGCTTGCTCCGACGCAATTGTTCCACCATTGAGCATCACGTGACCGTCAAACTGCATCCTGAAGCCGTCCACGAACAGCGTGTGGCCGCCTCCCACGCGAACATCACCTTGTGTCTTGCCACTGAAGTTGTCGATCAAGCGCAAGTTACCGGCTTCTGCTCGTAATTGCCCGATGTCGTAAATTCCATCCCAATCATTCGGGTTGAGAACACCATAATCAGTTCGGGCAATTACCAACTCGCCGCCGTCGGCCGTGATGCTCATTGAATTACTGACCGGGAGCTCAAAGCGTCCAAAGCCGCGGATACCTTCCTGGTCTGTGTTGTTGAACACGGCTGATCCCTCGCCTTGGATCGTTCCACCGGTCAAAACCACAGCGATCGAGTTGGCCGAAACGAGCCTGTCTTGAAAGTCTAGCACTGCTTTGTTGCCGATTGTCCACGAGCCAGTCAGTGAGGCCTGTGTGTTTTCAAACTTAAGCGACGCATTGTCGGCCAGATTCAGATGAGCCGTTCCTGTCAGGCTGGAGCCCATATCGTTTTCGTCGCCAACCAAGCCATGGCCGCTGACTTGCAGTTGCGTACCGCCAACGATCGAATCGTCGGAATAATTGAATCGTGAAGCCGCCTGCTCGCTGGTGCTATTGAATTCAATAGTTGCGGTGCCAAAATCCCATCCGCCGCCATCGCTTTCAAAATCGACTGTCGAACTGGTTCCAATTCGGATCGTGCCATCGAAGGACTCGTTCGTCGTCGAAAGGAGCGTCAGTGTTGACGCCAAAGCACTTGCGTCAAGGACGCCTGTTTCGTTGTCTCCGTCGAAATCTGCGATTCCATTGGAAGAAAGGGTAAGTTGACCAAAGTCTGAAGACTTGATGGTCCCATTGTTGTTCAAGGTTTGTTGGCCTGCGTCGGAGAGTGAAATGGCTCCGTCTCCAACAATCAGGCTGTCGCTGCTATTGGTTAGGGAATAATTTTCAAAGACTCGCAGCCGAGCACCGCTGGTAAGTTGCAGGGCTGCCCCTTCGAGTACACGAAAGTTACCGTGAGAATTCAATGTGCCATCCGGCCCGCCGCTTCCTTCGATGACCAAGCGACTCCGCCGAGTCATATTATTCGGAAGTTGATTGCTGCCCGCGATCGTTAGGCCGCCACCATTCAGGTTGTAGACGCCCAATTGATTCTGGGCTGTCCGAAGAGTCATGCCGTCGGTTATCAACACTCCGCCGAGATTGTGATCATCGTCCAGCATGACGTCGCTGTTTTGGGCATTTACGTCAGGGCCAATGGCAGCGATGTCGTTTTCAGAAGGAATCCCCTGGGTCCAATTGGCTGCGTTGGTGAAATCGGTCTGGTCTGGCCCGCCGATCCACGAGGATACTTGTGCTTGAACACTGCCCGTGAGTGCCAGGGTGAGCGCCAAGCCGATTCCAATTCGGCCAGTTTTGTAAGAACTAAATGCGGTCAAAAAGTTGCGAGTCATGGTTTTCTCCTGTGTTTAGACGTATCCGCAGAGCGGTGTTGCTCTGCCTGAGTACGATTCAACCGACAACGAGAAATCTTTCCCGACACAGAAATAGCCGTAAATTGCGGAGTTTTTATTCAGGTAGCCGAGCAAGCAAGCCGCAGCGAAAATCTGCAACATTCACCCCGCATAAGAGAAAACGGAGCTCGCCGTTCTCTTCTCCGTCATTTCGCCTTACGATGAGTTCTTCGGATTGCCAACAATGCAATAAATCCAGACATTCATCAAACAAGAAGGCACACCATGCGCTCGCTGCACATAGCCCTTGCTCTTATTCTTTCATTGACCGTCAATTTATTCGCTCAGAATGCAAAGAAGGTCGATCCATCTGGAACGTGGCGTTGGGAAACCAACAATAACGGAGTCCAGCAAAAGCACCAATTAAAGCTGCGTTTGGACAAGAAGGGAAAAGTCCGTGCCACCTACGACGGCATGCTCGATGATATTCATTCCGTAGAAGGCAAGATGATAGGCGATAAACTCATGCTGGAATTCGAAGTCGAAACCGCAAACGGCGATGAATTTGAAGCAAAGTACGACGCAACGATTAAGGGCGATTCCGCTACAGGAAAGATTTCGCTTTCCAGCGATGAAGGTGAGATGGATTTAGATTGGGATGCCAAGCGGACCGTTGAGCTGGCCGACGTCAAAGGAACGTGGGACCTCGTCCTCGATATCGAAGGTGAAACACGAGAAGCCGCTTTGACCGTAACGGAGAAGTCCGGAAAGTTCTCAGCCACCTACGAAGACGAGATGGTCGGCGAACTAAGAGCCCGTGAGGTCGAGGTCAAAGACAACGAATTAGTGTTCAAGGTCAACGGCAGCCATGACGGTACGGATTTCGTTGCCAACTGTGCGGCGACTCCTATCGGAACCAAGCTCAATGGATCGGTGTCCATCGAACTCGGTGACACGACGATGGATATTCCTATGAAGGGAACCCTGCTCGAGGCGAACCCAATTGGGACATGGAATCTGTCAATTCAAACCGACGAAGGGGAAATGAATCCCAAATTGATCGTCAATGTTGAAGGCGGCAAACTCGATGGAGTCTTTCAAGCCGGTGACCTTGGTGACTTTGAGACGAAACGAATGAAGATTGACGGAGAAAAAATCGTCTTCTTTATGGACGGACAGCTTGAGGGTGATGATTTCGAGTCGAAAGTCGAAGCCAAGATGTCTGGTGACCGAGTGAAAGGCGTCCTTTTCCTCGAAGTCTCGAATGAGGAAATGGAACTTCCGATCGCTGGCAAACGAATGAAGTAGAAGAAGAATTAGGAAGCGACTCCTTTGGCATCCATGGAGTGCCAAAGGAGCGTGCTAGGGCGCAGCGTCTCGCGAGTAACGACGAACCTTCATCTGTAGAGTTGGTTTTGTCTCCTCAGGCGACTGAACAGTCCAGAAAACGAACGTATTATGTTTCTTGTCGTTGTTTGGGACTTCTTGTTCGACTTGCAATCTGAACGCTACGATTCCCCTGCCGCCAGCGACTTGCGATAAGGAAAACTCCGTGACTTCGAATTGCTGTCGTACATCGACTGGCGTCGATTTCTCAAAGGCACGTTCGACCAATTCCGGGCCAGGCATGTGATAGCCGGCTTTCGTTGGCAATGCGTTTGCGGGATCTGCTATGCCGTGGACGGCGACCGATCTATCGGCTGCGAATGCCACATTCGATAGCGTCAAGCCAAGATGCACCGACTCGGCGGTTGCCATCATAACTTGCTGCTCTTTGGTCAATTCGAAAGCAACCCAGTATCGCCGTTCGTCCTCATCCGCGTGATTGGCTCCATTGCGTTCCCCGACTCCGATCCTAAGTTGGGTTGCTTCTGGATCGTTGACAACGTTGCCCGGATAAGGTTCATCGAGAAACTGGACGACATCTCCGATGTCATCGCCATTCTTGTCAATGAGCCTGGCATCATGCGTGGCCAATATTGTTTGGGTTTCATAGACGACTTTCGGGAGTTGCCTCCAGAACTGATCATCCTTAAACGGAATTCTGTTGACTGAACCCGAACCATCGACTCGGACGGCATCCCCTGCGGCGTAACGCTCAACCGTCATAGGTGAACTTCCATTATCAGTAAGCGTTACGCCTAAACTGACAGCACCGGCAAGGACGTACACGTCGCTGACTTGGTTCGTATCAACGGATACTCCGAATTCTGTTCCGAGGTCAATCACAGAAGCCATCGGTGTATTAATCGTGAGTCCCTTGGCATGGTCTGGGACGTGACCCACCAGCTTACCCAAAGTCAATTTCGCTGCCTGTTCCGATTCGATAGAAAAGACCGCCGGCGCATCGACGATCGCTGATGCGCCACCATCGAAGCGTATCTTCAAGACACCAGAACGCAGGTCGTACGTTTTGTCGGCTCGAAAACGTGCGCCGTTTTGAGGGCCAGAATTCGTATCTCCCCAAACGACGTCGACAGAATCTTCAACCGTCGCGAACGTCGCGCCGGAACTGGATGGGGTAGAAGTCGCTGGTATTGCATCGAACCACACGATTAAGGAAATCAACGCCAAGACGACGGCAACGGCAACAATTTCTGTAAATCGCGACCGCAAGAAACCAGTCTTGTTCTTGGAGCGGTAGCCCTTTGAAGATTCGTTGCGATCCTCGAATGGCAACGTAATGTTCGGACTCTCGTGATTCATCGCAGACGCTTCTTCGCGAAGAGACGCATGCTCAATCTCGTCCAGCATTTCAGCGAGTATCTTACCATCGACGCCTGTAAAGTCGGATGGCTCGGCCGTGTTGCCCACCTGGCCTTCTCGCCAGATTAGTAACGCGTGCATCGTCGTCTGACGAATGTATTCGGCTCGGTACTCGGCATTGCCTTTCAACAGCGCTTGCAAACGGACTGATTCGTTCTCCGTTAGCTGCCGGTCAAGCGACTTTGCTATCAGCTGTTCGAGCTCACTATTCTCTTTGTGACTCATAACGCGTTCCTCCGTCGAAGAAGCGATTTTTCCACGCATTGAGCGAGTGCCTTGCGGACTCGAAACAAAGCGATTCCAACAGCGTTGGACTTCCGAGACAGTTTCTCACCAATATCTGAGAGAGATTTACCCCGTGCGTAACGATCCTTGATCAACTCACGATTGGCGTGCGTCAACTTGCTGATGCATTCATCCAGTGCGGACAGTCGATCATTGGTGCCCTCCGTTGTCTTGGGAATGTCTTCCGCAAGCATGCCCAGGAGCCCGTCGTCAAAGACAAGTCGATCTCGTTGTCTGCGTTTACGGAAAGCTAACACTTGTAAATACGCAATTCGATAAGCCCATGGCGAGAAGGCGCGGTTCTGATCATACTCGTCTGCTTTGGTCCAAAGTACCAGATTGGTTTCCTGCAGCACATCGTTAGCAAACTCGGCGCTGCCGAGCAGCGAACAGATAAAGGCATAGAGAGCACTCTGCATGCTCGTCACTAATTGTCGGTAGGAATGATCGTTCGAATCCAAAAAGATCACCTTATTTTTCGTGTCGAGCCAAATCGCATGTGAATCGTTCAGCCTTGTGGAGTCAGGTGGAAGTCAGCCGAGCTGGTGCCACCAGCAGGTACGTCAAACTTCAGTTTAGAATTCGCGTGGTAAATATTGGGTAGGCGTTCTTTGGCGACGACTCGAATTTCTGTATCGGTACCTCGTTCCGCTCGAAACGTTTGGATTGTTACACGATGGCTGGCAACGACGGCTCCCGTTCGCTTGTCAGTCGTACGCAATTCAAATTTTCCTTCGGCATCAGTGGTCGCGAATGACCCCGGCCCCGCCTGATAATCAGGTGGACTGCCAATGGGTTCGAAATTGATGGTCGCTTCCGCGAGCGGTTCGCCGTCATACGTGATGACACCCGAGACGGGCACCACCGGAAACGGATGTCCAGAGCACCCCCAAGTGCTCGCCATGAGGCAGATCATCGCCCAATTTAGACAACGACGGAATAATCCCAGACGATTTTCCCCTGCGCCGGTGGAGCTCAACCTTCGATCTTGTTGCATGTTGCGCACTATTCAAACACCAATTCTGAGCCTGCAATCGTGCCCATCGCCGCGAAAACTTCTCCGTCAATTGCCGGCGAAATTCCCGTTACTGAACCGTCACATCGCACAAACTGAATAACACCGTGGAAGCTGGCGTAGGCTCGGTCGCACTGCCAGAATTTGTTGCCATTGGCTTCCAAGCACAGATCAAAATCCGGGACACGTGTGTACGATTCTCGTTGCATCGCCCCCAGATTATGGAACGAATGGGTGCTCGCCCAAAATGGTGTCCCGACCGCATCATCGAGCCTTTCTTCGGCTTTCGTTGAGTATTCTCCGATCAACATCGTTTTGCTCGTACCATCTTTGATGTGACGAAACTTTACCACTTCGAGTTCACCGATGCCGACCAAATACAGTGGTCCCCGCTTTTCTCGCACTCGATCTCTCGAGTTTGCAAAATTTGGATAGTCGTAATACCCATTGACGGCGCCCCAACGCGTACCAGAGACCCCTCGATAAGAACTCGGCGAAATTGGGCCTGCATGCTCGAGTTGAACCGCCACTGTCAACCCATCGACTCGCAAGGCTGACGGACACTTCATGACTGATAGTTCTGTGCGAAGAACCGGGAGGTTGACGGGATCTGTGTTCGATAGCTCTTGATCGTATTGATCGTAGAGCGGCTGCTCTTCAATATACGGGAGTGATTCAATGCCCCAGTTTGTGAATTGCCGATCATAAACGCGTGCGTTCGCGATCGTAATCACGGCCCCAGGTGGCAATTCGCCCTTTGAGTTCTCGTGCAACAACATCGACAGCCCCAATTGCTTGAGGTTGTTGGCGCATTGGATTCGACGTGCGGACTCCCGCGCAGATTGAACTGCTGGAAGCAATAAGGCAACGAGTATTCCGATGATGGCAATCACGACCAGTAGTTCAACCAGAGTGAACCCTCGTCGAGTCCGTCGAACGCTCTGTTGTAGACTCATAAGAAAATCCATTGTCCAAAACTGCTATTTCGCCCTACAGTAATTAGCAGCAATCCTCGTTTGATTACGGGAATTCTCGCGGAATTGGAACACAAATTTCCTGGTAATTGTCGCGGCTTGGTGTCATTAATCCACCGGATCGTCGTAAAGTCTTTTCAACAAGCAGTTTGCAAGGAACCGGTTGGCAGCTAGCGACAGGTTTGCCTGAGGCGTACGGGTCCCAAGGACTGGAAACTTGACATTCGTATCAGCGACTTGTTCTTAACGGTGAATGAAGACCGGACTAAGTGGAGCAAATCGAAAACCAACTGGTGTCCGTAAGCGGAAAGGCATTCGTCGCCGCATTTACCGTCGACGAGTACCTGACCGCTTTCATCTGTTCCACGCAGTCTAGTTCGCAGGCGCCGCAAGACGAATACCAATGGATGGGTACTCAATTTCGGGATTGGAATAGAAATGACCGGCTGCCTGTGTGTTGTTACCCAAGAACCATGCGGCCGAACGTATAGAACGGTGAAGTCGACCGACTTGGGTATCGGTCCACTCCCAAATCGAATCCGCATATCCTCGCATCCCCCATGGGCTCGTCAGGTCTGTATCCGCCCGGGTGATGATTGGGCGATTTACATCCCCCAACTTAAAGTGCGTATAGGCTGCGCCGTCACTACGATGCTCCTCATCAACGTAGTAAGCCGATTTGTACCATTCGTTCTCACTGGGTAAGAAAAATTTGGCTGCTTTCGAACGGGTCACAGGGGCGCTCGCCAATTCATAGGCGCCTGTTTGCAAAAGTTCCGGCGCATCCTTTTGTCCGTGATGCAGCCAGTTGCAATACCTCACCGCATCGAACCAAGACACATGAGTCACTGGAGTAGGCGGCTCGTCGACTCGCAGTAGATAACGATAGTTCCCGGGATGCCCAACTCGACGAATCGCCCCCGGTCCTATCCCCATTCGCGGATGATACAAGCCGCCTTGCTCCTGCCGTGCGACTGAATTGAGAAAACGGGCGTAATCAATATGGCTGACCTGTCGCTGCGCGATGCGAAATCTATTCGCGACTGCCCCGTACTTTCCCTGTCCATGGTGATCCGCGTCGGGACGGTTTCCTGGCTCGCCGACCGTCGTAAATTGGTATTCCGTTTTAGATTGCGCTGGCATCGCGTATTCCGCCGAGTCCTTTGTCGCTAATCGCGCGGAAAGCTTCCGGTCGAGAGTCCTTGTGTAAGTCTCCTGCCAGTACTCGTCGCGATTCTTGGGCACTTTTCCATAGAAGTGCCATTCGGCAAAATCAAGAATTCGTTGCCAGTCTTCTTTATTCGTACTATGACGACCTCTTCGAAAGTGAATCGCATTCTTTTCCGTCGCCCCAAGCAAGTCGAAGACTGGTTGAGCCGCGACGGAAGTAGCCAGCGTGCCGAGCGGGTTGGCGAACTCGTCGTCATACGATTCGGTACACAACAGCGCTCGAGGTGCCACCAAAGCCTTCAAAGCATGTTGATCGAATGGAAGTCGATCTTCCTTTTCCCAGAACCAACGCAACCGTTCGTGATACCAATGCGGTTTATCATTGTGTGAAAGCGTTTCGGCTCCTGGGCTGAGGATACGATAGCTGCCAGCTCCCCCAGATCCCGACTGATGTGGAACGACCAGACGAATTCGCTCATCAAGGGCTGCCGTCAGTAACGCCATCTTGCCGCCTCGCGAGTGTCCCGTAATGCCGATTCGCTGCATATCAACGTCGTCACGTGATTCCAAATAGTCGACTAAGCGCATTCCACACCACGCCCAGACGGAAAGAGTGGCCCAATCATGATTCGGATAAGCCGCTTGAGCCGTTCCTAGAATTCGGTCCCGATCCGGATCCAGATCGTGCCGCGCGTACTCGACAAATAAGTAGCCCTTTTCGAGAAACATCGCGACATCACGCCTGTGCCCGATGCGACCTTCTTCGCGAATGATTACCGGTCGCCTTCCCGGAAATCGTTGCTTGTCGGGGACGTAGAACGCGGTGCGGAATCGCAGCTTGCGCTGACTACCTATCTCCAGTGTCAAAAAATCCAATGCACCCAAGCCACTTGCATGCGGCTCGCGGCGACTTTCCACAACAGTTACCTGGTCTGGACGCGGCGGCATACGACCGTATTGGTAGAACAGCAACATGGCTTTGAGTTCTTCCCGTCTGCGCAACCAGTCTTCTTTGGATGCTACCGTCGACCCGTCGGCGAATGTCAACAAATCAGGCAGTTCCGGTATCGATGGCAGATTCGTGAGGGACTCAGGCGGAACCCATGCAGTTGCATTGATCTCTGCGCGCATTAGCCTCTTAACGATGGGTAGGACAGCTTGGGTCCAAGCCTCTGCACCGGCTGGACTCGGATGAAGCAAATCCCACATCAAGTCGGTGTTGATGCGACCGTCCTCGTGGAGAAAGATATGGTTGATATCCAACCAAAAGACGTTCTTGCCGTCAGCCAACTGTTTCGTCAGCTCTCCGGCTTTCGCGCAGGTTTTTATGCACTGCGGAGAGGAATTAAAATCCGGAGGACTGATACCCGTCTGGTCATCACCGCCTCGCGGAAAGATTCTTAATACAAGAATCTTTGAGGTCGGATGGCGGACTCGAATGAGTTTTACGATGGCTTGTGTGCCTCGAAAGACTGCTTCGGCGTTGTGTACGGTTTGAAAATGTCGATCGTCGGTATTGTTAGTGCCGATCAGCAACATGAAGACTTTTGGGGATTGCTGAAAATCAAGCTCGCCGTTCTGCAGATTCCAAAGTATCTGCTCCGTCCGATATCCGTTGTGTCCTAGATTGATTGCTTTTAAGGGGGCGAAGTACTTCTTCCAAACGTCGCGCATCGGCAGATACTTTCCATCCAGCTCCCCCAATGAATGGGTGATGGAGTCTCCAATCAACGCGACCTCGAAGTCGCCGCTTCGAACCTCGTTGACTTTTTGAGTATGGCGAGCCGACGGTGATGGTCGTGGGTAGTCTGCATCACCTAAGACGCTTGTTTGCTGAGAATAAGCCTGCAAAGAAAAAGCACAGGCGAACAGAAAGCTGTAGATGTGTCGTTGCATTCTGACAACATAGAGAAATTCAACTCCATGGCAATCCAGCACGACGGGCCGGTCGATACACTCAAGCCTTTGGCGGTCCACACTCAAATTGACGGACATCGGAACCGCTCAATTTTTGCCCGCAAGCCGCAGAGGGCTACTAAAATTCAAATTTGGACATACAGCAGAAATGTTGGAAAGTAGCGTGAGCTATTGCGTGCAATTCCGATACACTTGGCGAGGACAGTCGTCAGGACGCCTGACCCTGCGTCGTTTTGTATTGTCAACCGTCGATCATGGCTTTCTCATGATTCCGTGGGAGGCGACATAGGATTGTTTGGAAGGCTTGATGCTCATGGACAACAATGATTACGGCAAGGTGATGATGGCGGAAGTCGGTTGCGTTGTGCTTTCGAACTGAGCCGCTGTTGCGCGTCGGAACGAGGCAAGGCCCGCAATCGCAAGGGTGCAGTTGCGGAGAGATTCTTTGCCACAGTGAGTCTGGATAAAAGAGGCGAAGCTTTGAAGACGCTATTGTTCATCCTCGTTCTCATTACGCTTTCCACGGGATATGCCGGAGCCCAGCCCTCGCCGCTCGACCCAAGCGAAGCGTTGAAAGCGCTTCAATCGCCCCAAGACCTGACGATCGAGCTGGTTCTGAGCGAGCCGCGGATCGAGCAACCGGTCTTCCTGAACTTTGATCATCGGGGACGAATGTGGGTTGTCGAATATCGACAGTATCCGCACCCTGCTGGACTTGAAATTGTCAGTACCGACCAGTATTTCCGGAACGTCTACGATAAAGTCCCCCCTGCTCCGCCCCATCATTTTCGTGGGAAGGACCGCATTTCAATCCATGAAGATACCAATGGGGACGGCATCTTTGACAAAAGCAAAGTCTTTGTTGACGAATTGAATATGGCAACAAGCGTGACGGTTGGGCGCGGTGGCGTATGGGTGCTTCAACCGCCTTACCTGTTGTTCTATCCCGATGCCAATGGAGATGATATCCCTGATGGTGACCCCATCACTCACCTTAAAGGGTTCTGGTTGGAGGACACGCATTCGATTGCGAACAGCCTCCGTTGGGGGCCGGACGGTTGGTTGTACGGTTGTCAGGGAAGTACGGTGTCTTCCGACATCGAAGTTGTTGGCAAAACAGATGGCAAGCCGCTTCACTCCCTTGGTCAGCTCATATGGCGATACCATCCGACGGAACGGCGATTTGAAATATGGGCAGAAGGAGGCGGGAACGCGTTTGGGCTGGAAATTGATCGAAAGGGTCGCATCTTTTCGGGGCACAATGGCGGCGATACGCGAGGTTTTCACTATCCGCAACATGGTTATCTTCGCAAAGGGTTCACAAAGCATGGGCCCCTCCGTAATCCCTATGCTTTTGGGTTCTTTCCTCACATGCCGCATAACAAAGTGGCTCGATTCACACACAACTTTGTAATCTACGAGGGTGTCGCGCTCCCGAAGCGATACCACGGACAACTCTTCGGAGTCGATCCGATGAACAAGAATGTTCCGATTTCGAAGTTCAACGCTGACGGCGCGACGTTTCGAACTGAGGACATTAGTCACGCTATGACGTCTGATGATCCCTGGTTTCGACCCGTTGATATCAAGCATGGACCTGATGGTGCCATCTACGTTTGCGACTGGTACGATCAGCAACTCACCCACACGACTAACCATCGCGGCAATGTTGATCGACAACGCGGGCGCATTTATCGCATCAAGGCGCCTGACGCAAAATCAGTTCGGGTGGATGATTTTACTGCGAAAACGAATGAAGCGCTGATTGCCTCCCTTCGGGATGAAAACCGGTGGCACCGAGAGAGTGCGAAGCGAGTCATTGGGGATCGGCGTGATGTGGGAATCGCGAAAACACTCAAGGTCGGGTTTGACAGTGCCCAAGGGCAGTTTGCGCTAGAGTCGCTTTGGGCGATCAATCTTTCAGGTGGATTCGATGACGATTTCGCACTCCAGGCGCTTAATCACGCGGATCCTCATGTCAGAACGTGGGCGATTCGTCTGCTGGGAGACCGGAAGGAACTGGCTCGGCCGTTGGCGTACGTTCTCGAACGACTTGTCGAGGACGAGCACCATGTGGAGGTAAGAAGTCAGCTAGCGAGTTCGACGAGGCGATTTGATGCGGCCCGGGCATTGCCAATCGTAGCGGGACTACTGCGCCACGAGGAGGACGCAACAGATCGTTATATGCCGCTCTTGAATTGGTGGGCACTGGAATCGCATTGTGAATCAAATCCGGGTGATGTCATGCAAATTTTTGAGGCTGCGGATATCTGGGGTTCGAGGTTGGTTCGAGAGCACATCCTTGAGCGATTGATGAGACGATTCGCAGCCACGAATCGAAGACAAGACTATCTACGCTGTGCCCGTTTGCTTCAACTGGCGCCTGACGCATCCTCGAAATCGAGGCTGCTCAAAGGTATCGAAGCGGCTTGGTCAGGCCGCATTCCCAGCGGAATCCCTGACGAGCTTGCTGATGCCATGTCAGCCGCTGGTGGCGGTTCACTGCGATTGAGAGTACGGCAGAAACATGCACAGGCGTTGGTCGAAGCGTTGGAAGTAGTCGCCGACCCACAAGCCGACCCGTTGGAACGAACTGATCTAATTACTCTGCTTGGCGAAGCCAACCATGAACCAGTCGTCGATGGCTTGCTGGGTATCATCGCAAACGATGATGAAGACGAACGGGTTGTCGCTGCCGCCATCACGTCTCTCGGAAGTTTCGATTCGGAAAAAGTTCCCGATGCTCTATTAACCCGACTGGGCTCGCTGGCAAAAGTGCCCCAAAGGGTGGCACTGACAGTACTTGTAAGTCGTACACATTGGGCCGAACGACTGATTGAAGAAATCCGCTCCGAACGCATTGATCGGCTTGATGTGCCACTTCAAGTTATTCGGCAAGCGGCGATGCATAACAACAAGTCGCTACGAAGCACGATTGCTAAGTTGTACGGCAAGATTGACGGCACGAATTCCGACGAAATGAACCAGAGGCTTCGAGAGCTAAAGGACGTTGTTTCGGCGCTAAAAGGCAGCCCTTATGATGGTGAACCATTATTCAATGAACATTGCGGCAAATGCCATCAACTGTTTGGCGCCGGGGGAGGCGTGGGGCCTGATTTGACCTCGTACCAACGCAAAGACGTGGATCGGATGCTTAAGAACATCGTCAATCCTAGCCTGGAGATACGGGAGGGCTTTGAGAATTACAC
>CAYYHV010000163.1:0-7237 GCA_964471695.1 uncultured Pirellulaceae bacterium
CAAACGAGGATTGAACGCCAGCAATTCGAAAAGCTCTTCAAACTCGTCTTGATAGGTCATTTTCAGTTCGCTTCTTGGCCTGTTCGGGGCGACACCACCTTGGTCGCGTCTAGAAAACATAGCTCATAGACAAGCGACGGGCACCAAGTCAGCGACTTAACCCGTTTAATGAGCAAACAGTCCGATAATCCCGCCATACGTTTACTTTTGTAAACAACACGAGACTGAGAAATGTGCCCTGCCGTCACAGTCCGTGAAAAACGAACTTTGCGTAAGCGTGTGAGACTGTCAAACGTGGCGGAAGAAAGCCCAAGGGGGCGCGGCAACAGCGAGAGGTTGTAGGAAAGAATTGGGGCCAACCACCGTCGGTAATAGAACGATAGGCCAACAGCGACGGTTCGAACCAACTTTGAAAATCAACGAGCCTAATTCGGTGCGTTGATTTCACCGACACTTCAACAGCGTTCATGAACGCCATCTAACGTTGGCTAGCGCGCCTTGACGCCCGCTCCATTGAGCCAGGCGCTCCACGCTTATAGGCACTGTCGGTTATAGAAACCGACTTCGCTGATGTACTAGAGAAGCATTCGCAAGTCGGCCGTTAGTTCTTCGCGTCAGCCTCATCACGGCCCGCAGCACGCGGTGCGTCCTGCAATTGCGGTTCCATGGGAACGTTTTTGTTCAGGCCCGTTGCCGCCGAGTACATTCCATCGTTCTCGGCTCGTACAAACAGCCCCACGGGGCCCAGATAGCGTCGTACGACTTGGAAGTCAGGCATGTTTTTGGACTCAATCTTCTGTTCGCGAACGACGCCCTTCTCTTTAGGCCCAAGCACCTGGTTCAATAAACGACCAAGCAGGCCTTTGGATTCAGGCATCTTCTCCTGACGAATCATTTCGTAGCTCGCATGCAACTCTTCATCGGATCGAGAAAAGACCCGAATGGTATCGTTCTTATTCGACCCCAAAGCCGTCAGGGCGTTTTGCATTGCCAAGTAGTCGGATGCGTCCCCGAGATTGGGTTCGGCAACCGGGTTTCGCAAAATCTCAACGATGAAGTCGACATGCGAAGCGATCATCAAGTGTCCGTGCACAACTGAGATAGCTGCGTTGGACATCAGCAGAGGTGCATCGTCAGAATCAACCTCTTCCTCATCTTCGCTCTCAAAGGAAAAGGCATCGAAATCGTCTTGCCCTTCCAGATCAAGAACCGGGTCACCATCGTCTTCATTGATGATTTCCCAGATTTCGACTCCGTCAAGCTCCAGCAGTTTCGCATCCGGGTCCGTTTCAAGCATCTTGCTGATGCTCTTGGCCATCGCCGGGGAGTTGACTAATGAAATCGCGACGAGAAACCGTTCGCTGTCACTCACGACAGGCAGTTTGGTATCGGTCAACACCGAGACGCGATCACCAAGGTGTGCGACGATATCATTCTTCAAATTGATTTGTGGTCCGCCCGGGTCTTCTTCGAGTGATTTAATAAAGTCCTTGAAGAATCCCGGCTCACCAGCAATCTCATCGACAAGGGTATCAATGAAGTCGTAGGATCTTTGAATTTCCCATGTCGCCGTTGCATAACTGTTTACCGAATCAGGAACCCAGGATTGGACTTTTAGTTCCTGCTTCCCCGGAAACGCCAAGACGCGAGCGGCCAAGGAATACTTCTCTTCGCCACCACCAGCGACGGGTGGAGCGTAGGCATAACCACGAAGAAGAATCTCAAAATCACCCGCATTCAAATTGGCAAAACCACCAACACCCAGGACCGCATCGAATCCCTGCTTCGAAATCGCACTGAGGATGTCATACCTTCCTGGCGGAACCGCGGCGGCTTCTCGAGCCACCATGGCATACCCGATGGGTTCGACAAACCATTTGAGGTGTGGTGCGAGCCCATTGGCTTCCTTGACACACCGTTGGTTGACCGCCACAAAACCTTCTTGCTCCGCCAGTGTTGGCGTCTTGGCGTCTTTCATCAGGGCCAGGATTTGCACGGCGATTTGTTCGTGATCTACAGCAATCAGCCGATTGTTATATTGGAAGATGACGGCATCAAACGTCTTACGGGCGCCTTCTTTGACAGGGACTGCATAAACATGCATTTCTACGTCACCGACGTTCTTCTTGGTCAGCTTCGCGTCGCGGTCGAGCATGTTCTTCTCGACCTTCTCCAGAAGCTTCGTCGCAGCGTCCTGTTTGCCCGTCACATCAGCAATTGCCGCAATTGCATGCTTCTGGTTACCTTTTTCGGGCTGAATAAACCCAATGGCGACTTCACCCGTACAAACGTCCAAGAGGTCATTGACCTCCAGACCAACACGAACGCCCGTTCGGTCCAATCGCGTTTGAATCTGATCGCGAAGATCACTCACAAACGGCTCGATGACTGGATCCGCCGCGAGTTGCCCCAAGGCAATCTTATCCCACGACTGCTGGATGCTCTGCACGTTGGGAATCGAAACGAAACCCTTTGTGTTCGCTGGAAAGAACTGCTCAAAAGGCTTTTGTTGCGCAGTGAGGATGGTCGTTAGCAGCAAAACGAAAACACCACTCAAGAAGAACGGTGTTGAGAAATGGCGTCGCACGTGGACTCTCTCCTTAATTCGTATTCCAGCCGACCTAACGTACTCGCTCGCAGAATCCCTGCTGTTTGCGAATACTCCGGAAGTCAATTGGGGTCGGGCGGCGGCAGACCCAAATGTTATCGGCATTCGAGACTTATCTCGATAAAACGATTCGCATATTCCGGTATTTACGCATATTAACGCAACTACCTATACCCCAAAACACCCCGTAGAAGGTGAGTCTAGGCAATAAGCGCAAAATGTGATGGTTTTCCCGTCGTCCCCAATACGCAGCAAATCCAACACTTGATCGTTCGCTAGCGGCATAATTCTAACGTCGGTACAACCACCCCCCAAAATTACTGCGGAAATCTAGCGAATTCGGAACAGGGAGAATTCCCCACCCCGGTTGTTCCGGTCGAATTGATGGTCATAGTTTCAAAAGAAATCGACAGTTGCAATCAACTCCAAAAGACGCAAAACAGCAATGGAACCAAGTCGGAAATGAACATTGAATGGAATCGACTGCTCTCGCCCGAGCGCGTACCCGTTGGCGGTCAGCAATCCCCCAAGGTCCCAGCGAATCAACGTAGCCTGCTCCCCAAGTCAGCGGCTCAGGATTTTCGCTCGGCATTCGAAGCGGACTATGACCGCGTCGCGTTTTCAACATCGTTCCGCCGGCTTGCCCGAAAAACTCAGGTTCATCCGCTGGCTCAGAATGACCAAGTCCACAATCGACTGACGCACTCGATCGAAGTCGCGGCTGTGGGGCGTACGCTTTCCCGCATGCTCACAGACTTGATGGTGCAGCGCAATGAACCAATCATTCAAGAGCCATCGACTCGCGATGACCTAGCATGGATCTTGCAGGCAGCGTGCCTAGTACATGACATCGGCAATCCACCTTTCGGACATGCTGGCGAATTTGCCATTCGTGAATGGTCCGCCGAACATGCGGATGTTGTGTTTCCCGACGACCATGATGTCAGTCCGGGTACCCAATCCGACGTGCGACTGTTCGAAGGGAACGCGCAGGGTTTTCGTTTGGCGGCACGCACCGACAATCAGCAAGGCTATATGCGACTGACCTACGCGACTTTGGGAGCCATGGTAAAGTATCCGTGGACCTCCACCACAGACAAAGCCGTGGCATCCCAGAAATACAACTGCTTCTCGACGGAACAGGAAATCTTCCACGCAACCTGGGAGCAGCTCGGCCTGGTACGCGACGATGGAACGTATGCGCGGCATCCATTATCTTTTCTCTCTGAGGCCGCCGACGATATCTGCTATCGCATTGTGGACCTCGAAGACGCAGCCGAGATGCAGATTATTGACGAATCGGTCGTGCGAGATGCCTACAACCGCTTCTTGGGCGAATCGACAAACTCGAAACTCCCCGTAGCGCGTGGCAAAGTCATAAGGCGACTGATGGAGAAATCGTTCGAAGTGTTTGAGAACGAGTACGATACGATCATGCGTGGTGAGCGCGAAGACGACTTAAAATCCGACTTCCCGGAAGAACTGCGAGACGCCGTAAAGAACGTCAAGCAAATCTACAACCGCATCTACTCTCATCCCGACAAGATCACCACGGAACTGGGAGCTTACAAAGCTCTAGGGCGCATCATCAAGGCATTGGCGAAGGGCTGTCAGGCGCTGGCGACGAATCGCAGTTTTGCCGACACGGCTCGCAAGTCGTACGTTGCCAAACGTTCACTCGAACTTGCGTGGGACGTAGATTACCTGACACGGAACGAATCCCAAAGTTACGATTGGTGGCTGCACGAGATCATGGATTTCGTCTCCAGCCTGACTGACAATTCCGCCAGGCAGATTTCCAGCAAGATCGCCGGGCTGTAGATCATCCCAGAATCGGAGTTGAAAAACGTCGTGGTATTGCCCTACCACATCGTTTTGCTCGCGCGTTCCGGCCATTCGTGATCATACTTTGTGCCGTCGATCCGCTTACCCGACAGCTTTTCAAGAATCTGTCCCGGAGTTGGGAGCGATTCTCGATCAACATGACTGGACGAGTCCCATATCCCTGACCGCACGATCGCACGTGCACATTGGAAGTAAACTTCCGAGACGACAATTTCTATCACCGTCCGCGGCTGCTTTCCATCGACTTCGAAAGAGCCCAGCAATTCCGCATCCGCCGACAGGGATGCGTTCCCGTTGACTCGTAGCGTCGTTCCGTGCCCGGGAAAAAAGAATAACAGGGCAACCCGCGAGTCACGAACGATGTTCCGCAGAGAATCAATGCGATTGTTGCCTCGACGATCGGGCATTTGCAGCCGCGTTTCATCGACGACTCGCACGAATCCCGGCTGATCACCTCGTGGCGAACAATCGAGACCTTCGGGTCCTACGGTCGCGAGTGCGGCGAAGGGTGACGCCTCGATATATGCCCGATACTCAGGGATGACGGTCGACGTGACTTTGACCGTCGAAGTCTCCTGTGGAAATCCATAAATGGATTCGAGTTGTTCTATCGTTTCAATCTTTGACATGCTGAATTATTGCCGATTGGTCCGTCGCGGATAATGACGCTTCCCTAAATAATGGATGCGTTTCCACCAAAATCTCGAGAATAGCACCGCGATCTTCCGCGGTAAGGTGTGAAAACTGTCGCGATGTTTCTTCGCCCTGTAGGACACTTAACATCTTCTGCCTAACAAGCCGCATGGCTTCGTCCGGCAAAGCCGCGAATGATTTGGAGTAGACGAGAAAGCTGCAAGGGTATTTCAGCAACCCCGTTTGCAAATCTAGATCACGCAAGCTGCGTCCTTTGCTATCTCGAATTCCTGCTCGCTGAAACACCTCGGAGAACGACGAATTCCCACGAACGGGCGACGTGAATTCAAACTCGTCGACAAAAAAGAGGTACTCGACCAGATCATCAACAGCCGACTGAATCCTGCGACGAGTCGAATCGCTCTGATAGTCCGCCTCACGCTCTAACGCCCGATTCATGCTCGCTTGATAGTACAAAGCGCGCCTCGTTTCATACGAAGCCGCGGTCACAAAGTTGTGCATCTGAGTCTGATGCTCAAGCAACATGAGAGCCACGATGTCACTCGTCGGTTCCACGTACCTTTCCGATCGGACTCGCCTTGGAACTTTCTGAAGATTCGCACCGGCTTCGCGATCCAAGGGAGCCCTTGCATCCACTCCCACGATCACATTGCCCCGATGTCGCATCTTTCCATGATGGCCGGTGACGTACCATCCGCCAAAACGATCTCTCAAATGCGTCGAGTGGTCCGTCGGCAAAGTCCCTAACGAAAAATCAGGATGGCCGCTTCTTTTGGGAAAGACTGACCGCACGAGAAATCCAGGTACCTTTTGCGTCTTGTTACAGGCGTGGCAAGTCAGGCATTGCCCGTTGTCTCGACGAATCTTCAATTGATTCGAGTCGGTTTGATCGGCGGCATAAAACACCGCCCCCAGATTATCATCGACGGCAGCCAACTCGACAAAGTCGCCTTGCTGAACCCATCCGACATAGACATTATCATTAAAGTAGAGGGCTCGTGGCCGAGCGGGTGAAATGCGTCGATGCTGTTGGCTGGTTTTGGAAAATACCAAAGTCTGCGACGATCTGGGTACATCCAATTCGTCGAGCAATGCCACCAGCCAACCATGCGGCTCGTTCCATTCCAGCCGCGACTCTCCGGATGCCAATCGCTGCACCAGCTTTGCGACGGCATCAGTCGGCTGGGCAGTTTGGTAATTGATCGGCGGATTATCGTATTCCTCGGCGAATCCCAGACTAGCAACGACTCCAATCGTCAGCGAGACGCCCCATCGCGCGATTACAAGCTGAATTTCGCTGGTAAGATTTTTCATGGCATTGATGATGTTTGAGAACGCAAACAACGCATCATCTAGGCTATTCGTAATCCAGCCCGTCTTCAATGCGCCGCCTTTGCCGCGGAACGGCTGCCCGCTGCCCTGCCCCGAAGAAGTTCGGTAAAATCAATGCAATCGAGGCGATTGAAAATGTCCACCACCGACTTTGAAACGACGAATGACTTACGACCAATATCAAAACCCACTTATCTCACGGTATTCTTCACAAGAGATGTCTGCCATCTGGAGCCCTCAACGCAAATTTGAGACTTGGCGAAAGCTATGGATCGCTTTGGCAGAATCCCAACAGGAACTTGGGCTCACGATTAGCGACTCCCAACTGGACCAACTCCGCACGCACGCGACCGACATCAATTTTGATGCGGCTCGCGAACACGAACGTCGCCTGCGGCATGATGTGATGGCACATGTACACGCCTACGGAGATCAGTGTCCCGATGCATCCGGCATTATCCATTGGGGAGCCACCAGTTGTTTTGTCACGGACAACACGGACTTGATACTACTGCGTGAGTCGCTGGAGTTCATCCGCAAGAGACTTGTCGCTGTCATCGACCGACTGGGCACCTTTGCGGCCGAGTATCGTGAACTAGCCTGCCTGGGTTACACACACTTACAACCGGCTCAGCCAACCACGGTAGGCAAACGAGCGACGCTTTGGTGCTACGACTTGCTGCTTGATCTGGAAGAAATAGAACATCGCTTAGCGACTCTGCAAGCGCGCAGCATCCAGGGTACGACAGGGACGCAAGCCAGTTTCCTCAAGCTGTTTGACGGTGATCTCGACAAAGT
>CAYYHV010000163.1:7247-14863 GCA_964471695.1 uncultured Pirellulaceae bacterium
CGAGTCGCTGAGCGAATCGGGTTCGAGTCCTACTATCCGGTGACGGGCCAAACTTACTCGCGAAAGATTGACGCTCAGGTTCTCGATGCGCTTTCGGGTATCGCACAATCGGCTCATAAAGCCGGATCGGATTTGCGATTACTTGCCAACCGCAAAGAGCTGGAAGAGCCGTTCGAGACCAGTCAAATCGGTTCTTCGGCAATGGCTTATAAACGGAATCCCATGCGTTGTGAGCGCATGTGCGCATTGGCTCGTTTTGTGACCAGCCTCCAATCCAGTGCATCGGCGACGGCGGCGACGCAGTGGATGGAGCGTACGTTGGACGATAGCGCCAATCGTCGACTAAGCTTACCACAAGCATTCCTGGCAACCGACGCGGTCCTGATTCTATTCGAGAACGTCGCACGCGGATTGGTCGTGTATCCGAAAGTTATTGAGTCCAATCTTGCTGCGGAACTTCCGTTCATGGCAACCGAAAATATCCTGATGGCGGCGGTGGCGGCGGGCGGCGACCGGCAAGAGTTACACGAAGTGATTCGCACACACAGCCAAGCCGCAGCTGCTGTTGTAAAACAGGAAGGAAAACCAAACGACTTGCTACAAAGACTGGCGGACGACGCGGCTTTTGCGGGAATTGATCTGGCCAAGGTCGTCGATGTCCGTCAATTTGTCGGACGGGCACCTGAACAAGTCGACTCGTTCATCGACCAATACGTCGATCCGATTCGCAAGAAGTATCCCAGCGATCTGGACTGTGCCGGAACCGTAAGCGTATAAGGCCATCATGACAGACCTCAATCTGCCGAGTGAAACCCCGTCACCGGCTCAGCGATACAGCGACCGGATAACGACACTCCAAGAACTAGTGAGTGGATTAAAGTCCAAGGAAAACTTCTACTCGCGATCGCGGGGCGCGTGTTTCCTCACGTCCATTCTGTTTGTCATCGTCGGCGTCAACGTCGATTCGGGAGCCTGGTTCTGGTATCTGCTCGCAACGGTCTTGTTTGTCCTGTTCGTCGCGGCCGTCGGCATCTTTGAACATATCGAGCAATCCCGAAAAACAGAGCAGCTTCGAATGGAACTGCAAGAGCAACAACAGGCTCGGTTGCGACGCGAATGGGATCGCATCCCGGCCCCCAACATCAATGTGCCGGATCGACACAAGCCGACGGCGATTGATCTCGATCTTTTTTCCATCGGTGGCCTTTACCACTTCCTCAGTCGGGCACATACCCACGACGGAAAGAATCTTCTTCGCGATTGGATACTTGAAACGCCTACTTCAGAAGAAATCGAAGAACGACAATCCGCCGTAACGTGGCTTCGGACCCAACATGCGTTTCGGGATCAATTCGAACTTCACGGCCGCATGTTGGCCTCCAGTCAAGGTGGCCCTGACGCGTTGATCGAATGGGGTGAGGGACCAACCTGGTTTCGACAGCGGGCTGGACTGAAGTGGTTTCTGCGAATTCTCGCATGCATGATCCCTGTGCTGCTGGCTCTGATCCTGGCACGTGTCGTACCGGTAACCTGGTTTCTCGGCATCTTTGGGCTGATCGTCTTCAGTGTGTTGATGAATTCCCTCCTGGCTGGCACCGTCCACGACTTGTTTAACAAGATTACCGCCGGCAAGAACGAATTGGTTCACTACGGCGCGCTATTCCAAATGGTGGATGAACTGCCCAAGGATGTTCCGCGACTCAATGCGTTGCAAGAAAAACTGAAAACCGATGGCTATGAGTTTCGCGGAGCTCTCGCAGAATTACGACGGATAATGCAACTGGCGAATGGCCGTCGTTCCGCGTTGTACTTTGTTCCCTACCTGTTCCTCCAACTAATGTTCTACTGGGACTTTCACATTTTGGAGTGGTTGGAAACGTGGCAGCTCAAATATGGCAAGTCGATACGCAAGTGGTTCGAATCCGTCGCGGAGCTTGAAGCCCTCAACAGCCTGGCCACGGTTTCCGCAGACCACCCTGAATGGATCATGCCTTCGGTGACTGCCGGCGCCGAATCAATCAAGGCGACTCAACTGGGACACCCCCTCATCTCCCCGGATGACTGCTGTCGCAATGACGTGGAACTGGGACCACCAGGCACTTTCCTGCTTGTTACCGGATCGAACATGTCCGGCAAAAGCACATTGTTACGCTCACTCGGCGTAAATGCCCTGTTGGCTCAAGCGGGTGGGCCAGTATGTGCAAACAGCCTCAGCATGCCCACCATCGAACTCGCAACAAGTATGCGAGTCACGGATTCACTCAATGACGGCGTTTCGTTTTTCTTCGCAGAATTGAAGCGACTCAAGTCGATTGTGGATCACGCCCAGTCCGTCGATACGTCGGCTGGCATTCGCCAACTTTTCCTGCTCGACGAAATCTTACAGGGCACGAATTCAGCCGAACGACACATCGCTGTAGCTCAGGTGATCAAACATCTTGTCGGTCACCCAACCTTGGGTGCGGTGTCAACGCACGACTTGGAACTGGCGGATTCCGAGGAATTAAAGAAGTGCTGCCAGACGGTCCACTTCCGCGAACAGTTTGTTACCGAAGAAGGGAAACGGAAGATGACCTTCGATTACCAACTGCGTGAGGGCGTGTCGCCAACCACCAATGCATTGAAGCTTTTGGAAATGGTGGGACTGAGCGAATCTGAAGATTAGACCAGGTCGACGGGACGCTTTCTTCGTCTTCGCGACTTTCGACATTCTTCACAGGTTCCAGTGATTACCAGGCGATATCCCTGAACCTGAAAGTTATGCTCCTGAGCCACCGCTTTGCGAATGCGAACCAGTTCTTCGCTTTGAAATTCGATCAACTTCTTGCATTGCTGGCAATAAAGATGATCGTGCTGGGGGTAACCATAATCGTGCTCATAAACGGATCGGCCTGGCAAGTTGACTTTACGAAGCAGGCCGGCTTCGACCATATCATTGAGCGTACGATAGATCGTCGCTCGACCAATCTTGTTACCTGTTCCGTAAGATAATTCCTCGACGAGTTCATCCGCCTCAAAATGCTCATGGCGGCTGAACACCTTTTCTACCAGCATCAGTCTCTGTTGAGTGACTCGCTTCCCGCGACTGACGAGAAACTCCTCAAATCGCTCAGTAGGGGACGAGGAAACCTCGACTTGTCCGAGTGAAAATTCACTTGAATTTGACATATAACGAACCTGAGATGACCAATTACGAATACCCTATGACGACTCATTGTAGTTTTGGCATGCAAGCAAAGGCAACAACGCAAATCGATCAATGCAATTCTCGTCGATTCGATGCAAGGATGCCCCCGATTCTGCCCGTCTGGTCATTTTCTTGGTTGGCAAACCAGGCGAAGATTCATAGGATCCGAAGAATTGGAGTCACGCGACACTTGGACATCCTCCGGATGCACTGAACTGAGAATTATGGAGAATCATCAATGTTGAACATCGCAAGAGCAAGCCTGCTGATCTTGGTCGCATCAGTATTCGTAACACCATCATCCGCTGACGCGCAAG
The DNA here is from genome assembly GCA_964471695.1 of uncultured Pirellulaceae bacterium. Lineage (GTDB taxonomy): Bacteria > Planctomycetota > Planctomycetia > Pirellulales > Pirellulaceae > CAYYHV01. The sequence continues at coordinate 10,752 of CAYYHV010000163.1, forward strand.
GCCTGCTGGCAAGACTGCGAGCCCGTTGTGGCCGAAGTCAATCAAACTGCTGTCAACCAGCCACGTGTTGCAAACCGGCTGCCTGCAATAAACCGGCTACCTGTTGCAAGCCTTGTTGCGCCACCACCGCCACGGTATGTGGAACTACTTGCAGTTCGCCCAACGTCGTCCCCGCGGCGTATTTGACGGCTGCCCCAATCTATTCCGAGGCAATTACCGCACCAACTGCTGGCGACTTCACGTTTGGTGAACCTGCACTCGCGACACCATTAACAGAAGAGCCAGCGCCGCTGATCATAGCGCCGGCCGACCAGAAATCAGAATCCACCGAAGTCCCCGAGCCACCAAGTTCGGACGACGAGGACGAGGATAGCGCCCAAGCCAAGCCTCAACGATCCGGCGATATCGCCAGGATTGAGGACTTCACGCTTCCCGTTGAATTCATCTTCAGTTTTGGTCCAGAAATCTAAATTGCAGCAGTAAGCGGCAACGCTCTATCCGCCGGTAGTCACAACAACATCCGCCGGCATTTTTAGCGTTCACAGTTGTGCCACCGGGACCTAGTTTCACGTGGTGGTCATTCGAGAATGATCAAAGCAGGCTGCTCAATCGAGCAGCCCATTTCTTTGACGCCGCATATTCAGCCCGCGGCAAGAATTGCATCAGGAAGCTCAACATCACCCTATCTGATTCTGCCGGGCTGCAACGGTCAATTGCTCATGCCGTTCCCATGAACCCGTTTTCAAGCACTCCGATGATCCAAGGCGAACAAGTCGCGACGACAAAAATGAACCATGATCAATAGGGTCAGCAAACAGCATGTGGTTCCAGCAGGTTCGGGAACCACGACGGAATCAGCCGCCTGAAACTTGTTTGCATTCCAAATGTTGAAGTCGCTAATATCCACCACTCCATCACAGTTCCCGTCGCCATGTGCCCAACCGCCACTCGTGAACTTGTTTGCGTTCCAAAGGTTAAAGTCGCTGATATCAACGACACCATCGAGGTTAATGTCTCCAAATAGTGTCCCTATTTCACTAAGTATCATCTGATCGAAATCGAGGTGATCCACCGCGCCATCTCCGTTGAGATCATACTCAGTTTCCATGCCACCCAACTGACCACAGAGCAAGTCGATGTCTGCCGCGTCGACGTCTCCATCAACGTCAAAGTCAGCCCTCGCACCGGAGCCTACAGTGAGCTCAAGTCGCGCCCAATCGACAGCCACGTCGTCAGTGATCAGCAGATTAAATTCGCCGTCATTGAACAAGGCGATCTCATCGAGACTTGAAAATTCCAACAACACGACCGTAGCATCCGTCGTACTGAGTTCGGTTGTCAGTCCAAGATCGGACGCAAACTGCAGCTCGTTAGATAGCGACTCGAAGAAAATCGAATCATCCACTGTCGATCCACCGGCTTTTCTTAATGAGAGCGATACGACGGCGTGAGCGACTTGCTCATTCGAGTCAAGTGAGAACTGCCAACTGAAGGGGATCGCGTTGTTTACCTGGGTCTCATCAAATCCAACGACGGCCAAGTTGGGATCTGTCAGAATCGAGGAGAATGCGTCTTGAAGCTGGCTGGAAACAAACGGTGAATCAACCGCACCGTCGTTCACGAATCCGTCGTAGTCGCCGGTTACGTACTCGCGGAATTCACTTCCCTCAATGGCCATGCGATCCGCCAACTGCTGCAGATACAGGCTTCGAGTTTCTACATTTTGGCCGTGCTGATCGTACAATCCGTCTTCTTGTTGCCCGAATCGCGTTTCGTTCACAATGGTTCCGACAGAACCAATCAACCAGTTTTGTGCCGTCGGCGGGTTCTGAACAATGAACTCATCCGCCGTGCTGTTCCAAACAACCATGTTGGCTCCCGCCCATCCGTGACCGGTGCCAAAATTACCTCGGTTGCGAATATTGATCTGATCACCGTCGACGGAAACATTGTCAAACAACCCTCCAGTCGACCATCGTTGATGGGGGCCAGTGTCGTTGAGAGAATTCGTAGCGGTGTTATCCAGAAATACGTTGGGGCCCGGCGACGGTGAATTGAGAATAAAGTCGTGCCGCCCCTGATCCGAAGTCGAGTCCCGGACGATGTTAAGCTGCCCATCGACTTCGAAAGCGTACCGGCGACTTCCCGTGATGACCGAAATGGGGTCCAATGAGTGTGAGTCGACAACGGTAACATGCTTCGCATCACGCTCAATGCTCACCGTGTTCCTTGCGAAGTGCTGTGACGTAACGCCCTTCACCCACGCGTGATCAACATCATCGACGCTGATAAACGTCCAGGAGTGATCTTCATCGAAGGGATTCGACAAGTCATAGTCGGATTGGCCCTTGAGGTTCTCAATACCCACATTCTCGATACGGTTGCTGTGGACGTACTTATAAATCGTTCCGCCGCCGTACTGTTGATCGAGACTGTTCGTAATCGGAGCATCAACGAAGACTCGATTCCCTTCGACTCGCACGATCTTGCGTTCTGAATGCAGATCACGCGAACCGGCCGTCCACTGCGTCACGGTGCCGCCGTCGCTGCGGGGTGGAATCATATCCATCCCAAGATCGCTGATCCAATTTGCCGTGCTGGGTCGAAATACGACGATGTCGTCGCCGACGGAAAACGTCGCCGCGTCCGCGACGGTGAAGCTGGTGGCTCCGACAGGAACATACTTGTCGAGGATAGATCGATCGCTGCTCGTGTTTTTGAGGCGACTACCCCCCGTCTCAATGTTCACCAGAGATCGTTGACTGGTACCCAATGCCCGAAGTACGGTTCCTGCATCACTGTCGCCAGCTCCTCGCAACACTACACCGGAACGGCGAATGTCAATGCTGCTCCGGATGAGAAACTCCCCCGACGTGAGTTCGACAGCGCCACGAAACCCATTTGCATCGAGCGGAAGCGATGAAACAAAGTTGATTGCCGATTGAATTGCATTGGTATCATCACCACCAGTTGGCGATACCGATATCTGAGTTCCAATGTGTGGAATCGTTTCCGTGCCACCGCGATAGCCGACGGACGCAAAGTTGGGAACCCGATCTCCAGAGGCTCGCGACTGATGCAACAGACGTCCTGCTTCTCCCGGAAAGACCCATTGGCTCTCCGCAGCCAACGTGGGGATAGTGATCATTGAAAAGACCACCGACCCAAGAACGAACGCCAGTCTGTGCAACATCAGATACCCCGAATGAAGTTCAGAAAATTTTCTCCCCACGTTATTGTAGATGGAATTCGTGGAGTTGCGAACTTATGGCAAGCTTACGCAAGCATTAGGGAACTTGCGAAACGGGCGGAAATAGCAAACGGGCAAAGCCGATCCCTCGATCCGACGTCGGTACAATACGGCTAGCCCTTCTCGCCGATTTCGAATCGAATTGTTGCGAGAGAATCAGCAGACTCGCATGCTCTGCATCGGACAATTTCAGCTTCTTCATCTGCTTATGGGGTGAGGGTTCGTCACCGCAAATATACGGCTCGAGGTAGTCCACGGCGGCAATCATCCGTGGTGACCAGACTTCTACGCCAACTTTGTCACCCACGCGCGCCACATTCGTCAAAGCCGCCAGATTGAAGAGGCTGTAGTGCAACGGTTGAGTACGCACCAACTCCTCGGCTTGCCTACCCTTTTCGTCAATTTGCGAACCTATACGATCTTCACGCACCTGAGTCGCTATCTCCCGAGCCACATCTTTTCGATCAACAAACAGGGCGATTCGGCTGGTAAGCGCTGCATACCAACTCCCATGATTGTTCTTCTTCCCGCGCTCTTCCTTTCCCAACTTGTTGGTAAGCAGCCAATCGAGAAACTCGCTAAACCAACTTCGAAGAGCCGATGAATCGGATGCGTTCATCGCGTTCGTCGATTCCAACAGTGCGACAGCATCAAGCATCCAGATAAAGCCACGTGTATCGATGATCCCAACGCCTCGACCTTCCGATCGCCCCGGAACGGCTTGTGCATAGTTGAGATTGGGATTCATTCGCGTGGCTTCGTCGATAAACCAGACACGAATTATTTTGCGCGCACGTTTCCCGGACACCTTGTCGTCGAGAAAATAGTCCGCCAACGATAGGCAAATCACATCCTTAACAAA
>CAYYHV010000164.1:0-5723 GCA_964471695.1 uncultured Pirellulaceae bacterium
GCCTGAGGGTTCGAACAGCCTCTTGATGAAAGCTCTGGCGACTCGACCGGCGGACGCAAAAGATTATGCAGAGCCGCCTTACCTAGAAGAATTGTACGGCAAGTCATTTCAACTGCCTGTTTGGAAGGATGGCAAGCGTACCCTAGTCGTTGTCACTGCAAGCGGTGGCGGAATCCAAGCCGCCGGGTGGACAGCACGTGTCCTCACAGGTTTGGAAAAACATAGCCCCAAGCTGGCGGAATCCATTGGGTTGATCAGCTCTGTCTCCGGCGGAAGCGTTGGCGTCTTACACTATCTGGCTCATCGCCAACCTCGCAAGAACGATCCGTTCGCCGCAAGTTACTCCAGCTCACCTGATGAAGAACTGGCACGCATCAATCAACATGCTACCGCCTCGTCTATTGAAGCCATCGGCTGGGGAGTCGCCTTCCCTGATTTCGCCCGGTCTGTCTCCCCGTTTCATCTTAATCGGGAAGTGGATCGCGGTTGGGCTTTGGAATCCTCCTGGTGGAATCGAATGGGTGCGTCCAAGGCAGAAGCCAAATGGATGAAGCGCGTGCGCATTCGGGACCTGATCGAGCCAACACGAGCGGGCCAGATTCCACCCGTGATCTTTAATGCGACCGCCGTGGAAACGGGACAGCGTGTTTTGATCTCGCCTGTGCAAGGCTATGCGACGCGTGACGGCGCACCCAACGACAGCGATTATGAGAGAGCCGACGTCCCGATCGATTTCCTCCGTTTCTATTCTCGGGCGGCGGAAACGCCCAACGATGTCAATCCACGACTCACAACCGCGGTCCGCCTTTCCGCCACGTTCGCTTACGTGACTCCGGTGGCTCGCCCCTTACCATTTGACCAAGTCTCCAGCGACGCCAACCCACATAACGAAGCCGCGCGCCGCCGTTTGGAACTTCATCTTTGCGACGGCGGTTACTCTGACAATACGGGCTTGGTGACTGCGGTCCGCGTCGTTCACGACCTCATCACGGCTTACCGCCAGAAAGTAAAAGACGGGATTATTGAAAAGCCGCCTTTCGAGCGTGTCCTCTTCCTTCGAATCGAACCTTTCCCGCCCAATGCTACGAAAATCGCCAAGGACAATCGTGGACTGAAGAGCGCGCTCTTTGGCCCGTTGACGGCACTCGCAGCCACCCGAACCTCAACCCAAGCCGAGCGAGCCGACCTGGAGCTGGGCCTCTTGATGGATGTTAACAAATCCGAACTAAGGAACTCGCAACGATCTTTGGCCCGCCAACTCGCAATCCTGAAGGAGACGGTGCAAGACGCCGAGTCCGAACTCGAGAACGAAGACTACGTCAGCTTGAAGAAACAGTTGTACGTTCTCTCAGAAATGAGTTTTGATCCTGAAAGCGAGCCTGATCGAGTGACGCTGAATCGACAAATTGCAGTCGTGAGCAATCAGGTCCGACGTATCCAAGCCCCGGATAACGATACGTTAAAGAGCATATCCAACGTCATCGAAATGTACGAGGATTCGCGCGATCAATGCGAATCAGACAACGTCAGTCAGATTGAGATCAAAACCGCACTCTTTCGCTTTGATACCAGGCCACGGGTACCGGCGCAACCGACCCAAGACTCGTCGGTTAAACAAGCCACTTCGCCAAACCCAGTCCAACAATCCAAAACCGAGAAGAGTCACAATCCGCCCCTTTCGTGGCGATTGGCAATGTCCGACGTCAACGCAATTGAGATTGCATGGCAAGGCTATACCAAAGCCATCAAGAATGACGGCGTTGCTTCCGCCGCCGAAGACGGGGCAACCGAACCGTGGCAAGCGACGGAAGAATCCCAGCGAGATAACACGCTCCTGCCCCATCAATTAATCGAGTTATCTGCCGGCGAATAACAGCTATCCAGTACCCCAACCCCCTTGGAGATAACGATGAGATTGTTACGGACCATGGTTGCGTTATCTGTACTATTCGCGGTCAACCCATCACTCAATGCAGAAATTGTTTTCGACGTCAACGACGTGGCCTACCTCTGGCCCGTCCCCGACAGTCCGGCTGACGTACGGAACCGAATATCTGCCGGCGAAAATCTTCTGGATGGCGATTCGCTTTGGCCCAAGGAGGCGTTTGAACGCATCGTCTCGGTTGCCCAACAAACCGCCGTTGATTCCTCGTCAGGACGTCCTCGTAGAATTTCGTTTGGACCGTTTAAGGATCAATTCGAATCTGCGACGAACTGGATCGTCGCCAGTATGCGGATCGACCCTTCCGCGCCCGGAACCAGCCCCGATACCATGCGCGTCTTCGGTTCCAAACCTCAATTGCGACTGGTCGTCCAGCCTGTGACGGTAAGCGCTGACCGTGTCGTCGTCCACGACTTTACCGCCCATCTCGTTTTCGATTTTATCGAATCATTCCGCGAACCGCTGGCTCCAGGACTTCCACCTCGCAGTGTTCCAGACAAAACCAGGTTTCGAAAGTTGCTCAAAGACCTGCGCGAATTGAAGGCGAGCGTTGGCGTGGAAACAAAAGGCAACCTTGGTATTCATCCGGCTATTCGCAATGACGTTGCCAGTTTCAATTCCAGACTGCGAACCATCCTAAAGAACAATCTCCGCGCCGAAGATTTGAATACGATCGCGTTTATGGGACTGCAACGACCCGAACCGTGGATATTTTTTGGCATGCGCAAAGTCGACGGAGTCTTCCAAAGGATCAATCACCCCAGTGTTGGTCACGCGCAAATGTTCTCGCGTCGAGGCGGTACGCCCGTGATGCCGCAACCCAACAATCGAAACCTGTCACCGACGGCGGGAGTCGCCACTGCAACTCTGTTTAACGACTCAAATCTTAATCGCAGGGCATTCCCTGGATCGACGGATCCCAAACTTTCGACAATTCGCACGGGCGACATTCCTGACATCATTGATAACCCAAGCATCACCCATGTCGCCAACACGGACTGCGTGAGTTGCCATACTTCGAGTTCGCTCCGCGATTCGCTTTCCGCCCCAGTGGGAGAATTCGCATTTAAAATTCCGGATGGCATCAGCGGTGTGGATGAGTCGCTTTTGCCCGGAGGAGACAGTCTTAATTGGAACGTTCGCGCCTTTGGATGGGGACATCCATTTAGTGGTGGCCCAGTCGCGACCATCACCCAACGGACCGCCAACGAAGCCGCCGAGTCGGCTGACTTTATTAATCGCGAATATTTCTCGGATTCTCACGACGCCATTTCTCACCCGCTGACGCTTATCTTGGACGTCAAGTCGACCGAAGATTTCGCCAGCCTTAAAGCTATTATGACGGAACTTCAGAGTCGCCCTGACGACCAGAATCCTGTTTTGCATGCCTTAGACGATCTTGGCATGGTCCACTTCGCTCGATTTGTGATTCTTGAGGATGTGCAAAAGTTCATGGTCATTACCGCTTTTGATGGCGACCTTGAAACGTACATCGAAGCTTTTGCAGATGCGATCGGTCCAATCTTTGACAAGATCAATCGCCATATCAAAGATGCCCCGCCCTCTCCGGTCAGTGAGAATTCCGCAGAATTCCTTGCCTTTGTTGAGAAACACAATCACGCCGTGCTTGGCAAGTTTTATAGCGCCTATCCCAAACTCTCGGTCCAACGCATTCTAACGCTTCGAAAAAATGCCGAGGATTCAGGCAGCGAATAGTCTTGCCTGAAGAGCGACTGGACTTTGAGAACAATCTCCTGCACGATGATGGCTACTTTGTTTTCGCCACCGTGCAGAGGATTGTTTGATGAAGTCCAGTTTTTTCGTGGCTCTACTCAGTCTCTATTCCGTCACTTTCGCCGCTACCGCGCTAGCCAGTGACGAACGACCCAACATCATCATCATTCTTGTAGACGATATGGGTTTTTCGGACGTGGGGTGCTACGGCGGCGAAATCGAAACGCCCAATATCGACGCACTTGCTAACAACGGGCTGCGCTTCACGCAGTTCTACAACTACGGCAGATGCTGCCCGACTCGCGCCAGCTTGATGACGGGACTGCATCCGCATCAAGTCGGAATCGGGCACATGACGGCGGGGCCTGACGAACCGCTGGGTTTTGAAGGCCCTTACCAAGGATACCTGAATGACCATTGCGTCACTTTGGCTCAAGTCTTAAATAGCGCCGGCTACCACACCCTAATGACTGGAAAGTGGCATCTCGGGTCAGACCGCAAGGATTGCTGGCCACTTCAGCGTGGCTTCGACAAGTTTTACGGATGTATCAGCGGAGCCGTCAATTATTTCAAACCGGGCGGTAATCGTCGCATCTCATTCGGTAACGAATCTGTCGAAACCGATTCTGATTTCTATTCGACGGACGCATTTACGGACTATGGCATCAAGTTCATCGAAGAAGCGATCGCAGCGGATGATCGCCCCTTCTTCCTTTACCTGGCTCATAATGCACCGCATTGGCCTCTAAATTCCAAATGGACAGAGTATCAGAAGTACAAGGGACGCTACCGTGAAGGTTGGGAGAAGCTCATGCAATCCCGACTGGCCAAACAAAAGTCGCTAGGCCTGTTCCCCGATGACTTGGTCCCAGCTCCTCACGTCGGTCCGAAGTGGGAATCGCTTTCCGTTGACCAACGTAACGATCTTGATTCCATCATGGCTGCTTATGCCGGATGCATCGACTCGATTGACCAGAGCATCGGGCGTCTAACTACTCGACTGAAAGAGTTGAATAAGCTCGATGATACAATCATCTTCTTTCTTTCCGACAATGGCGCCTGTCAGGAAGGCGGTATCCTGGGTCAAGGCGATGAAGCCATGATCAAGAACCCGCCGCTCGAGACAACCGCCGGAGTTCGACAAGGGCTGGCTTGGGCGAACGCATCCAACACACCGTTTCGGCTGTACAAACATTTCGTCCACGAAGGTGGCGCGTGCACTCCTATGATCGCCCATTGGCCGAATGGTATTCCGGTCCCTCAGCGAGGTCAGTTCGTTCGTCAGTTTGCCTGCTTACAGGATTTTATGCCAACGTGTATCGAGTTGGCTAAAGCCGACTACCCCGCCACCAAGCCGGCGATGATTGGTAAGCCGTTGGTAACCACCTTGAAAGGATCAACGGCCCCCATTCATAAAGAACCGATCTATTGGGAGCACGAAGGCAACGCAGGCGTCCGCTGGGGAAACTGGAAGCTGGTCCGGGAATACAAAAAGCCATGGGAGCTCTTTAATCTGGGTACCGACCGAACCGAAATGAACAACCTCGCAGCCGCCAACGTTGAGAAACGAGACGAGATGGTCGCGATGTGGAAAGCGTGGGCGACCAAGACCGAAGTGGCTTTCCCGAAGGCGTTCAATATGTATCGCTACTTGAATGAAATGAAAAAGAAGAAGAAAGATCAGAAGAAATAGCTCGATTCTCGCAGCTTACCTACTGTTTCGAAGAACTCTCGACTTTCCCGTAACCTTCGCGGGGTCCATTCGTCTAGTAAGCTGAACAGACATTTTTGCCGCCGAAGTAAGGTTCAGTTGCTGAAGGCAAAGGCTTGAGTGAGTCACGCAAGAATTCGGAGATCCGGCAGTTGCTGGAAGCACAGATGGCGACCGTCTACCGTTTCGCTTTTCATTTTCTGCGTAATCATCAAGCGGCCGAAGATGTGGCTCAGGAAGCGATGCTGCGAGCCTGGAAGAATCGCGAAAGCCTGAAAAAAGTCACCAGCGCCAGATCCTGGCTGTTGCGAATCACATCCAATCTTTGCCGAGACT
>CAYYHV010000164.1:5733-14778 GCA_964471695.1 uncultured Pirellulaceae bacterium
TGAGGCGATCAAACCAACGCAAAACGTGGCGAGACCCAACGAACTGCTACAGCGCCCATCAACTTTTGATTCAGAATCCAATGAGCAACTCGACCAGATTAAGCGAGCCATTGACGCATTGCCAGTGGACTATAGACAAGTCGTCTACCTTGCCTCGATTGAAGGATTGACTATCAATCAGATCGCAGAAATTACAGGTGACCGAGCGGGAACGGTCAAAGTCCGATTGTCGAGGGCACGTGCCAAGCTTCGTCGCTTGTTGGTGTCCAGAGGAATTCTCAAGGGAGGCCAACCATGAAATGCCTGAATGAGAACCAAGTCACGGATCTGGTTGTTGGCAGGTTGGCCAAAACCGAAGCCGAATCGTGCCTGACTCACGCGGAATCATGTGAGCGATGCGCAGCAAAGATCGACCAAGCACTCGATATGGACGCATTGATTCGTTCCGCCTTCCATGATGACATGCAATCAATTGAGAATTACCAACCAGCGATTCAGTGGATTGAAAACCACAACCATCCGCGATTCAACCTTCAAACCTTCGTCGCTATTGCAGCATCTATTGCTTTGTTATGCACGATTGCAGTTTTGCAATTCGGGAAGTTCTCCACGGAGACTTCTCGGTCTGAGGTAAATGAAAGAATCCGCGCCACCATCGTTCCGGACAAGACACGTTTGTTTGACGACCGTGAGACAATCGTCGTGCCTGTGCCCGTCGACTCGACAGAGTTTACGGTTTTTATGGTGTATCCCACCGTGCCTCAAAAGGATGACGACGAGGCGCAACTCACACCAATCCAACCATCCCTTTTTGCAGGAACCAACTGATGAATCGAATACTAATGCTCTGCCTGTTGATCACGTCCACCGGTATCCTGGCTCCCCAACATCTGGCTGCCCAGAGTGCGGCTCCCCCTAAATCCAAGAATGAAATCAAGATTTACCACCTCAAGCACGTATCGGCCAACCAAATGCCGAGTATGCTGGTAAACTTGCTGCCGATGGAGCAGGCACGGCTTTCTGTCGACTCGCGGATGAATGCCATCATTTTATCCGCGCCCCCTGAGACTCAAAGTGACGTCGTCGATTTGCTTTCAGTGCTGGACCAGCCATCGCAACTAACGGCACCTGAACAGCCCACTGTCGTTTCGAGGAACATCCAGGTTGCGTGGCTGATTTCAGGCGACAAGACGGCAGGAAAAGAGCTGCCCGCCGAATTCAGTCTGATTGCTAAGGCGCTGTCGAAAAAGGGAGTCGACAATCTACAACTTGCGGCCTTAACGACGACTCGCGCTATCGAAGGCGGGTCCTTTGCGGTTCAAAGCAGCCCCAGTTTGCAAAACCAACAAGTCAATCTGACTATCCAAGGCGAACTAAGTAGAATCACGGGCGATAGCAACTTTGTCTCACTGACAGCCAAGGCAGTGACAGATTCCAACGCATCAGCGGTTCTGGCTTCGCTCGAATCCGTCATTGCGGCTCCGACAAGTCATCCCGTCGTGCTGGCGGTAGCTCCGCTACAAAAATCAACATCTGTTTTTGTGATAACGATTTCGACTGTCGATTAGACACTAGTGACCAAATCGAAAACGGCATGGCTTCCGCGAGCGACAAGTCGCTCTCAACGGCCCACAGCTCTGCCTGCCAATTGTCGGAATCTGGCAGGTCATCCATCATCCCATCGACGATGCAACGCGATTCTCAGAATGGTGACTTAGGCGGCACCAGCATCGTCGGCGCGGTCGATCGCCGATTGAGAAATGTGACCATCTTCGCTGACTTCTTCGAAAGTCACCGATACCCGCTTCGAAACCCCCGACTCCTGCATCGTCACGCCATAGAGGGTATGCGCCGCGGTCATGGTCTTTTTGGAGTGAGTCACCACGACAAACTTGGTCCATTTGAGGAATTCACGCAGCACGTCGATGAAGCGGCCGATATTCGCTTCGTCCAACGGCCCGTCGACTTCGTCCAGCACGCAAAATGGGCTGGGACGATACTCAAAAATCGCCATTAACAGCGTTACCGCCGTCAAGGCTCGCTCGCCACCGCTCAACAACGACAACCCCAGTGACTGTTTCCCAGGCGGTGTCGCAACAATGTCGATCCCGCTTTCAAGAATATCTTCGCCTTCCTCAAGAACAATGTCGGCTGAACCACCCCCGAAAACCTTGCGAAACAATACCTGAAAATTGGCACGAATAGCTTCGAGAGTTTCGGAGAACAGCCGACGACTGTCGGTGTTAATCTTCTGAATGATTTTCTCGAGCGCTTCCTTAGCGTCAATCAGATCCTGATACTGCCCGGATAGTGAGTTGTAGCGGGTTTCCAGATCTGTCAACTCGTCCAGCGCGTCCATGTTCACGCTTCCAAGGTTGGTGATCTTCCTGCGGAGGTCACTGATTTCCTGATTTACAGCCTCACGTTCCTCTTGTTCTTCGAGGCTGAGCTCGCCCACGTCCTCCAGCTCATCCACAGCGATGCCGTAATCTTCGAGCAGTCGCTCCGCCATACTGTCGCGGTCGCGTCGGATACGCTCTGATTCCATTTCTTGCGTATGCTGACGTTGCTCCAGCTTCCGAATCCGGTCTCGAAAGGCATTCAGTTCGTTGGCTTGATCTGTCCTTTCGGTACGAATCGCTTCACGTTGAATCTGGAGTCCACGGAGTTGCGCCGATGCTTCGGCGTCATTCAACATTAACTCCGACAAGTCAGACGAAACTCGGAGAATCGCCAACTCGGATTCGGCCCGTCGTTGGACGGCTCGTTCGGCTTGCTTGCGAGAATCGCTCAGGGCACGGACTCGATCATCCTGATCGCGTTGAAGCTGATCGCGTTGTGTCGTCAACGTATCCAACAGCGTTTCACTCTCCGCCAACACCTGCTTGGAATCGCTCAACTGATCGCTCAGTCGCTTATGCTGGGATTCAAGTTCCTGGAGTTTTGTACCGTCATTCTTCAGCCACGATTCAAGCGTCACAACGAGCTCGCGTACCGAGCCGAGCTCTCCCTGAGCCGCGGACAATTGCGATGTGAGACTGGCTGCCGACGTATCAATGCGTTGCTGCTCTTCGGCGACCGATTGACGCTCCGACTGGATTTCATCACGACGATGGCAAGCCGATTCAAAGCGCGTTCGCGCCTGAGCCAAGTCGCTGTGCGCCGCATCGGCGATGGCATTGACTTCTTCAATCCGCGACTCGGCGGCTTGCTGTTGCTCGACCAATTCTTGCAATTGCGATTCGTGAGACTTTACCCGTTCGTCGAGCGATGCGACCTCTATCCGCAAATGTTCGAGCTCCGCTCGACGCGGGATCAAATCCAATTCGGTGCTCTGGGGCCCGACCAACAACCGACCATCACGGTCGATAATCTCGCCCTTTCGAGTCACAAATCGCGGCGGCGCATGCATCTCGCGGTGGTAACGTACCGCATCTTCCAACGACTCGACTAACCAGGTATCACCCAACAACCAATCGACGACGTGGCGAAAGCGTTCATCTGTCGTCACAAATCGGTCGGCTCGCCCAATGACTCCCGGCTTCCCATCAATCTCGTCTTCGCGCAAAAACCTTGGGGGTGGTGCCGTCTGCATGCGAATAAAGCCGACTCGGCCCGGCACATGAAACTCACCACTCGCCAGCTGATCGACCAGCTTCGATCCCGAGATCACCAAGTGTTCCGCTCGCTCCCCGAGCGCGGATGCGATCATCAACGCGTCCGACCGATGCTCGATGCGAACGACGTCGGCCACCATGCCTTCAATCGCAGCCAACGGGCCGTCGGGTGTGTCTCGAGCCAACTCCATCAGCTCCTGAACACCGGAGCCGATCCCCTCCATGTTGGCTTCGATTTCCTCCAACACCGCAATCCGTTCAGCCACCACGGCTCGGCGTTCACGAAGTTCACCGTAAGCTTTTTGGGACTGCTTGACCGATTCCCGAGTCGTTTTAAGATTCTCGCGTGCCTTCGCAAGATCGGCGTCATGCTGCTCGGCTTCGTCGGAGACTTTCTGAAAAGTCGCTTCCAATGCCTCCGACTCTTCCTGACTGGATTTGACCGCCAACGACAATTCTTCCAGTCGTTTCGCGTTCGATTGCTGGATGACATTCGTCGAATCCAGCTGCGACTGATCCGAGGCAATACGCTCGGTCAGTTCGGAAGCCAAACGCATGCCGTCGACATACTTGGTGCGTTCCCCATCATTATGGGTGCGTGCTTCTAGCAACTGATTGAAGCATTAATCGACTTGTGATTGCCATTCATAAACAGCATTCAACTTCTCGTTGTAGTCCGCTTTGGCAGCTTTTTGGGATTTCGCGATCTGCTTCCATTCCGTTTGCAAGTCACCATCGCTATTGATCATCGCCAGTACCTGGCGTCGATGCCGAATCGCTTCCTCGTCATACTCACGGACTCGCGAACGCTCTGAATCAATCGTTGCTTGCCGAGCAGCGATGCGCTCTCGCAGTCGCGAGTACTCTTGCGGGTACTCGCGAAGCTGAGCTTCCAGCAGCGAAGACGACGACTCAAGCTCAAGCACCGCGGCCTCAGCGACTCGCGTCTGACCTGCGTACTGCTCAATGTCCGTCAACAGCGCAGCCAACTCGGCACTAACCTGCGACAATTCGCTGGTGAGATTTTGCCAGTCGACTCGACCAACCTGCGTGCGCAATGATTGGAGCCGATCGGCATGCTCCTTGTAGCGACGTGCCTTGCCAGCCTGCGATTTCAGACGCTTGAGACGGTTTTCCACCTCATCAACAATGTCCGACAGACGCAGAAGGTTTTGATCGACGCGGTCAAGTCGCCGTTGCGCCTCGACCTTCTTGGCTTTGAAGCGACTGATCCCAGCCGCTTCCTCAAAGATGGCGCGGCGGTCTTTTGCGGAAGCCTGCAACAGACTGTCAACTTTGCCCTGCTCGATCAGACTGTACGCATCCGTTCCCACGCCCGTCCCGCGAAACATGTCGCGGATATCGCGCAATCGGCACGGTTCGTTGTTGATCAGGTACTCGCCTTCGCCGCTTCGATACACGCGACGCGTGACTCGAATCTCAGGCGTATCGCGACCGAATATGTTGGTCGAGTTATCAAAGACGATCGTCGCTTCTGCCGTGTTCGCTGGCTTACGAGCCCCACGAGCCGACCCTTTGAAGATGACGTCGGACATCTCCTTGCCACGAAGCGACTTTGCACTTTGGGCACCCAACACCCACTTCATCGCGTCTACGATGTTGGACTTGCCTGAACCATTCGGACCGACGACAACGGTGATCCCAGGTGGAAACTCGAAGCGGGTCGCATCGGCGAAGCTCTTAAAGCCCTGTAACTCAAGTGCTTTCAGCATAAGATGATGCGACGACAGTTATGATGGGTAGCGACCAATTGTTGGGAAAGTCACGATGCGTTTCGACGCCCGCGACAATCTCCATTCTACCAGAGATAACCGACCGCGTGGGATCTGATTCCACACGGCCAATCCCTAGATTACCCAGCCGTTAAGGTCGAATCGCGTCGATAACAGGAGCCATCTCCCCCTGCCCAGCAGAGCCGATGGATGGACCGCCAATTTGGCCCGCATCGTCGTCTTTGAACAGGATCAGACCTTTCAAGTCATCCTCCGTCAGCGTTGCGCCAGACGTCGCCTTGATATCGCTCGTCGTCATTTCGCCAAGTCCGCGATTGTCAATGCTGACCTGATCGTCAAAGTCAGTCGACTGGCCATCAGGATTAAAATCTTCGACTCCGACATCAGAAAGCGAATCCGAGTGCATTTCGTCGGTCACGAAAACCTCAACGGCTCCGTCGTCAGCTGTCGCTTCGACGCCTGAATTGTCATCGCCGTCATCGCCCCACTGATCGTTCGGACGTCGGCGGTACTTTCGATTTGGACGTGAGATTGCCGAGTACTCGACTCGACACTCAATACAACGATTCTGTTTGGCCATGTTGATCGTCTGCACAACGTCGGAGTATTTCCCTCCGAGTTCGACGACGCCTCGGATCATCGATTCGAGATCGGACGCAACAACCCGTTGCTCATCATCATCACTTGCCGACAACTTGCGAACGCGAAGCTGTCCGTCAGACGTGTTGCGAATCGACAACGACTGGCCAGCAAATATCTGGACTGGCGATCGTACGGCGATGGGGCCGCCAAAAATGACAATCTCAGGCCGTTCGTATTTTGAAATATGCACAAGTGGATCAGCCGCGCTGCTTACCAGATGGAAACTGAATTCGTTGCCCATCACGGCCCCCTTCACAACTGGATCGCTCGGCGACATCCTGCGAAGCGTTCGGAAGGCTCCATATCGAGCCTCAGCACTTCGCTCGTTCATCAACGCCAGCAATTCATCCTGAGCCGCCATATCGTCCATGGCTCCCAGCGCCATAAAGCCTCGCCAGCGGAATGCCGGTTCGTCACGAATTGCGCGAGCCAGTTCGGCTGCAGCCTCGGTGACATCCATATAAGCCAAGCCTTCCGCCGCATAGAAACGCACTTCAGGATTCGGCGATTTTAACCCTTCCTTGAGGACAGGAACGCCATCGGCTCCAATGGCTTCGAGGACAACCGCAGCCTCCGAAGAAGTCTCAGGGCTCATAAGTTGCGTCTTCAGCAGTTGCAAACGCTCGACCAACGCACGGCTGGATTCGCGAACTGGAATGTTCTCGATGACTCGCATGTATCGAAGAATGTTGTCTCGGTATCGCGGGTGAACCGACAGCTCGACAAACGTGTCTCGCTTGGGGATCGCAACGCCTCGACGGTCTCCATGATCGTAAATATGAAATCGTTTATTGATGGCTTCACCAATAATGGCACTCGTTCTGGCACTGAGATGCTCGTCTCGTAACCGCAAGCCCAGCATCCGCGACTTGGAAACGATGCCGCCACCGAGGACTCGACCACGCGTCTTAAAAACTGGATCGTCACCACCTTCAACGAGCGAATCGACAAGAATACTTCCCTGCCCCATCGCAAGCAGGTGACCTCTCGAAAGCCGGTTGTTGAGATTCGCGAACTCTTGAAGCCGCGACAACATCAACCAGCCACCCTCAATGCTCTTCGTGTCACTTCTCCGCGGAACACGGACTTCTACATCGACTCGGTCGCCCTTCTGGGCTCCAGGGGGAATTAGCGAACGAACCAACGTTAAAGCCGTCGCGGATGACCGAAGAATCTTTTCTGGATCATGAACATCTCGCTTCTGCATCTCATCAATCATCATTTGACGTTCAGCCGAAGGGGCTGGATCGCTTCCGGTGTTTGACAAACCCACAGCTAACGAGACGGTTTCCCCTTCAACCCACTTCATTCCCCATGGGCGAGCCAAAGTTTTTACCATCTGGAGCGAAGCCGGGTTGGCGATGGCTTTGCGAGTCGTCACCTGCCTCGTTTTCGGCTGAGCCGCACAACCGATCATGATGACCGACAAGAGTACCGTCCAACCAAATCCGAACGTGCGATATACACTGCGAGACATATTTGCCAACGCTCCGCGAGATGAGTATGCCAGCGCAAACAAAGACTGCAGGCAACGCAGAATTTGCTCCACGGGCTGAGGAGATTAGGCCGGGAACGTCGCAACATTCCGAGTCACGGTCAAGATCAGGAGTCGTCGGAGTCGCTTTTGCTGAAATCTCACGGTGCGCAGGTTCGTTCCTGCGTCCCATTCCCCAAGACCAGACGCCAGCACTGACATCAACCCGATTCTCATGATGATTGGAAATGAGCCAATCATCATGAATGTGAATTGGAACCACCAGGTACGTAGTTCAACCCGCAGATAGGAAGAATCTTGAAGAATTTGTTTCTTCGGAGAAAGAATCGTTATTCTCATTCGCTGCAGTTCTACACATAAACGGAGCTATGCCATGCGATATCAATTCCTGATCTTTGTAGCGATCCTCACATGGATATCCGTATGCGTCGGGCAAACCGAAACTCAACAGCAAGAGTTCGCACGGCTTGTTGCCGATCAGAAACTCGAAGAAGCCGAAGTATTCATCGAGAACATACTCAAAAGCGACCCCGCCCCTCCGTGGGCTACGTTTCAGGCGGGATACCTGAATCAGATTCAGGGCAAACTGGATGACGCTATGACGCGCTATCGCGAGTGCCAGAATTTCCACCCACTGCAAGCCGTTTGCCACTACAACATGGCTTGTGCAGAAATCGCATTGGGAAATCCGGACCAGGGGCTGAAGAACTATCTGATGGCTCTTCGCTCAGGCTTTAACGACAGAGATGGAGCCTCAACCGACAGCGATCTGGATCCAATCCGAGGCCAAAAAGGATTCCACCTTCCGTCCAAAATCCGATTTGAATCCTTCACTTCGGTAGAAGGGAATAAGGTGGAGTTTGGATTGTCGCTCCCAAGGAAGCTCGATCCCAACAAGACTTATCCTTGCCTCCTTGCTTTCTCCCCCGGAAACATGTCCAAGTCGGCAGTCGAAACCGGATTTCAATACTGGTGGGGACAACAGGCCGTGGAACGAGACTGGATTGTCGTCGCTCCCATTGCTCCCGAAGGACGCTGGGTCGCTTCGAGCGAAGAATCGCTTATGAAGAATTGGATGACTGACCTCCTCAAGCGTTACAACATCGAAGGCGGAAAATTTCATGTCGCGGGCTGCAGTGGTGGAGGCCCGAGCTCTTACCATGTCGCGGTTCGTTTTGCTGATCGGGTACATTCGCTTGTAGGGCTTCCCGCGCATCCGCTCGCTGCCGATGTTAACCGGCTTGCCGCGCTTCAATCACAATCAGTCTTTGTTGTCAATCTTTGCGGTGGGAACGACGCCGGCTGGCTTCCCAGGGTACAAGGCACGCATCAGGTTCTCGTCGATATCGGCGTGAACTCAAGAATGAAAATCTACGAAGGGGAAGGCCACGTGATCGGAAAACTGCGTGGTGGTGAGTTCATGAAGCTCATGCAGAAGATTCGCAAACGATCCAAGGGCGATAAAAACACCCAGGCGGAGAGCAAACTCGAGTAATTCAATCGACTTTACCGTCGCATTCCTCTTCCCGAGGCATGA
>CAYYHV010000165.1:0-14755 GCA_964471695.1 uncultured Pirellulaceae bacterium
GCGCGTGCATTCGATTGGGCCGACTTGTCCGCTGAAGTTCAGCCTGGCGACGTCGTGGTATCCATGCTGCCGGCAAACTTGCATCATCAAGTTTCGACGATTTGCATGGAGAAAAAGGCTCATTTTGTATCCTCGAGCTACCTTTCGCCCGAAATGCTTGCGCTGGACAAGCCAGCCAGGGCGGCCAATCTGAGCTTTCTTAATGAAGTCGGTTTGGACCCAGGCATCGATCACTTGCTGGCGCATGCATTGATGGCGGAGTACCAAAGCTCACCAGTCTTTGACAAGAACAACGAACACTCATTCCGATCTTATTGTGGCGGTCTACCCAAAACGATCAACGATTTTCGGTACAAGTTTTCGTGGTCGCCTTTGGGGGTACTGCGTGCCCTCAAGTCGAGTTCGCAATGGATCGCTGAGGGAGAGACGCGCACGGGCGACCGCCCATGGAAGACAGTTTCCAACTATAGGATCAACCTTCCGTCGGGAGACGAAAATTTTGAAGCGTTTCCCAATCGAGACTCGTTGCCATTCCTCGACGCCTACGGTTTCGGCGACGATTGGAATATCAAAGAGTTTGTACGAGGCACGCTACGCTATGACGGTTGGTGTAGCGCCTGGTCGGACATCTTTGAGTTAGTTGAAGCGGAATTGGGCGATCCGGAAGAACGCAAACTTCGTGAGAAATCCGAAGAACTTTGGAGCAAGTATCAATACGACAAGGGCGAAGCGGATCGAGTCGTCCTGGTTGTGGAACTGGAAGTAGAGAAAGACGGCGAAACCATCTGGCACAAACGAAACTCGATGGACGAAGTCGGCAACGACCGGGGTAGCGCCATGTCACGATTGGTTTCGCTGCCAGTTAGCCTGGGCGTCGAGGCGGTACTGGATGGCAAAATCGCATCGGGAGTATCGCCGGCCCCCAACGATCAGACGATTGTTAACCATTGGCTGGAGCAACTTTCAAACCTCGGTGAGTCGATTCACAAGACATCGTTAACTTAGCTGACGTCGGACGCATTCGCCCTGGGCAAACCGTCGATTGTCAGCTTACCTTTCCGCCGCATGGCGAAACGAAAACAGAGCGAACAGAGCGTTATGCAACACGAAACACTCACCAATCAGACGCAGCATGACGCTTCCGTCGCACGGTTGAAGCGAACGTACGATCTGGGGTTGATCCCACCCGAAAAGAAGCCCTTCCTGATCGACTTGCATCGTTCCCAGGGACCTTTCCTGGCGGTCGAAGATGGTGGGCTCATTTGCGACGGTGCATCGCAAATCGCGTCTCTTGGTTTAGGCTTCAACGCGGGAGCATTGTTCGGAGCCGCCCAACATCTGGAAAGCTGGACGAATCAGACGCAGTCGACGCACTTCCAATCCGTTCGATCGGCTTTTCAAAATCTACTTCGTCGCAAGCTTGGCAGTGAGCGCTTCGCAGCCCACTTCTGCGCCTCGGGCGCTGAAGCCGTCGAAACGACGCTGGCTCACTTTTATGATCGTCGCGCCAATCCTGATGCAAAACGCGTTCTCGCGTTCGAAGGTTCTTTTCACGGTCGCATGATGGTCGCGCTGGCTTCGACTTGGAATCCCAAGAAACGCGAACCGTTCGCGTGGCCCGGCTACGAATCGGTCTTCGCACCTTATCCGGAAATGCCCGACGACGATATCGCGGCTCCAACAGTTCCTGATTCATGGAAAACGATCTGGTGTGAACAGGACGACACGACCTTTTCCAACTCACTTCAGACTTTGGATTCGTCCGACCCCGTCCTCAAGTGTGAAATCGAGTCGCTTTCGGCTGTGCGCAAGAACCTGCGATCCCAAAGCGTGTTCGCCATCTTGATTGAACCGATGCAGTGCGAAGGCGGCGATCGCTATTCCTCGACTCGGTTCCATCAGGCACTCGCCTACTTGTCGTGCACCTACAACATCCCGCTGATCTATGACGAGATTCAAACCGGTTTTGGCTTGGGCGGCGAGTTCTTTTGGCACCGCTTCTTCCCCTCAACCACACCCGATGGATCGACCTTTTTTCCTGCGGGGGTGATTTGCGCCAAGAAAGCCCAAACAGGAATCTCCATCACATACCGCGACAGTGGCAGTGACCTCGAAGATTGTCCCCACGTCGAGCAGATTAGCGCCGCTTCGCTCCTTCGTGGTTACATCCAAGCCGCGGTGGTCGATCAGTTCCGGTCGGCAGCTGACGAAATCGAGACGATCAATCGCGATCATCTTCAGAAAGCAGTCAGTCGCTTTGGTGAGCACATCAACCGTCCTCGCGCTCGGGGATTGTGCTTCGCATTCGACTTGAAGTCACCAGAAGTCGTCGGAGCCTTCGTTGGCAACCGTTTCCATCATGGCTTGCTTTACTATCCGGCGGGAGCCAAAACAGCTCGGTTCCGTTTTAACCTCGGATATCGGCCACAACAGATCCAGTTGTTCTGGGAGCAGCTTCACGCGGCTCTGGCCGAAACGTTTGACTCCAACGGAGACACGCAAACCCAGCAGCCAATTTCCGTAGCCGTGCCGTCTCCCGCAAGATACTTTGAGTTTCATGAAGGTTATATCGCCGGCAGGTTGGCTCAGCTCGGCGGTGCAGATTCAACCAACCGTGAACAAGCCGTCGACTTCGTGCAATCGCACGCTCAAGAGTTATTCCCCAAGGATAACTTGCAAGTAACCATACTTGACTCGGCGAACTACCAGGAGTTTCGCGATCGAATTCTCGCCGTCCAGTCCGAAGTTTATGAATCGGCACGCCAATCACCTCCAGAGGAGTTTGATGAACTGTTCGAGTCCAACAAGCCGCTTGCCATGCTGGTCCTCTCGGATGACAAAATTGTCGCAATGACATTCGCCGGTCCACTTGCGCTATTTCGACAGCAGCGAGGCGTGCCCGAGGATCCGCAAGTCGACAACCCCAATGTCGTGTACATGCTCGACCTTACGGTGACTCAACCGTACCGTGGCCGCATGGGTGGCATCCTCAAACAGGGACTAATGCTGCTGGCTCAAGCCTCAGGCGTCGAAGCGATCCATGGCCGCAACCGAGATCGGCTGGCCGCTGGCATGTGGGCCATAAATCTTGGACTGGGCAGCTATGAATACCAACACTTACCGGACGACTACCCCGACGACAACGAGTATCGCGATTGCATCTACTATCGTTGCCCGATGCATTGGACCACACCAGAAAACGACCTCGGCTCGGGCATTGAATCGCCACTGGGATCCGATCAACTGGATGCGGAATTCATCCATGATCACCTGCCGGTGCTCGTCAACAAGATGACTTTGTCGAATTTCGTGACGGAACGTTTCCTCACTCAGCTCGAAGAAGTCGCCCAGATATTTCCATCGGAACTACGCCATCTTTACACGGCAAACGGCTTGTCCGAATGCGTCGACAAGATCGTCAAAGTTCTTTGGCGTCATCGCCAACCGCGAACACGACTGCTCACCATCGAGGGGCATGACTTTGGTCATGGAAGTTTCCTGTCGCGAAGTGTATCCGGAATCGGGAAACCGTTCTTCGACGTCGAGCACCTGTCGGCTCCGTCGGAACACATGGATTCTCACAACGAATTCTTCGCTGAACTCGAATCCCAACTCCAGTCCGACACCTTTCTGGGCATGTTAATCGAGCCACTACAACGACGAACCATGTCGGCGATGCCCGAAGCCGTCGTGCGGAGAATCGTTGAGTTGTGCCGAGCCCACGAGGTTCCGATTTTGTTCAACGAAACGGCAAGCCTCTTTTATCGCTATTCCCAACGGTCGTTTTCGGCCGCTGGCGTATCAGGATTACAACCGGATGCGACGATCGCCTATCTTGGCGGCCAAATGGCGCTCGTCAGCTGCTCAGAATCGTTCTTCTTGGCTGACCCACTACTACTCATCAGTACTTGGGAAGGAGACGCGTTTTCACTGGGACAATTCCATCGTGCCATGCAATGCGTCGAACAAAACAAAGCCGACTACTTCGCGACCATTGCGAAGTACGAAAGTCGATTACTCGAGTTGTCGCCCAATGCGAAACTGCACAACGGCGCAGGGACGCTTGCGGGTACACTTCCGACCGAACTTACCAGTCGGCTTCGGCCTGCTGGCGACAGTCGCTGGACGAGTTGTCCATCTTACTCCGCGATGAAACAATTCCTCGACGGCTGACTTTGCACGACAGATTCCGTCTTCACCCCGCCTTAAATAACGAACTGATATGACCGACCACGGCTTCCCCATCATCGAATACTCGCGCGGCAAAACACCGCGGCAATGGGGACAAGCCCATGGAGAGTCCTATCGCTCCGGAATTCATGAACTGGCTGAGATTCGACTGGGACTGATGCAGGAAAAGAATCCGTCAATGACGGCTGAGCGCATCACAAGCCTGGCTGGCGAGCAGTGGCAAGCCACCAAGGCCGCCGCGCCGGAATTGGCAGAGGAGTTATCCGGCATTTGCGATGGCGCTGCCGCTACGGAAGCCCAGATCGTTATCCTCAACAACTATACGGACTTTCGAGATATCCCGCTGCCCGACGAAGGATGCTCCGTCGTATTCTCGAATTCGCAGCATGGCCCGATTGCGGGCCAGACGTGGGACATGCATTCATCTGCGAAGAACTACGTCTGCGTACTCGACATTCCAGATAACGAATCGGATCGTCGCATGGTCGTGTTCAGCCTGGTGGGATGCGTCGGGATGATGGGATACACCTCAATCGGCACGACGGTCGGGGTTAACAACATCAACACCGACGGCGCCGTCGCAGGGATGCTGTGGCCAGTCGTAGTTCGCAAGACGCTTGAACAGCCCACGCAAACCACGATGACGAAGTACCTGACGACTTCGAATGTAACGTCGGGCCACAACTATCTCATCGCGTCACCAGAAAAAGCCGAAATGTGGGAAGTCGCGCCGAACCTCAGTGAATGCGTGGACTCGTTGAATGGCGACGAAACCGGCACAATCTTCCATACCAATCATTGCTTGGGTACGTCTCTGATAAAACGAGAACTACCGACATCTCAAAACTCCACGACTCATATTCGTTACGAGCTATTGACCAAAAAAATCGAACAAGCCAAATCTTATGAAGCGATGTACGCGCTGCTTAATGACCACGAAAACTACCCCAAGTCGATCTGTTCAAATTTCCAATCCAATGCCAACGATCCCTCGGTGACTTGCGGGGGAGCCGTAGGGCACCTTACGGATGGCCGAGTCATGATGTGGCGTGGCGACGAACAATACGACGACAATTTCCAAAAGCACGAATTCCAGCTCCAATAACTCCACCCCCTGTTATGAGCACGCATCCTTACTACTTCACTTGGAATCGACAGCCGACGCAAAGTCTGTTTCCTGTTGCGCGCGCCGAGCATGATGAGTTTGTGCTGGATAATGGCCGACGAGTCTACGATTTCCTCTCGACCAGTTTTCAAGCCAACTTTGGCCACAGTCATCCATTGATCCAGGATGCGATCCAGCAACAACTGGCGACCATGCCAATTGCCTCGCCTAAGGCAACCTTCGATCTTAAGCATTCCGCCTCGGAACGCCTACGCAAACTTATCGGATTGGAAGGCGGCAAGATTTTTTACACCGTCAGCGGTTCCGAATCCGTTGAGAACGCGCTCAAGATGGCGCGGCAATTGACGGGCAAATCGAAAGTGATGGCTCGGCAAAAAAGCTACCACGGCGCCTCGCTCGGCGCACTATCCGTCACAGGCGATTGGCGCAATGATCCGCACCTTACGATCGACGAACACACCATTCGCATTCCCGAACCCGCCGACGATCCCGATGCCGAAGAGACTGAGCGAATCATCAAGGAGCAAGGTGACGGCACTATCGCAGCCGTGATTCTGGAAACGATCAGCGGAACCAATGGAGTCGCCATTCCTGAACAGCGCTACATTGACGCAATTCAACGACTTTGCCAGCAATACGAAATACTTTTCATCATCGACGAGGTCCTCTGTGGATTCGGTCGTACTGGCCCCGCTTTTGCTTTCCATGCGTACAACGCCCGACCTGATTTTGTTTGCATGTCCAAAGGCATAACAGGCGGTTACCTACCGTTCGGCGCCGTTTGGACCGGACCGCAAATCGTCAAGTACTACGATCACCAAACGCTGACGTGCGGGTTGACGAATTACGCGCATCCGCTGGGACTGGCAGCTTTGCATGCGGTCCTCTCACTTTTCGACACCCCGGAATTCCTGCAGAACAAAGCCCGGTTGGAACGTCACTTTTCTACCAAGCTGAATCAGTGGTCCGAACGATCTGACGTGTCGCAAATACGCATGTCAGGCTTGCTCGCCGCAATTGAATTGAAAGATCGCAATGCTCCGGATTGGAAGACGTGTTTTGCCGCCGGCATGCACCTGTATAGCAAACAGAATTTGCTGATACTCTCACCACCCTTTGTTTCCGCGCCCGAACGATTGGACTCGGCACTTGAGCAACTCGAATCCATCCTGTTCCCAGCTTCTACTGTGTAGCACTCCTTTGAACTTGAGATACGTTCACCATGACTAACCGCACCAAAGTTTATGAAAACGCCAAGGCCGCATTGTTCGACCTGCGCGATGGCATCCGCTTGATGAGTGGCGGCTTTGGATTGTGCGGGATCCCGGAGAACAGCATCAAGGAAATCGAGCGACAGGGGATCAAGAACATACACGCCATTTCCAACAACATTGGCAATTCTGGACGTGGACTGGCATTGCTGCTCAAACAGCGACAGATCATTGAAGCGACTTGTTCCTATGTCGGCGGTAACCCCGACTTGGAAGAACAAATGCTTGCAGGCGATGTCAAAGTCAATTTGACTCCGCAAGGGACGTTCTCTGAGCGCATACGAGCCGCAGGTATGGGCATCCGCGGATTCTATACGCCGACGGGAGCCGGAACGATTGTTGCCGAAGGCAAAGAGGTCCGAGACTTTGATCGTCCCTGCCTGCTCGAGTTGCCGCTCCACGCCGACATTGCCATCATCAAGGCACAACGAGGCGATACTTTTGGCAACCTCTGGTTCAAAGAGACGGCAAGAAACTTCTCGCCCCTGATGGCGATGGCAGCCCACATAACGATCGTTGAAGTCGAAGAGCTGGTTGAACTTGGAGATATCCTTGGTGAAGACGTACATCTTCCCGGGATCTTCGTTCAACGAATTTACCAGGGCTCACAGTATGAGAATGTCATGGAAATACCAGTGACATCTGATTGAGTTTTCCTGCCCGTTAATGCGGCTTTGAAATAAAATGATTACTAGGCTACGAAAGCCGAATGAACACAGCGGAACCATCGGATACGGTTCCGAACCTACGGACTGAGGAAATACGATGTTGCAATCCAATATTGATGCCTACGCACCAAGTCATCGCGAATTTCGAGACGACGAATTCTGGCGAGCGATTCCCGCGTGGAGCAATGTGACTCGTGAAGAGTTTGGCAGTCACAGTTGGCAATCTCGCAAATCAGTTTGCAACTTGAAACAAGTGAAGGAGACGCTGGGCGATCGGGTGAGCGATACGCTGATGGCGGACATCGAAGCCGCGCTGCATATCGCTCCGATGAACATCCGCATTACCCCCTACGTCTTCGCGCTCATTGACTGGGACAATCCACTCGAAGACCCACTGCGCACGCAGTTTCTTCCCGTGGCTTCGCAGATGCTTCCCGACCATCCGTTTTACCTCTCGGACTCGTTGGGCGAAGACGACGATGCTCCCGTCCCGATGCTAACGCATCGTTATCCAGACAAGGTCCTCTTCCTGCCGCTGACAACCTGTCCGGTTTACTGTTCTTACTGCACGCGCAGCCGCATCATTGGCGGCTCGACCGAAACCGTTGAGAAGGATACTTACGGGGCGAACATCGCAAGATGGGAACCAGCTTTTCAGTACCTGCGGGACAACCCTGCCATCGAAGACGTGGTCATTTCCGGCGGCGACGCATTCAATATGACTGCGAAGCACCTGCGCCACATCGGCGAAACGCTGTTGGAAATTCCGCATATTCGTCGCCTGCGATACGCCACCAAAGGCATTGCGATCCTACCCATGAAAATCCAAAACGACGAACAGTGGATGGAGGCTTTGCTCGATGTACATCGAAAAGGTCGGGAGCTTGGGAAACAAGTCGTGATTCACACGCATTTTTCTTCGCCCAAGGAAATCACGAAATGGTCTAAGGACGCGATGGACCGCTTGTTCAGCGAGAACGTAATGGTTCGCAATCAGGCCGTCTTGCAGGAAGGCGTCAACAATTGCCAGGAAACGATGATTACGATGGGGCGTAAGCTGTCATTCATCAACATCCAATCGTATTACGTGTACATACATGACATGGTGCCGGGGTGTGAACACTTACGAACAACGCTTGAGGACGGCGTCGAATTGGAAAAGCGAGTCCGCGGGACGACGGCTGGCTTCAACATCCCGACCTTCGTATGTGATGCGCCCGGCGGCGGCGGAAAACGCCACGTGGCTTCTTACGAACACTACAACGCAGAAACCGGCATTTCGACTTGGCGCACACCGAATGTCAAACCCGGTGAACTATTCCTTTACTTCGACCCCATTCATCGTCTGCATCCTGAAATGCAGCGACGTTGGGAATCTCCGGAAGAGCGCGGCAACATGGTTCGTGACGCGATCGACAAATCGAACTATATCCTAAGCGAAGCTGGCCGCGACAAGCTGGCTGCTCGATTGAGCGTCAATCTGGATGGCGTCGAAACGCGAAAACTTTAAAAGCGAAAGAACATGACAAACTCCACCGGATGGACGAAGGAAAAGATGGCTGATGAGGTCATCGAGTTGATCGAAGATGGATCGACTCTCAATCTTGGCATTGGCATGCCGACATTGATCGCTGAACGCATGCCGCCTTCCAAGAACGTATTCATTCACTCGGAGAATGGCGTACTGGGCGTCAAAGGTCGGCCGACCAAGGCATCGTTATCGCCGACACTCATCAATGCCGGCAAAGAGAGCATTTCCGTTCAGGCGGGAGTCAGCTACTTCGATAGCGCCTTGAGCTTTGGCATCATCCGCGGCGGCCATCTCGATTTTTGTGTGTTGGGTGGGATGCAAGTCGACGTTGCCGGCGGTCTCGCGAATTGGATGATCCCCGGGAAAAAAGTCGCTGGGATGGGCGGAGCCATGGACCTTGTGAATGGTGCCAAGAATATCATTGTGATGCTCTCGCATTTCACGAAGAAGGGCGATTGCAAATTGATGCAGGAATGCTCGCTCCCGCTGACGGGGCAGAGTGTTGTGACGAGGATCGTTACGAATCTTGGTATTTTTCAACCCACGGGCACACAATTCAAAGTCGAGAAACTGGCCGACTCGATAAAATCTACCGATCTCGGTATTCCCTCGACGCTTCTGGCTTGACGCACAAAGGACGATGATGAGAACAGCCATCTTTACCGGCGGACGGCGGACGCCGTTTGGCCGTGCATTCAAAGGCGGTTACAAAGACACGCGAGCCGACGATTTGCTCGTCACATTGTTACGTCGCCAGGCTACCGACCATGCTGACTGGTTATCACACGGTGTCGATGACTTGCTCGTTGGCTGTGCCTATCCGGAAGGCGAGCAGGGCTTCAATACGGCCCGGATGGCTTCTCTGGGCGCTGGCCTGGATTTACCGGGAGCTACGGTTAATCGACTGTGCGCCAGCAGCCTCGAAGTCGTCACTATGGCGGCGGCACGAGTCGCTGCGGGATGGGGCGACCTGTTCCTGACCGCAGGTATTGAAGCGATGAGTCGCATACCTCGTCGCGGAGCCGGTTTCTCCGAGTCTGACCTTATCAAGGACACCGCCGCCAATGCCTACATCTCAATGGGGCAGACGGCGGAGGTCGTCGCAAGTCGCTTCCCGCACATTGTGCGCGAGCAACAAGAAGATTTGGCAGCACTCAGCCACGAACGGGCTTTCAACGCGTACGAACGCGGCGATTACGACAATCAGTTACACCCGTATCTGATTGATCGCGATGAATTCATCCGCTATCCAGCAAATCGGGAAAAAATGGCCAGTCTCAAACCGGCCTTCGCGGAGGACGGAATCGTGACGGCGGCGACGAGTTCGCCGCTAACGGACGGAGCCACCAGCGGGTGGGTCATGGAAAAAGCTACCGCAGCCACCCTCGGCGTCACGTCTGGCCTGGAAATCGTCGACTGCACCGTGGCTCATGTGGAACCGGAGATCATGGGCATGGGCCCGGTTCCTGCGATACAGAAAATCTTTGAACGCAATCACCTCGGCCCCAATGACATCGCCGCCTACGAAATCAATGAGGCTTTTGCGATTCAAGTCCTCGCGTCCGCCGAAGAACTTGCGTTGCCGACCGATCGTATCAATGCGTGGGGGGGTGCAATGGCGCTCGGCCACCCACTGGGCGCCAGTGGGCTGCGGCTTGTTATGACGCTTCACGATCGGTTGGCCCAAGCTAACAACACAGGTGCCCTCGGCATCGCCAGCCTCTGCGTCGGCGGCGGGCAAGGCATGGCAATTCTGTTTCGACATTTCTAGGTCACTCAAACAACTCGTCGGATTCACTGCGGACAGCAGACAAAGCCAAACGATCGCGCATACCCACATCGCACATCCGTTTGGCTGAACGCCGCCCAAACGCATCTGGCGGTAATATTGCCAACGTAACGAGAATGGCAACGGCTGATCCACAAGGATATAGCCGAGGTTCATCAGGGATTGCTCCGTTCACGATCTCGATCAAGTTGACACCAATCGGACTGCGTCTGACAATGTCGGTCGGAAATCGCAAACGTATCGCAACCACATCATCGTGATCTGGGCTTCTACGTGAAGTTCATCTGGCATGCTCTGCGCCCGACAAATCAGGAACCCCAAATGGCTTTACGCAATCACTTGGCCACCGTGCTTTCCCTGTTGTTTCTGACACATTCGATAGTTAGGGCTGAGCTGCAAACTTCGGCGAAAGCTACCAAGAATGAGGTCATCGTCATGGGGATGATTCATAGTGGGCATCGCAAACCAGGCCCCTATGATCTTGGGCATCTCAAGTCACTTATCCGGCGCATCCAACCGGATTATGTGCTTACCGAGATCCCACCGGATCGGCTCGAGCAAGCCGCAAAACAATTTCGAGAAACAGGCAAGATCAGTGAGTCGCGGGTACGCGTATTCCCGGAATACACCGACGTTCTTTTTCCGCTAACGGCGGAAATGCCGTTCGAAATTATTCCGTGTGCAGCGTGGACCAAGGCCATGAACGACTCGCGACGTGCAACCCTGACAAGACTCAAGAAAACGCATGCCACCCAATACAAAGAAATGACAACGGCACAGAACCTTGCCGCGGCTCGCACAGCCCGACTCGGAAACCCTGACGATCCAGTTATCATTCATACGGATCAATACGACGCGCATGTCAAAACCGGAATGGGACCTTACAATCGTCACTTCAACGACCTCATTGGCGACGGCGGTTGGGAGAACATCAACGCGGCCCATTACGCCTATATCGACCAGGCTTTGAACGCACATACCGGAGAAGGCAAACGATTCTTGATCACCTTTGGATCGTGGCACAAATATTACATTAAAGCGCAACTGGCAAAACGCTCGGATATCAAGGTTATTCCCATGAGCTCATACCTGATCGAAGAGTATCCAACACCGGACGCATGGCCCAGTTTTCGGGCTAATGCGAATCAAACCTCGAGCTATGGAGCCACGGAAATTTCACGGCCCGTGGAGAAATGGAAATTTGAGACGGGAGAAATCATCGAGTCGTCTTGCGCAGTGGTCGGCGACTCCGTTTTCGTGGGTGGACACGCTAAGCGAATCCATGCCATCGACCGAAAAACTGGCAAACTGCTTTGGAAATTTGACGCAGGTGGCTGGGTGCGGGCTTCACCTTCCGTCGTGGACGATGTCGTCTACTTCGGAGCCGATGACAACAAGTTTTATGCGCTCGATGCGAAGACCGGAAAGAAACGTTGGGACTTTGCACTGGGCGAAGGTGGCGAGCAATCCTCACCTGCCATTGTGGATGGGGTCGTCTATTTCGGCGCATTCGACAACTACGTTTATGCTCTCGACGCCGCGACGGGTAAACCAATCTGGAAGTTCGACGCCAAGGCCAGCATGTTATCGTCACCTGCCGTCACTGCCGACGCCGTCTACATCGCGACTTACGGCGGTAAGGTATTCGCCGTCGATCGAGCGACCGGTAAATCACGATGGAGTTTCCACGAATCTGACGAGGCGATCTTTTCATCACCGGTCGTCGACGACAAGCACGTCTACTTTGGATCGTATGACCATCACATTTATGCGGTCAACGTCGATGACGGATCGATCCAATGGAAGTATAAGACAGCCGGACAGGTCTTTTCTTCCGCTGCGATCGCTGATGGAACGCTCTATATCGGTTCGAATGATGGGCACCTCTATGCTTTAACGACTGCATCAGGTGCTATTGCCTGGAAGTCGAATCTCGGTGGCGCCGTATTTTCCTCGCCAGCCGTTTCGACGAATTCAATTTATGTAGGCTCGTCGGACGGGCACCTTTATTCGCTCAATCGAAAAGATGGCTCGCAACGTTGGGCTTATCTGGTTGAGAAAGACGCAAAAGTCTGGACTTCACCGGCGGCCGTTCAAGGAACGCTCTACTTTGGCAGCCATGCCGGGAACGTCATTGCGTTACAGGATCAGGCTGAGGAGTAAGTCGGCATAAATGACTCTGGCCATAACGAAGGCATGTGGTGCCAAGTAAGGCTGTGCTCACAAAACGCGCTGTTCGGCGGAACCAATCAGGCACGTGGGCGCAGTAAGATCATTATTGCCGCATAGGCCGGCGACGAAGAATCTGGGACTTCCGCGAACTCGGTAGGAAACGGTTTCGTTCGCTCCCATCTCGACGCGACGGCGGCCTTAATTCGGAACCTCGGCGACCTACAATCCGGGCGAACGTTGTTCCGGAAGTTTCAGCGACTCGCTCTCCATCGAAGCCACAGGGTACGAACAATAATCGGCGGCAAAGTAGGCGCTGGGATTGTGGTTCCCGCTCTGGCCGATTCCACCGAATGGAGCTGAGGAAGTCGCGCCCGTCGTCGCCTTGTTCCAATTCACGATGCCGGCACGACCTTCGTGCAGGAAGCGATCAAAGTCGCTGCGTTCTGTGCAGAAAATCCCGGCTGCCAAGCCGTAGACTGTCTTGTTAGCCTCAATAATGGCTGCATCCAGATCTTTGACGCGAATCACCTGAAGCAGCGGACCGAAAATCTCTTCATCGGGAATATCTGTAACACCCGTCACGTCAATTAGTCCAGGGGAGAGTAGGGCAGGCGAGCGACTTGACGCCTTGGAAAGCACCAGCGTTTTGGCGCCGGCGTCAATCAACTCTTGCTGGTTCTCCAAGACTTGCTGCGCGGCTGTTGCCGAAATCAGCGGACCAAGAAAAGGTTGGGGTTCGTCCCGAAAATGACCAATCTTGATGTTTGGAATCGCCGCAGCCAACGACTCCACAAAGCGATCGTTCGTTTCGCATTCCGTGACGATCATTCGTCGAGCGCAAACGCAACGTTGCCCTGACGTAATGTAGGCAGATTGAATCGCCCAGTAAACAGCTGCATCGACATCATCGACGGAATGGACGACCAACGGATTGTTACCCCCCATTTCCAAAGCCAGGATTTTGTCCGGATGCCCCCCATAGTTTTTGTGAATAGCACGACCGGCGGCTGAACTTCCGGTAAAAAACAGACCATCGAGGTCACGTTCACCGGAAAGAGCGATCCCCGTATCGCGACCTCCGTGCACTAAATTGACGACGCCCGCGGGAAGCTTGGCGGCCTCGAATAGCTCCACCATGCGTTGGCCCATCGACGGTGTCATCTCGCTGGGTTTGAAGACAACGGTGTTCCCAGCCAACAAAGCGGGCACGATATGCCCGTTGGGCAGATGGCCCGGAAAATTGAATGGGCCAAACACAGCGCACACACCATGGGGCTTAAAACGCGTCACGCTCGTCGCGCCGGCGACTTTGATTTCTCGGTTTCCACACCGCTCCTCAAAAGCCTTTATCGAGACGGCGATTTTGCCCACCATGGCTCCGATTTCGCCGGTCGCTTCCCACAGCGGCTTTCCGACTTCGGCACTAACCAACTGGGCGAGCTCCGATTTGTTATTTTCAAGCAATTCCGCGTAGGCCTCGAGCAACTCAACACGCCGCTCATACGGTAATCCGGCCCAAGCAGGGAAAGCGGTCCTTGCCGAAATCACGGCTGCGCTAACCTGATCAGCGGAAGCCGCGGCTCCCTGCCAGGTTGTCGATTCGTCAAACGGATCACAAGCCGAAAAGGCCTCGCCTTGGCCTGCGAGCCATTTACCGTCAATGTAGTTACTTCCGTTCATGTTCTACCTCGCAAAGTTTATTTTACGTGTCATCATATCGGCTAAAACGAACGACCGCACTATCGACATTTCATCGGTTTCATTTTCAACGGGACAATACAGATGTTGCGAGCTTTGCGATGTTTCCTATTCCTATCCATGACTGCCGCTTCGTTCGCCGGCGAGAAACCTAACATCATTTTTGTGATGGCAGACGACATGGGCTATGCCGACGCAGGTTGCTTTGGCGGTAAAGTCATCGCGACTCCGAACCTTGACCGCATGGCGAGCGAAGGAATGCGATTCACCAATTGTTATGCAGGCTCGACAGTTTGCGCGCCTTCCAGG
>CAYYHV010000166.1:0-14735 GCA_964471695.1 uncultured Pirellulaceae bacterium
AACGATAAACGGCACATGCAAACCGGGCTCGTATACAGTCGTCTTGGCCCCCGAAAACGCCATCCCATGATCTGCCGTGAAAACAATCATCGTGCGATCGTACAAGTCGGCTTCGCGAAGAATCTCGATCAATCGTCCGATGCCATAATCGATGCGAGAACACGACTGGTAATACTGGGCCAACTCGCTTCGCGTCTCAGGAGTGTCCGGAAGAAACGAAGGTACGGGAACTTTGTCGGGGTCGAAGAAGACTTCCTTGACACCCGGGTGGGCTCCGCCTCGAGGCATGTTGCCGAACAAATCCGGCTTGAGCTTCAATTCCGACGACTTGTCTTTCCCGCCGCCTCGATGAGGATCGGAAGTCGCCATATAGAGAAAGAATGGACGTTCGTCGCTTGAATCGGTAATGAATTCCTTGCACTTTTCCGCCATGTCCAGCGCGTTTCGCGTACTGCCCTTGATCGTTTTCTCGAAATGATAAACCTGCTCTGGGGCAACATGATACTTTCCGCAGCGAGCCGTCCGGTAACCGGCACCGGCCATAACGCGCGGAAGTGCAAGGCTAACAAGGTTGTGGTAACTCTGGAACTTATGAAAATGATGCTGGTGGCCATACTGACCCGTCTTATGATTGTGCAACCCGGATAGAATAACAGAGCGGCTGGCACTGCAACTGGCGGTTGTGGCAAAAGCATGCGTAAACCGCATCCCGTCGGCTGCCAGAGCATCCAGGTTGGGCGTCACAGCGACAGGGTCACCGTAACAACCCAGCGTAGGACTCTCGTCATCGGTCACGAAAAGGATGATATTCTTCTCAGCCGCAATACTGCTCAAAGCGGATAGCGAACTGAGCAAGACAAGAATCGCAAAGTACCGAAAATAGTGACGCACGGCAGTGTACTCCCAACATTGAACGGCGATTGAGCGAACAGCTTACCACGGAGGAGAGGGAATTGAAAAAAGTCAAATCGGGCGGTGGCTGGCCTGCCATCTGGTATACGCTCAAGAAAAGTCGCGAAGTCGGCGGGGTCTTCAAATTGTGGAAAGCCATGCGTTCTCGCAACGCCTGCAAGACGTGCGCGGTCGGAATGGGCGGACAACGTGGCGGCATGGTCAACGAGTCTGGGAGTTTCCCCGAAGTCTGCAAGAAGTCGTTGCAAGCCATGGCTGCCGACATGCAGGGCGCAATCCCCAACGATTTTTGGTCGACGTACTCGATTGAACAACTGCGAAAGTTCACACCGTACCAACTTGAGCATGCAGGACGGTTGTGCCAACCTGTACTCTACGAAAAAGGCCAATCCTACTATCGCCCGATCGAATGGGATGAAGCCATCCAACGCGTCGCCGAGCGGCTCAAGTCCATTCCGGCGGACCAGTCGTTTTGGTACTTCAGTGGTCGCAGCTCGAACGAAGCCGGTTTTCTACTGCAATTGTTCGCACGATTGTACGGCACCAACAATGTGAACAATTGCAGTTACTATTGTCACCAAGCCAGTGGAGTCGGATTAACGAGCAGCGTAGGCAGCGGCACCGCCACCATTGTGCTGGACGACGTGGAGCAATCCGATCTCGTATTTGTGATCGGTGGCAACCCAGCCAGCAATCACCCCCGCATAATGACGACTCTGAAGAACGTGCGGCGGCGAGGCGACGAAGTCATCGTGATCAATCCAGTCGTGGAAACGGGGCTGGTCAATTTCAAAGTCCCCAGTGACCCAATCAGCTTGTTATTTGGGACTGAAATCGCCAGCCTTTACGTCCAGCCGCATATTGGCGGCGACCTTGCGCTGCTGACGGGTGTTGCCAAACGCATCAAGGAGATGAAGGCATACGACGAAGTCTTCCTTCGCGATCACTGCAAAGACGCTGATGCCTGGCTTGCATCGCTCGAGGCAGTTACCTGGGAAGAAATTGAGCAAAAATCGGGTACTTCAAAATCCGAAATTGATCAAATCGCGGATCGCTATGCCGTCGCCAAGAATGTTGTGTTTAGCTGGACGATGGGAATCACCCACCATCAGCATGGAGTCCAAAACGTACAAGCCATTTCGAATCTCGCTCTAATGCGAGGCATGGTGGGCAGACCCCATGCGGGGTTGATGCCGATTCGAGGCCACTCCAACGTTCAGGGAATCGGTTCGGTTGGAGTCACCCCCAAACTGAAGGACGCCATTTTCGAACGCCTGGAATCGACTTTTGATGTCCAACTGCCAACGACCAAGGGCATGGATACACTTGAGTGTATGGAAGCCGCCCATGCCGGCGAAATCCATTCGGCATTTTGCCTGGGTGGCAATCTGTACGGATCGAATCCCGATCTCAAGTATGCAGAACAGTCGTTATCCCGCTGTGGATTCATCACCTACCTCAGCACGACTTTGAATACTGGACACGCATTTGGGCTGGCAGATCAAACGGTTATTCTGCCGGTGTTGGCTCGTGACGAAGAGCCGCAACCGACAACGCAGGAGTCCATGTTTAACTTTGTGCGACTGAGCGACGGTGGAAAGGCCCGGCACGAAGGCCCTCGTTCCGAAGTCGATGTGATCGCCGACATCAGCCAGCACGTCCTCGGCACAGAAGGTCCCGTGAATTGGCAATCCATGCAGGATACCGGTCGCATTCGTACCGCGATCGCTCAAGTCGTTCCAGGGTGGGAGAAAATCGAAAACATCGCTTCCACAAAAGAGGAATTTCAGATCGACGGTCGCACGTTTCACCAACCGACATTCAACACCCCGTCCGGCAAGGCGCAGTTGCATGTGCACGAGCTGCCACCACTAAGAGGATCCGGCAACGAGCTCCGTTTGATGACGGTTCGCAGTGAAGGCCAGTTCAACACGGTGGTCTACGAAGAACATGATCTCTATCGAGGGATTGATCGGCGAGATGTGATCCTGCTGAATCCGACAGATATTGATCGACTGGGATTCAAACATGGACAACGTATTTCGGTCGCCAGCGATACTGGCGAATTATCCAACATCTTCGTCTGGTCCTACGATGATATCCGCGCCGGCAATGCACTGATGTATTACCCGGAGGCGAACACGTTGGTTGCGCGCCGTCCTGACCCGCAAAGTAAGACACCAGCGTTCAAGGGTGTGCTTGTGACTTTGTCATAGCAGCCACCATCCGCACAATACTGAGTGGCCCAGTCTGTAGGCCGGTAACAAGCCACCGTTGTTGATACCGGAACTTCAGCCACCAAGCGGTTGCGATGTTCCGGCAGTTCGGCGACGTTACTCACCGCCTGCGCGTGAGAAAGCGGTCGGATTTTTATCGCTTCTTCCCTAGTTGCTTCGCGTCCATGTCACGCTTCTTCTGCTTAGCCAGTCGCAAAGCCTTTTTCTCTCCCCAATAGTCAATCGAGACATTGGAGTAACGCGGGGCGCCAGCGGCCGTACGATAGTAGACGGTGTAAACCTCGACTGGCTTTCGACCCTCACGGCGAAAGACACGTCGGACGATGCGCTTGATACCGGTATTAGGTGGAGTCGATTTTTTGGGAACCCCTCGTTGGCTGCGCGGTGGTCCGAGGGAATCGATGAGTTTCTTCTCGAAGCTTTTGGCTTCCCGCTTGTTGGTAAAAACCTTCGAATGAGACTTGCCATTGCGCATCACCCGCACTTGGTAGCGACGTTTTCCCCCGTATTCCAATTCAGAAATCGACATCCGGCTGCGACTCACTCATCAAGTTCTTAAAAATCGAAGTCATATTGTAGATTGCCGAGAATCGACATGCCAATCGGTCAGTCGAGCTGGATCCAAAGGGACGGCAGGCTGTCGCCACTTTCGAGGTTAGGTATTTGAGTCGAGAACCGTCGTCGTTGTTGGTACACTGCCTAGCCGCCGATGGATGCTGCAAGGACCGGCGGCTTGCACCTTGCCGTTCACGGATACCATAAAGTTTTTGATTTGATCCACAGAACCATGGCCTATCAATTGACCAAGCCAGACTTTTTCGTTCTCGATGGCGGACTCGCCACGCAACTCGAAGCCCACGGCCACGATCTCTTGACGGACCTATGGTCAGCTCGCTTACTCCTTGAACAACCCGAGGCGATTGCCAAAGTCCATCGCGAGTACTTAACCGCCGGTGCGGACTGTATTACGTCGGCAAGCTACCAAGCCACGCTGCCAGGATTCCTGGCAATGGGATTGAGCGAGCAAGATGCTGCGTCGACGATCGGCCAAGCCGTCCGATTGGCGCAGGCGACACGAGACGAATTTTGGAATTCAAACGCCGCGACGTCACGACAGCGTTGCCCGCTTGTCGCAGCCAGCGTGGGACCCTACGGAGCCTACCTGGCGAACGGAGCCGAGTTTACTGGCGATTACGACAAGACACAGGAACAGTTGCGATCGTTCCATGAGCAGCGATGGCACCTGCTCGCGGCCGAATCACCCGATCTAATGCTTTGCGAAACCATCCCGTCAATAAGCGAAGCCAAAGCGATCGGCGATTTGGCCAATCAGTCCCTGGAAATCGACGTATGGATCAGCTTCAGCTGTCGAGATGGCAAGCACATTTCCGATGGGACGCCGATGGTTGAATGTGCTCGTACGATAGATCGACTTGATAACGTCACTGCGATTGGCGTCAACTGCACAGCTCCAGAATTCATCGCCGACCTGATTGAAGAGATACGCAAGGGCACGGAGAAACCGATAGTGGTGTACCCAAACTCTGGCGAAACGTTTAATCCGACCAGTCGCGCGTGGGAGGGAGTCGCGGAGGTCAATTCATTTACGGACCTTGCCAAATCGTGGCGTGACCTCGGTGTCCACGCGGTGGGTGGGTGTTGCCGTACCACGCCAGATCATATTCGGGCTTTGAGGACGCTGTTCGAGGCGTAGCCAACGGGCTCGGAATCCCCTACGCTGGTTGGTTCAAATCATCTTGGAAACCAATGATCTTAAGGACCCATCATTATGGCCAAAGCCGCTGCACGACACATTCTTGTTGAGACCGAAGAAGCTTGTCAGGATCTGAAAAACGCGATCGAAGGCGGGCAGGATTTTGCCGCCGTCGCTGCGGAGTTTTCCGCTTGCCCATCTGGAAAACAGGGTGGGGCACTGGGCGAGTTCACACCAGGCCAGATGGTCAAAGAATTTGACGATGTCGTATTTAGCGCCGAATTGGGCAAAATCCATGGCCCAGTCCAAACTCAGTTTGGTTATCACCTGATTGAGATCACCAGCCGCGAAGACTAATTCGAACCGGGTTGGAATGTAGACTCGCCGGTCCTGAGGGCAACCTGGATCGGCGTTGACATAAGCAACTTGTGGAACGCGTGAGTAGCGTCTTTCCGCTCACTCAGAAATGCGCTTCCAAAAAAAATGGCGCTCACGAGACATGCCTAATCGACTCGCTCAAGAAACCAGTCCCTACCTTCTCCAGCACGCTAACAATCCGGTGGATTGGTATCCATGGGGCGAAGAAGCGCTGGCGAAATCCCAATCGGAACAGAAACCGATCTTTCTTTCGATCGGTTACTCTGCGTGCCATTGGTGCCACGTGATGGAGCACGAAAGCTTTGAAAGCGATTCGATCGCAGCGCAGTTGAATCAGGACTTTGTGTGCATCAAAGTCGATCGCGAGGAACGCCCGGACCTCGACAACATTTACATGACGGCGGTGCAATTGCTGACCGGTCGCGGCGGGTGGCCGATGTCCGTATTCCTCACGCCTGATCTGCAACCATTTTTCGGCGGGACTTACTGGCCACCGACGGAACGCAACGGGATGCCAGGATTTGACCGCGTGCTCCAAGCCGTTATGGACGCATGGAACAACCGCCGAGATCAAGCCGTCACGCAAGCGGGGAAGCTGACCGAACGCATTGCCGAGATTGGAGTTGCTCGAAAAACGGACGAGTTCTCGTTGGCTCATGCCAATCAACTGATTGAAAGTGCAACTCAATTCGAAAAGACTTTTGATGCGACCCATGGCGGGTTTGGCACGGCACCCAAGTTTCCGACGGCGATGGGCTTGCAGTATCTCCTCCGCGTCTGGCATCGCACCCGGCGCCCTGAACTTCTCAACATGGTCACGCTGACGCTGGATCGTATGGCCGCCGGCGGAATGTATGATCAACTTGCCGGTGGATTCGCGCGGTATTCTACCGATCAGAAATGGCTGGTTCCGCACTTCGAGAAGATGCTTTACGACAATGCGCTTTTGACGGGTGCTTACCTCGATGGATACGTCGCGACGGGGAATGAGAACTACGCAACCATCGCGCGCGAGACAATTGAATACATCCTGAACTACATGACGGACCCCCTCGGAGGATTTCACAGCACAGAAGATGCGGACAGTGAAGGCGTAGAAGGCAAGTTCTACGTCTGGTCGGTTTCGGAAATTCACGAAGTCCTCGGAACCGATCTGGGGGCTCGCTTCTGTGAGGTCTTCGATGTCACAGCATCCGGCAACTTCGAAGGCGACAACATACTGAATCTGCAACGCTCACTTGCCGAGTCCGCGGTTGCGATGGACCTTGACGAAAGCCAACTTCGCGAGGAAATGGATGCGGCTCGACAGCGACTCTTAGCACATCGTGACCAGAGAATCCGGCCGGGCAAAGATGACAAGATTCTCGTCAGCTGGAATGGCTTGATGATCGACGCGATGGCTCGGGGCGGTCGCATCCTGCGTGAGCCTCGATTTGTCGAGGCTGCGACCAAGGCGGCTCATTTCATTCTCGATCGCATGACCGATGAAAATGGACGACTGCTACACAGCTACCGTAACGAACAAGCTCGATTCACTGGCTATCTCGATGATTATGCATGCCTGCTGAACAGCTTCATTACGCTTTACGAAACGACATTTGATGAATCGTGGATTGATCGAGCCATGCGGCTTGCCGATACCATTCGCGAACAGTTCGGTGACACCCGTGGTTATGGATTTTTCTTTACGGCGAGCGACCATGAAAAGTTGATCACTCGGCAAAAAGATATTCATGACAGTTCTGTTCCCAGCGGTAATGGAATGGTTGCAACTGGGTTTACGCGACTTGGGAAACTGTGTGGCCGCGCCGATTTGTTATCTGACGCCCGCGGTGTACTCGACATGGCGTCTGAATTGATGGAAACATCTCCGGCTGCGGCCAGCCAGCTCTTGATCGCATTGGACATGCAAACGGGACCGTTCCCGGAAGTTGTCATGGTGGGCGAAGTCGACGAAAAAGCGACGCAGGACTCGCTCGATGCGTTTTGGCGGCGGTTTATACCCAACCGCGTGATAGCACTTCGCGAGGTCGCTGAGACCGATGATGGCTCCCATTTTCTCGACGCCATTTTCCTCGGCCGCAAACCACTTTATGGGACGCCCGCAGTCTACGTCTGCGAGAAGTTTGTCTGCCAAAGCCCCGTGAGCGGCAAGGAGGCTGTCGTGGCGAAATGGAGCGAACTGGTGGCCATGGGCGAGGGTCTCCCAAAGTAGCCGTTTTCCCGCATCGAATAGAATTCGTGCGTATCAAATACCCTCAATAACGACTAAGCTAAAGGCAGTATTTTCTTTCTGCCGCGTGCCGATCTGAACCGTTGGGGGTGATATGGTTTCGTCCATTCGTCGTCGTACTTTGACAACCGAATTACTTGAAGACCGCAGGGTACTTGCTCAGTTGCTTCCTGATCTTTTCGCGTGGGAAGGTAACAGCGAGAACTACCTCCACGATTATCGCATTGAAGGCGACTTGTTGCGCTTCAGTACCGCTTTGGCGAATCAGGGTGACGGCCCCTTGGAGATACGCGGTGGCGCAGCGCTTCCCAGCGGCAATCAGGAAGTTTACCAACGTATCTTCGAAGACGATGGTTCCTTCGAAGACGTGTTGGCCGGAGAATTCACTTACCATCCAACCCATGGACACATCCACTTCGATGGGTATGCAATTTACAACCTGCATGCCGACAATGGTGGCGTTCCGGGTGAAATTGTTGCCACAGGCGGTAAAGTCAGTTTCTGTCTGATCGACATCACTCCATTGCCGGGTACCACCAATCCGTCAAGCTACGGTAGTTGTGGCGCGACTCGACAAGGCATCTCCGAAGGTTGGTCAGATGTCTATGGTTCCGGATTGTCCGACCAATGGATCAATATCGCAACGATTCCCGATGGCGATTACTTCATGCAGGTCATTGTCGATCCCGATGATCAGCTTATCGAATCGGATGAGTCGAATAATAAGACGACCATCCCCGTAACCATCAATCGCGGTGGCACGTCACAAGGCGATGGTTACGAATCGAATGACTCGTTTGCTGACTCGTTTGATCTCGGCACGGTGAGTTTCTTCAATGCACCGGGACTGTCGATTCATGTCGACGACGACGAGGACTTTTTCAAATTCACCACAGCCGGTGATGGTGATTTCACGGTAGAAGCTCTGTTCACTCATGACTTGGGTGACATTGATCTTTCCATCTACGACTCAAGCCAGCAGCTCGTCATCGAGTCATCCACCAATTCCGATCTGGAAAGCGTAAGCTTCCCAGTCCTGCAGGGCCAGTCGTACTTCATCAAGATCGACGGCGTGGACGATGCGGTGAACGGCTACGACCTCGAACTGAATGGACCTGGTGATTTGATCACGACTTCGGTCGAGAGCGACGATCCATCACTTCCAATTGCCATCGGCGATGATCCGGCTCCTGGAATAACGAGTACGCTCGAAGGCCCAGATGTTGAACTGACCGACGTCAATCTGTTGATCACCAATCTGGATCACACCTATGTCGGTGACTTGACGTTTACCTTGACTTCACCATCGGGAACCACCGCCGAGATTATTCGATCGGCAAACTTGAACCCCAGTGGATTTTTGGGCGGTGAAAGTGACTTCACCAATACCGTCATTGACGACCAATCCTCAAACTTTCTTGGTGACGCTAGCGCACCATTTACTGGCATCTTCAACGTCAACCACACCAGCGTTGGACTGAACCCTCTTGCCATTTTCAATGGCGAAAATGCGCTCGGCACCTGGACCATCGAAGTCGAGGATGACTGGGGCGGAGACACGGGTACCCTTCGCGACTGGGGACTACAGTTCACGGGCGTCGAGACTCCCGACGGCGACCGCTATGAACCCAACAATGCTTTCCCACAGGCAGTGGACTTGGGTGCGATCGGCAGCGCGAACGAAGCCGATTTGAGCATTCACCTTTCCGGCGATGAGGACTTCTTCCGATTCCAACCCGAGAACGACGCGACCGCCACGATCGACGCGTTGTTTACGCATAGCGAAGGCGATCTTGAGCTGGCCGTCTACGATGCGACGCTGACAGAAATTGCCACGAGCACCTCAAGCACCGACAACGAGAATTTGTCCATCAGCGTCACGCAAAATGAACTGTACTACATTGTTGTCCGCGGAACGGGCGGAGAGACCAACGAGAGTTACACGCTCAACGTGAATGTCCCTACGACCCAGGCCGGCGACTTTGATGGCAATGGCGTCGTTGACGCAGCGGACGTGGACCACATGTGCTCGGCATTGGGCAATGGCAACGTAGGGTCAGAATACGATCTCAATGGTGACGGAACGATCGACGCGGCGGATGGGCAGTACATGATCACGGACGTGATGGGATTGCTGCTGGGCGACGCCGACCTGAACGGCGACGTGGACGTTTCGGACTTTAATGCCTGGAATGCCAACAAGTTCACCTCAGGCGCATGTCATGCGGATGGTGACTTTAACTTCGACGGAAACGTTGACGTGGGCGATTTCAATCTTTGGAATACGAACAAGTTCACTTCAGCGGCTCGCGACTCTGCAACGTCTCCAACGGTTGTGGACGAGGAAGTGAGTCTCAATCGCACAAAACCGGCGATCGACATTTCTCGAGTCACTTTCGCGACTGTTCAGGAGGAAGACGAATCGGACGCTCGTGATCGACGAACATCAATGTTTGATTCCAGTTCAAACCATGAAGAATCCGTCGATTCGTTCTATTCCGAATTCTAAAACGGCTCAAACCGCAGACTCGATAGACTGACAACGCTGCAGCCCGGTGGCTGCAGCGTTTTTTCGTACAGCGCGAGAAAACAAATACTTCGGCGGCTATATCGCTGGCCACATAAACGGTGAACCACGGATAGAATAACGTGTCTAATCGAGAGCCTGGCTGCGTCAGCCTTTGGTTTTGCGATTGCGTGAATCCATCGTGAGAGGCTGAATAGAGTCCTATTCAATCCTGAATCCCAATTTGTCGCGTGCACTATGAAGAACCGAGTCCATAACACGCCTCAGTTGATCTTCTCTACGG
This sequence comes from uncultured Pirellulaceae bacterium, assembly GCA_964471695.1. GTDB lineage: Bacteria > Planctomycetota > Planctomycetia > Pirellulales > Pirellulaceae > CAYYHV01. The sequence goes on from CAYYHV010000166.1 coordinate 10,285, forward strand.
GAACGCAAGTCGTCTCACTCAAACGCATCGAAGCTTCGAACGGCCAGACGGCTCATCCGCCCGGTGCCGTTGGAGTAGTTGTCAATTCACCAAGCGACAGGCAGCACCCCTACCGAATTCGATTTGTGGACGGATTCGAGGCCGTAGTGCGCCACGACAGTCTGATGCTACTGGCAGAATACAAACAAGGGCTCCTCAACGACTCGTCCAAGACACTCGCAACCGGCAATCTATACGATCGTATTATCTACCGTTGTATCGTCGGTTCGCGCGCGTTTGGACTGGAGACCGAAACGTCCGATACCGATCGTCGGGGCATTTACCTGCCTCCTGCCAAATTGCAATGGTCACTCTACGGCGTTCCCGAACAACTCGAGAATGACGAAGCTCAGGAAACATACTGGGAGTTGCAAAAGTTTCTCGTGATGGCCCTCAAGGGGAATCCAAACATTCTCGAATGCCTGTATTCACCAATGATTGAACACGTGACGCCGTTGGGGCAGGAACTATTGGACATGCGGGAAGCATTTCTGTCTCGCCTCGTTTACCAAACCTTCAATGGTTATGTGATGTCGCAGTTTAAACGAATGCGAATTGCTATGAAGAATCAAGGGAAAATCAAACCCAAGCATTTGATGCATTTGATCCGATTGCTGATCTCCGGAATTCATGTGCTGCGCGAGGGCAGTGTGGCCCTTGATGTCGGCCCCCATCGAGAACAATTGCTGGCGATAAAGACGGGTGAGCTTGGCTGGAAAGACGTCGAATCCTGGCGACGAGCGTTGCATATCGAATTCGACCACGCCCTGGCTGAGACCAACTTGCCAGAACGTCCCGACTACGAACGGGCAAACGACTTCCTTGTTAGAGCGCGTCAATTGGCGATTGAGAGAGGATTACCATGAATGCCACTCACATCAACTACGAGTTACTGCGTCGCCAAGTCGGCCTTCATCCGTACCCACTTTTGTTCGTAACCATCAGTGGCGCGCACTTGTACGGATTCCCATCCGCTGATTCGGATTTTGACCTGCGTGGCGTGCACCTGCTGCCGCTCGATCAACTTGTCGGTTTGGACGTTGGCGAAGAAACCGTCACCAAAGAGCGCGTGCACGACGGCCTGGAGATCGACTTGGTCACGCATGATGCCCGAAAGTTCTTCGAGCTGATGCTGAAGAAGAATGGCTACGTCCTGGAGCAACTATTGTCTCCGCTCGTCGTCGCGACGACACCTGAACATCAAGAACTTATCGCGGCCGCACAAGGCTGCGTAACAAGGCACCATGCACATCACTATTTGGGATTTGCGAAAACGCAATGGGCGCTTTTCAACAAGTCGAATCCGCCACGGATCAAACCGCTGCTCTACGTTTACCGCGTCATTCTGACGGGAATACACTTGATGCGGACGGGCACGATCGAGGCCAACCTGCGGGTACTCAACGATGAGAAGAAGCTGCCGTTCATTGACGATCTCGTTCATCAAAAGATGACAGGGCCTGAGAAAGGCACGATCGACGCAACCGATCTGTCGCTTCACGAAACGACCTATTTCGAATTGGTCAGTGAGTTGGAATCCGCGGCACTTTGCTCTCAACTCCCAGAAGTCGCTTCCGCCAAAGCCGAATTGAACTCGCTTCTCGTGCGATTGCGCCTTGCAGGTACGACGTCGACAACGTAAGTCGATGTACTGGCAGATAAATCGTTGACTTTCTGCAACATCTGCGGCATCAGGCTGGGCTGCAATTCGCACATTCCGCCCAAACCGAATCACGCTGATTTTTCATCGTTCGAAACGAGCATTCCGATATCGCATTCTGAACCCTCCGAACTTAACGTGGAAATGTCCCACCGATTAGTGTTTTCTTTGGAGTCTACGAGTGAAATTCTTTGCCTTGGCTTCTGCCGTTTTTGCCGTCAGTGTTTCGCTATCCATCCACCCTAATCCGAGCACCATGAGTTCACGGACGACGAGCGCGCCGAATCTACGCAATTCAAGCTCAGCCGCCGCACCCAAAAAACGCCCGGTCGCCAAGCCAAGCACCCCCACTGTTCAACTCGAATTGCACACCGAACCGTTTAGTCATCCATTCTTTGGGTTCGAATTGCAAAGTCGTGATGCTGACAACGAACATGCTCCTATCTTTCGACTGAGCGAGCTCATGAATTTTCGACTCGATAGCAACTTCGAAACGCTATGCGATTGCGCTCTGGACTCGATCGAGCTTGGCGACCAGATGATTGATCTCCGTATCAAGCATGTACCCGTTCACATCGACAGCCTCTTGACGGCTGAGATTTCCAGAAGCAATCACGCTCCTGATCTTGCCCTGACCTGGATCCTAGCCAAAACGCCACGATAGACACACCCGCCTGGCAGCGGGAGGGCCGAACGCTAATCGCCATCTACCGAGATCGCTCCCCCATGAATTCATGAATGAGTTGAGCAATCAAGAAACAAACAAAAGAAAGAGCAACCAATACGGGTTGCTCTTTTCTTGTACTGTGGAAATTGTGTTCGAATCGGCGTATCTACTTACGACGTCGTACGACGGCCAACATCAGCAACAGACCGGAAAGCGAAAGGGCCATCGTTCCTGGCTCGGGTACCAGTCGTAACATTCCTCCACTGGCTGCCGATGGGATTTCATTCGTATGCACGAACAAAGCGACTTGTTCATTCATCAGCAAGTCGATAACCGCTGGGTCCGCGATGGAAAGCGTAGGAGCCATCGTTCCGGGTGCCGAAGTGTCGCTTACGTCCCAGATTCCTGAGATGGTACTCGCAACCGGATCGACCATCACATCCGCATCATCATTCCGCGGTAAACCAAAAATGTTGAGCACGTGGATGGTCCCAGCCGTATCCGTTCCGGCGATGCATTGTGGCACATTCGGGGCACATCGAGTCGTATCATGTAGATGCAGCGCGGTAATGTTGTCGAGCACCGACGGCGTCTGCGATCCATCAAGATCTACGTTCTCAAATTGAATGTCGTAGGTCAAAGTCGTGGCTGATGGATCGGCTGGATCTTGAGTCAACGTAAAGTTGGCAACGGCTGTCGCATTGGAATCCGTTCCTTGAACTCCACCCAAAATGACAAAACTCTCATCGAGCTCCGTTTGAAACTGTGTTACCTGAGCGGCAACGGGCGAAATGGCCAACATTGTCAAAGCAAAAAATAAGCATAGCGTCTTCTTCATAGGTTCCTCGGCCTTATCTTGATGATACGACGGTGATTGACGAATCAACCGCCCTTCGTGATCGGCATGCCTCGTGCACAACCACATATTCGAAAAACGGATCAATCAAAACCCGTTTGTTAGATCGTAGATATCGCGTCTAGCAGTGGCTTGCTCGTAGATAACCGATGAAGAATGCCCTCAGTTCAGTCTAATTTCGGCCTGGCAAACCGACAAGCGAATAAAAATGACATGAGGGTTAAAACGTACGTGCTCGGCTCAGGTACTGGAGCGGGCACTGGGGAATCAAGCGCCGACGTGAATTTGTTGGCGTTCCAGATACCAAAATCCGAGACATCAACGACGCCATTGGCGTCAAAATCACCTTGGCTCCAAGCCGCAACCGACGAGAATTTGCTCAGGTTCCACCGATTAAAGTCGGATACGTCCACGACTCCATCCAGATTCGCGTCGCCGCGAATAAAGGCAGCTCCCGTCGGCAACTTGGCAGTCCCTGCCTGCATCCGCCATTCATTGAGATCCTTATCGGTGACCAATCCGTCGCCAGTCAAATCGAACTGCGCCGGATTCGACCCACCGACGATCGCAGCGACCAATGCGTCCACATCCGCCACGTCAACATGCCCATCCGCATCAATGTCAGCAATGTCAAACGCGGCTGTGGCTTCGCGCACGCGTGCAATACCTGCATTTTCGGCCGCCACATCCCATTCGTCGTTTGGATCGTAAACGAATGGAATTGCGAACACGGGTGACTCGAGATGACTTTCCGTGGAAATTCTGGCCGCCACGCTATAGATGCCGGCTGGCGCATCCAGCTCTTCAATAAAGTTGATACCGTGGGCTTCCCAGAAATTAAGCCCGTTGTACAACCCCCACTCCATTCCCGTTAGCTTTCCACTTGAGGCATTTACGGCGTACTCGGAAACGGGCGAAGTATTGGAGACACCCTGATTGTCGAATTGGGGCGCGTTCAGCAGAAAAGTCGCCGGAGCCGGAGCAATCCCGTTGCCATCCCAATAGGTCAAATCCTGCTCAATCGACAGATGCAACATTGAGTCAGATGCAACTCCGTTTGAGGGAAAAGAAACCGTGAACCCAGGACCGTCGACAGAGATTTCTTCGCCGGGCGTTCCGGGAAGGAACTTTCGCAACTGCGCAATCTCAAACGTCTCTAGCGCATAAATTTGATCGTTACCGGGATCCACGAAAAGATTGATTGATCCGGTATGACCGTATGCGTACAT
>CAYYHV010000167.1:0-10150 GCA_964471695.1 uncultured Pirellulaceae bacterium
TTTCGCATTCAAGACCATTGAAAATGAATCGCGAACTTGTGAAGCCTACCTGGTGGAGCAGAGAAGGGGGCTGTTCTCGGAGATTATTGCGAATGAGCAATCCGACGGACGACGCATCTTGTTGGAAAATGAGTCCGCGATTAGCTTCGTGCCATACTTTGCGAGATTTCCCTACGAAGTATACGTCGCACCAAAGCGGGAGATGCAAAATGTAGCTGGGCTGCGCAACGATGAAGTCGATTGTTTTGCTTCGTGTCTTTTAGACGTGGTGATCCGCTTCGACAATTTATGGAGTTCGCCATTTCCGTACGTTCTGGTGCTTCATCAAGCCCCGGTGGATCGAACATACGATGGCTTTCACTTTCATATCGAACTGCATCCACCGCTTCGAAGCCCAGGTTTGCTGAAGTATCTCTCGGGACCGGAGATTGGTGGCGGAAACTTTCTCAACTCATCGTCTCCTGAAGAGAAGGCGGCAGAGCTCAAGTCGCAATCGACCATCCACTATCTCGCGTAACGATTCGACATTCACCGACTTGCGGTTATCATATCGTCCTGATTTCGTTCACTCTAACATTGAGCTTGTTGATGATACGCACTCTTTCACTGATCTTGATCACAACTGTGTCCCTGAGTTCGTTTTCGTTTGCTGAGAAGCCAAACGTTTTGTTCATCTTTGCGGATGACATGTGCTACGAAGCCATTGCGGCTTTGGGTGACGACGAAGTCATAACGCCTAACCTCGACTCGCTCGTTCGAAGCGGAACGACTTTCACGAATGCGTACAACATGGGAGCCTGGACGGGTGCCGTCTGCGTATCCTCACGAACGATGTTAAATACGGGGATGTCAGTATGGCGAGCCTTCGAAGCCGACAAACCAAAACTGGCCACTCAAAAAGTCGCGTGGTCACAGTTGATGCACGCCGCTGGCTATGAAACCTATTTGACGGGCAAGTGGCACGTCGGTGGGTTAAAGACCAAAGAGATATTTGATCACGTTGTCCACGAACGACCCGGAATGCCCAATCAGACTCCGGATGGTTATGTGCGCCCAGTCGAAGGGCAACCTGACAAGTGGTCGCCGTTTGATAAGAAGTTCGGCGGCTTTTGGAAAGGCGGGAAACATTGGAGTGAAGTCCTTGCGGAAGATAGCGAGACTTTCCTCAAGCAAGCCGGGAGCAACGACGATCCATTCTTCATGTATCTCGCCTTCAATGCACCGCATGATCCTCGCCAATCACCGCAGCGGTTTGTGGAGATGTACCCGCAGGAAAAAGTCCAAATACCTGCTAACTTTCTGCCCTCCTATCCACAAAAGCAAGAGATTGGATGCTACGGAAGGAAGCACACTACCAAGGATGGCGTCACGACGATGAAGATCCTCAGGGATGAGGACCTCGCCCCATTCCCACGGACAGAATTTGCGATTCGAGTGAATCGGCAAGAATACTATGCACTCATCACCCATATGGACGAACAGATAGGTCGTATTCTCGCGGCGCTTGACGCGACGGGAAAACGCAACAACACGTACATCTTCTTTACCGCGGACCATGGACTTGCTTGCGGTCAACATGGACTGTTGGGCAAACAGAATATGTACGACCACAGCATGCGAGTCCCCTTTATTGTCGTCGGTCCTGATGTCCCGGCTGGCGAACGACGCGATACGCCGATCTACATGCAAGACGTAATGCCGACCGCATTGGAGCTGGCTGATGCTGAAAAGCCGTCGCATGTCGAATTTCAATCGCTGCTTCCCCTTATCAAGGACGAACCATCCGCAGCGAAACGTTCGGCCCTTTATGGATGCTATCTTAAGGACCTTCAACGGATGGTGCGAGTCGGCGATTGGAAACTACTTGTTTATCCCGAAGCGCACGTATTGAAACTGTTCAACTTGAAAAATGATCCACATGAGATGCATGATTTATCGACCGATGCAAAATACGCCGATAAAGTTGACGAATTGTTTGAGCGCTTAGTCCAGCTCCAGAAGGACATGGATGATCCGATGGACCTCAAGGTCGTCTTCCCGCGAGGCGAAAAAACACTCAGTCAATAAGATCAATCGTATTGAGCGAGTTTGTTATTCGAAGAAGTTCGAAACACGCATTAGCTCGCCCATTGGGCAAGCTTGCCGCACGATAGGTCGACTGTTTCAACCGGCTGGCTTTTCGTAAACTTAACCAACCTTCGTTCAACTAACGACAAACTTATCGCCGAGCCAAAATGAAAGCTATCCAAATTATACAGCCAGGCTCGATTGACGCGCATACCTGTGATCGGCCATCCCTTGATCCGTCCAAGGTGATGTTGCAAGTGAATCGCATCGGATATTGCGGCAGCGATTTGGCTGCGTATCGCGGCATCAATCCGCTTGTGACTTATCCACGCATTCCTGGCCATGAGATTGGTGCGACCATCGTTGAAATCGGTGTCGAAGCGACCACCAATTTGAAGATCGGCGATCAAGTCCTTGTGATTCCCTACTCAGGGTGCGGCAAGTGCATGGGGTGTTTGCGAAATCGACCCAACTGTTGTCGCGAGAACGTCACCTTGGGCGTCCAGGCTGATGGTGCATTGTGTGAGTACTTCCAAGCACCAGCCGAAAAGCTTCTGTCGGCACCGAAGCTTTCCTTGACCGAGTTGGCTCTAGTGGAACCGCTCACGGTGGGTTCCCACGCCGTCTGGCGCGGCGAAGTCACTGCCGATGATACGGTGGCTGTTTTCGGATGCGGTGCGATTGGTTTGGGAGTCATCGCCGGAGCCAAATTTGCCGGCGCTCGAGTCATCGCAATCGACATCGACGATCGGAAGTTGGATAAAGGCCGAGCGTGCGGAGCTGATGAAACGATCAATTCCGTCACTGAGAATTTACACGACCGGCTCCAATCACTGACGGATGGTCACGGTCCTCATGTTTTTATCGAGGCGGTGGGTCTGCCAGCATGTTATCGCTCAGCCGTCGAAGAGGTCGCACCGACCGGACGAGTCGTCTATATCGGTTGGTCCAAAGGGCCCGTTGAATACGATGTCACTCCCTTCGTCTATAAGGAACTCGACATTCGCGGTTCACGCAATGCGGTCGTGGAAGATTTTCGACGTGTTATCGCAATGCTCGAGAAAGGCGACTTCCCACTGGATGAAGTTATCACGATGACGACGTCCATCGACGACGCACCGGAAGCGATGCGTGAATGGGACTCTGATCCGGGCCGTTTTACCAAGATTCACGTAGAACTCTAACGTACTACTCAGGAGGACGGTGACCTCCATTCTTCGACTCAAGAATAGTAACCATACAAAAGCGCAACTATGTCAGACAAATGTAAACCTCTGGGCATCACGCCAAGTTTTGGATTCGGCGATCGTATTGGAACGGCGACTCCTGGGCATGTCGCAGCGATGAAACGTTGTGGGGTTGGAATCGCTCCGATCCTGCCTCAACAATCGATTCGCGAGATGTTTCGAACGTCGCGTACGCCGCAGCAGGTAATGGACGATGCCTTGAATGGTGCCAGTGCGTCGGGGTGGGCGGGGGACATCGGAGCCGATGCCGACCACCTAAAGACTCCTGAAGATGTTGACGTAACGGCGGCGGTTGGATTTACCTTCTTCACAATCGACCCATCGGGTTTCGTGGACCAAAAGACGGATGACTATGACGAAGCCACCGTTCGTGCAAAGTTCGACGGGGCACGACAGCATGCGTCTTGGTTCGATAAGTATCTGGGTAAACAAGTCGGACTGACGACCGGGACAAAAATTGAATTGGATGAAGAAGCCTGTATGCGGGCAGCAGTGAAATACGGGGAAGCCATTGCACACGCGACCAAGCTTGGTGATTACATTCGCAGTGTTCAAGAAGGCGCGGATCGGGAATACGAAATAGAACTATCCGTGGACGAGACGGATCAACCAACGACTTTGGCGGAACATTACATCGTAGCCAGCGAATGCCTGTCGGCAGGTATGAAACTCGTCAGCCTGGCGCCGCGCTTTATCGGGCACTTTGAAAAAGGAGTCGACTTTAAGGGCGATCTGGGATTACTCGACAAGTCGCTGGCAGATCATGCTGCGATCGCGAAGCAGTTAGGTCCGTACAAAATCAGCCTGCATTCGGGGTCCGACAAAGTCTCGATGTACACATCACTGGCGAGAGCCACCGGGGGATGTTTCCACGTAAAGACCGCTGGGACGAGTTATCTCGAAGCGCTACGCGTCGTGGCTCGGCACGATGAGTCGTCTTTCCGAGAGATTGTGGACTTTTCGAGATCACGCTACGAAACGGACAAAGCGACTTATCACGTATCCGCGACGCTCCATGATGCCCCACCTGTATCCGATGTGTCCATCGAAGAATTGGAACGCGAGTACCTTGAATTCTGGTCAGAGGTTCCCGTCGGCATAGGATTCACAAAACCGGGGCGTCAAATCCTGCACTGTACGTTCGGAAGCGTGCTCACCCACGAAAAGTTGGGCCCGATCGTCAAGGATTGCCTGACTTCCCATCCAGATACCTACGCGGCCGTTTTAGACGACCACTTTGGTCGCCACTTAGATGCTCTGCAGGCGGGTATGTAGGAAGTAAAATTCAGCATCGGTACTGCGAAGACGCATTCCAACGAATCGGTCATCAAAGGATAACTCGAGGAATCCCGCTTTCCGGTTCCATGCAGTTCACCGAGTAATGCAATCTGCGCACCCTCTTAGGAGGTCGTACTCGAATCATGCCATTGCGCAATCCGCGCACGCGATCACAAAAAAAGGACTGAATGCACAGCACAGGTCCAACACGACCCTCGAATTGAGTCACGATGGCACGCTGTAGGACTAACAAGAAAAGATAAAAATGCGATTGAAAAACTTCTTGAATCGCGGGCGACGTAACGAGTTGCTAGGATCCCGGTGGCCAGACTGGTACGATCTCTCGGAAGGTCGGGAATCAGCAAGGTAAAATCGGTCAATTCAATTGAGTGCTTGGCGGGAAACTATGAATAAATCGACGACGTTGAAATGGGATATCTATATTGGATTGGTCCTTACGGTACTCACGAGTCGTCAGCTTTCGGGACAGCTCCCGGCCGCGAATCCCATTTCAGCCGTGATGCCTACGACGACATTCACTGTCCAATTAGAAGAAGTCGTGCGGTTACCCAACAGTGGATCGGGGAGCAATCGTTACGCACGCATTGAGCAAATTGCGGCTGCTCCGAATGGTAGCGACACTCTGTACGTTGCAGACCAGCGAGGACGATTTTACGAATACACGCCCGGCGGTTCGGCCTTGGCACTCTTTGACTTTCGAAGCAACATTCCGGATTTTAAGAACGGGGATGGACAGTCGGGGTTGCGGGGATTTGCCTTTCACCCAGACTCGTTGAACCCGGGGGCTGATGGTTTTCGCAAGTTCTACACGGCTCACGAAATTGAAACAAATGCCAATGAGAGTCACTTGTCCGTAGTAAGCGAGTGGACGCTCGACGCAAGCGGGATACCGATGGCCGGCAGTCGACGCGATATTTTGACGCAATCCCAACCGCGCGGTGATCACAATATTGGCAAGATCGGCTTTAATCCCAACGTGACTCCATTGGATGCCGATTATGGGAATCTCTATATCTCGTTCGGCGATGGTGGAAACTACCGTTCACCTGCGATTGGCGGCAGCGATCTAACGCTCAACCCGAATGGTCAGGATACTTCAAACTTCCTGGGCTCTATCCTTCGAATTAACCCTCTAGAGAATGATGGCAATCCCTATACGGTACCCGCGGATAACCCCTTTGTAAGCTCTGCTGGTTTCGAGCCGGAGATATGGGCATATGGCCTACGCAATCCTCACCATTTTGGATGGGACCGTGGGGGCGATGGAGCCATGTTGATCGCGGATATTGGTCAAAGCAACATTGAAGAAGTCAACTTAGGCATAGCTGGCTCGAACTATGGTTGGTCGTTCCGCGAAGGAACGTTCGACGTGACTGGCAAGTTGCCAGATAACCCCATTTCGGCTGCCGAACTTCCCGCGGATCATGTGAATGATCCTTACACGTACCCGGTGGCGCAGTACGATCACGATTTTGCCAATACGGGACAGATCAGCGCTGCCATTGCCGGAGGATATGTTTATCGTGGCTCGCAAGCGTCCGAATTGAGTGGCAAATACATCTTTGGGAACTTCGGATCGGACGGAGAAGGGCAAGTCTATGTCGTCGATGTGGACCAGTTGCAAACGCGCGATGATTTCACGGATTGGGAGTCGATGAACGATGGATTCTTGGCTCCCGTTCAGCAATTGCAATTCGTGGATGCGAACGGTCAACCAACGACTTTGTTAGAGCTGATTCAAGACGCCAGCGGAAACTCGACTCAATCGCGAACTGATATGCGATTTGGTATCGACAACAATGGAGAGGTCTATATCTCCAGCAAGAAAGATGGTTGGATTCGCAGGTTCGTGGGGACTCCCATTGCCGGCTGCGATTTTGATCGAGACGGGGAATGTAACCAGGACGACGTCGATGCTTTATCAGCCGCAATTGTTGCCGTAAAAAATGGTGGGTTGCCTGAGCTGCTATTTGATATCAATGGCGATTCGCTGGTAGACAACACCGATCTTCAACAATGGCTGGCAGATGCGGGCGTTGAAAACTCAGTTGTAACGGGTGGGAATCCGTTCTTGGGAGCCGATGGGAATCTCGACGGTGTCGTGGATGTCACCGACTTTAATACATGGAACGGCAACAAGTTCACATCGAACGACGCCTTTTCCAGTGGCGACTTTAATGCAGATGGTGTTGTGGACGTCGCCGACTTTAATCTTTGGAACGGACTCAAGTTTACGTCCAGCAATGGACCTAATGTCGTTCCCGAGCCGACGGGCTGCTTCCTCGCAATGATGGCTGGCGTCGCACTTTTGAGGCGACGACGCAAACGATAAACAATGCGTTGTACTTACTGGCACAAACCGCCAGAGTTCAGTCTGCATGAGTGGAACCTACGATTCGACGGTCGCTTGTCTCGATGCGTGAACGTGTTGCCGCTGAAACGAGCCATCGGCGATGCGCCATACGAATCTCCAGTGCGTCCAAAGCCCTGCTAGGACGAACAGATGAAAGCACTCGTGTGGTCCCCAGACTCGGTCGATCACCACAGGCCAGTTAGTTGAATTCATGACGGCCCCGACGGTATAGAACAACCCCCCAAGTGCAACTGGGAATACGGCTGCCCAACGGTACTCTTTCCACAACAAGTATGCAGAGTAAAGTCCTACCCAGCCCAGCAACAAGAAGATGCCGTCACCCACAACCATGGGGATCGTATCGAAGAAGATTGTTCTTAGCGTGATACCCAGCACCGTAATAATCCAAATCACGAGGATCACCGCCCACCGACGCCATCCGCGGAACAGGATACCGTGGATCACGGTAAAGGTGCTGGCAATCAGCACAAAGATTGCAGCCACGTCCAACCTTAACATGACTGCTCGAGCCGTTGTGTCGATGGGCAGCATGTGAAACACGAAGCTCATTGACAACAGAAACACGGTTGCGAATTCAAATTCCAAACAGAACCAGAATGCGGTCCGGTTCCTCCAAGTCACCACCATCAGCACGATGGACATCGCGAAAAAAAACACTGCTCCTACCAAATGAGAGATGCTGCTCATCGGATCGTTGAATCCGGCTATCGAAAACCATTCATTCACTTCGGTTGGCTCCATCCAGAATGTCGTTAAATGCTGATTTCCCATCCGCTCACGTTAGCATCTCGATGGGATAGTCGAACAAAAAGCAAGTCGAGTCAACCCATTCACGACTTCTTCGTTGCTTCGAACGGGTCCGAGACGGTACGATGCATCGTATTCTGGCATCGCATAGTTGGAGTCATTGAATGGATCGATTCAACGTCCTTCGGTACGATCGAACAACTCGACCCGGATTTACACTCGTTGAGCTACTCGTTGTCATCGCCATTATTGGCATACTCGTGGCGCTGCTACTCCCGGCTATCGGGATGGCACGCGAATCCGCGAGACGTACGCATTGCACGAACAACTTAAGACAAATGAGCCTGGGTGTGATGAACTTCGAATCGGCGAAGCGTGTTCTTCCGCCAGCCGAAGATCATGGCACGATCAACGACCCAGGGTACGAGCTTTCATCGGGGTTCAAAAAGGATTACCACTGCGATTGGACGGGTTTGATTGGCAACTGGTCCAATTACATCATGCCGTACGTTGAGCTGCAGGCCGAGTACGAGATGCTGGATTTCGAAATTCGCCCCCAAGAGGCGCATCCTGGAAATCTTGAAGTCGCGCAAAAAGAACTCTCGCTATTTCGTTGCCCGACAGACCCATACTACGGTTTGACGGTGGGCGAGCCACGCTGGCAATCGCGAATCCAACACTACTTTGCAGTAGCCGGGCCTAACGAAGTCAACTGGACCCCATTTCCGGATGGTCCTTGCGATCATTTTCATTGTTGTCGACATGAAGGACCGTTTTACAACGACTCGCGGGTCCGGGTAGGCCAGATTCGGGATGGCCTGTCCAAGACGGCATTTGTTTGTGAAGTCTGGGGACGCAAAACAGAACGTCACGACTCGCCGGAAGAAGATAGTCGTGGCATGCTGTTCCACAATCAGGTGTATTTTCGTTTCCCACCCAACGCAAATCATGACGTGCCTTGGCGAGCCAGTAGTTTCCATCCAGGCGGAGTCCACATGGCGATGGGCGATGGGTCGGCACTATTCATTGCCGATGATATCGAGCTGGAAATCTTCCAATCCTTCTCAACGATCAACGGATCGGAAGTGACTACGCGATAGCTGGTGAATTCGCCCTGTTTACGGATCGCACAGAACGAGAAGAACACGGAAGTTCCCGTTCGCGAGGATGCGACACCTAGAGTTCAGTCGAGTATGCCCCACGGTAATCGTTGGCAAGAATGAGACTGGAGCTCAGGTCGGCTAATTCGTCCGTGACGGACATAATCTTTCGAAGCCGATCTTCAGTCATATTCGACCAGATGACAACTTCGTTCTCGTTATCGATCAGCCCCTTGGGGTACATGCTCCGATGATCCGGGAGGTTGCCCGAATCGGCGATGCGTCCCAAGCGAAACGATTCGTCGGGCGTTCGATGACTGGCAACCGTCTCCAATAAGAGCGCAATGTGAGACGCTTCTTCAGCGAATGCAATGTAACATTGGATAGACATGGTTTTTTGCTTGGAAAGGAGTGATTTTTCAATCAACGGAGGCACGAACAGGTCTTGCGGCGTCGATATCGTCAATGACGAGTGTGATCAAGTGGGTGCCGGTCTTCAAGACGAGTTTTGTCTGTTGTTCGGACCCCTCGAGTTTCCCGTCCACATAAATTCGAGCTCGGACGCCATCGTCGAGCTTGAGTGTACGTGAACCGTCAGAGGTCATTTCAATAGGAAAGCGCAAATAGATGGCGGAATGCTGGGAGTTCCGTGCGCGATGGCGCGGCAATCCTTCGGTGGGTAAGTCGCCAGCGACTCGCGAATAAACATCAGACCAAGGCAAGTTGTTCGAAGTCGAGACGTTGTGCTCTCGTCGTCCACCAAGGTCGGCTCCTGCTGTAAGCGTTTGGTACGTTCGCATGTAGGGCTGCTGGGGCAGGGCAAAGTCGCCAATTTTCCCGAGTTCCGTGAGGAAGCGAAGCAGGTCATACGTTTCCTGTTCAGTCAGGTCGTTCAACAAACCGGCTGGCATAAGACTACCGCCATCGGTTTGTTCTTCAATCGAGTCGAGTGGAATCGTGACCACTTGATCTTCGGCGTCACGCAGGATTAACGAGTCGTTGGTTTCACGAAGTTTGATCCCGGTAATGAGTTTGCCACGATCGGTTTCGACAACCAGACTGTGGTAATTCTCTTTGATCTTCGCACTGGGCTCCAACATGGATTCAAGAATATAGTCGGCGGGAGCACTGGCTCCTATGCTCGCCAAATCTGGACCGACCTTTCCCCCAGCGCCGCCGATAGCGTGACATTTTTGGCAATTAAGTTCTGATCGCCGATAGACAGACTCGCCCCGTGCCGCGTCGCCCAGGTTGGCTGTTTGCTCCAACAATTCAACACGCTTGGCAGCCGTCAGCTTTTCAGGTTCCCCTTGCAG
>CAYYHV010000167.1:10160-14563 GCA_964471695.1 uncultured Pirellulaceae bacterium
CCCTTGCAGTCCCCCCAGTTTTTGTAAACTCGCGATTAAGGGTTGTACATTTCGACCACTCGAGCGTGCAACACGAACGCATAGCTTGGCAACATCGGGGGCAATCTTGACGGTACTGTTAGCCAATGCTGTGGTGAGTGCGACGTCGCCGTTGTCCTTGGTTAGAAAAGTCTTGATCAGGCGTGCGGGGTCGTATGCTGGTTTCAGTCTTGCGAGTTCGTCAGGCGTAAGGTTGGCTGCTTCCTCGAGGGCAAAGGTCGCTAAGCCGTCAATTGCGGCTATTGAAACCTCCGCATCCCAGTTCGTCTTGCCCAAAAGGAGTAATAAGCCTTCCCTGTCTTTCAGGCTGGCCATTGCACGCACGGCAGCATAACGAACAGGCAAGGGATACTCGCGCGTACTGGCGAATGCGTTGAGCATGTCCGAATGCTCGTCAAGTTGCCATAGCCCCACAAGCTCGACGGCCGCAGCCTTGATCTCATTGTTACCGGACCACATCATCTCGACAATCGCGCTGAGGTCGCCTGCGGGTTTCTGTTGGCGATTCTGAGCGGCAGCGATGAGGGATTGGAGCAGTGATTGCCGCACCGCGGCTGGGGTGTTGGCGTTAATGGCTCGCTCGAAGACACTGGCCAACTGTGCGCCGTTTCCGCGGGAAGCGACAAGTTGCATCGCTCGGCGTGTTGCCTCGGGGTCATCTTTCCAGCTGTCCGTGGCAGCGAGGAGAAGGGGGACGGCATCGACAGTCCCGGCAGCTTGGAGAGCCAAAAACAGTCCAGCAGCGTTCTTACCAAAGTCGATTTCGCCTTCGGACAACGCGGGTAACCAATTATCCTTCGTTACATCAGCGGTCTGCTCTAATGCGAATCGCAGGAAACGATCCATCGGCTGATCGGCGGCCAGTAAAGCCACGACCGTTGCGGATGGATCAGAAAGGTGCCGCAATACGTGGGAAGCTTCCATGCGGACTTGAGGATGTTCGTCGACAGCCAGCCGTTTGAGCCGCATCATGATTCCCGGGATTCGCTCTCGCCAGTGATACATCACGCGCGTCGCCGCGCCACGAATGCGATAGTCGTCGTGCGCGAGCAACTCCTTCAGCAGGGAAAGATTGACTTCGTTTTGTGACTGGTACGCCCACAACAATTCCAACCGGTCGCGACCGCTGAATCCACGAGCCGTCGCCAACAGGGGCAGAACCTCCAACGGACCACGCTCCTTGAGGACGCGCCGAGCCTGTTGGCGCACATAAGGTTCAGGCGACTTGAGAAACTCAACCAGTTCAGCCGTCTTGGATTTGTAGAAGTTCTGGTGAGGAAGCAACGGTCGATTTTTTGCGGTGATACGCCAAATACGACCGTGAGTATGGTCACGTCGCGCATCACGAAAATCGACTTCGCCATGTTGAATGATCGGATTATACCAATCGGCGATGTAGATGGCGCCGTCCGGACCTAGCTTCACGTCGATCGGTCGAAATGCCTGATGACGCGTCTTCACCAGCTCACCAAGTTCCTGCGTGCGGTAACCTGCGCCGTCCGGTTCCACTTTGTAGCGGCATACGCGGTGGGCGCGAAAGTCATTGGTAATCAGATCGCCTTGCCAGTCGTCAGGCAGATGCGAGCCACCGATGAGTTCCAATCCGCATAGCTTAGGCTTGCCCGGATTGAGTCCACTTAATACGCGTTTGGCCCCGGGAGACGTTACGCCAACGAAATCAGGGAACACATAATTGATTCCCTCTCCGCCTGCACCATCGGTCTCAAACGACTGACCATACTCATTGATAACGTGCCCCCAGGGATTGACCAACCCTAGGTTAAATGGTTCCAGTCGTTGAGTCTCCGGTCGAAAATGCCAAATGCCAGCGCCATTCATGCGGCGGACTCCATAGGGAGTCTCGATGTGGCTGTGGATATAGATCGACTGATTCATATAGAGCAGACCTTCGGGGCCCCAACGCAGGGTATGCAAAATATGATGCGTATCCTCCGTGCCAAATCCACTCAACATGACTCGCTCAGAATCGGCGACACCATCTCCGTCGGTATCTTTGAGATGCAGAAGCTCGGTGCTATTTTCGACGTAGGCTCCACCATAACCGGGAATCACCCCTGGGGGAATGCGCAAACCTTGCGCAAAACACGTCGTGGAATCCGCGACGCCATCATGATCTTGATCCTCAAGCACAAGTATCTTGTCATTTGCCTCCTTGCCGGGCTCAATCTGCGGATACACCTCACTCGACGCAACCCAAAGCCTGCCAGCGGGATCAAAGTTCATCTGGATCGGTTTGGCGATGCGCGGATCGGATGCGAAGAGATTAATCTCAAATCCGTCAGCGACCTGAAAACCGGACCGCTGTAACTCCGGATCAGGATCAGGGATGTCCTTAAGGTTTCGCTGGCCGAAAGCTGACGCGCTCACCCAAAGGACCAGGAGTAGTCGAACTAGCGAACGGGTTGCTGAACGTAGATTCTTCATCGGCTAGTTTCTCTTCAGCAAAATGGAAATAGACTTTGGCTTACGTAGTTCGGCGATCCTTTTTTCGATATCGGCCACCAAGGGATCAAACATCGGAATCTCTACAGCGTTGTTGCCCTGCTCGTGTTTGCGAAACAGAAACAAGTAAGTCTCGTTTTGCGGTCTCCAGCGATGAAAGTACAGTTCATTTTTAGCGCGGATAGCCGCGACCAGCGCTGAAGCCTGTTGGTCAAGCGACTCAAGCTGAATGCCGGCAGCAAGTTGCTCTGCGGTCAAATCTTTCGCGGGGTGATCATCGACCAGCATCTCGTAGTTTCCCTGCTCAAGTCCGGTGACCTTCAAGTGAGGCGATTTGGTGAGACCAAGTCGATTCGACGGAGTTGCTGGTAACATCGCGGGAGTCAGCTTAAGCTTGATTTCTTCAGGAGTGATGGCACCTGAAACGATGGCTCCATCGCCGGTGATGTTGCCGCCAGTGAGTTTGACTTCGACGGGAGCTCGGGCGGGGAGGTTAAGGGCGACTTCGAATGCGCTGGCGGTGATGCCGTAGCCAGTTTCAGTGAGGTGCACACCGTTATCCGTAAGCGGAACGTCACTGGTAGTGTCCATTTCCATAAAATGACAACCTCGCCCTTCGGCAAGCAACTTGATGACGCGCACATAATACTCGCGATTCGCATTGTAGTCAGGAGTCAGTAGTTTGCCGTTGTAGGGTTCGTGGTTGAACGGCGCCATTAGCACGATCGAGGCGCCGGTAGTTTCGAGGGCATCGAGGAGTTTCTCGTAACCACTTACGAACGAATCCAGACCAGACTTACCAGCAAAGATCGCGTTACTTCCATAGTTGCAAATAATGACAGAAGGTCGTGCCGCATGGACGTGGACTTCGAGATGATCAAATCCATCGCTTTGTGAGCCAAAGCGAGCGCGCGCTTCACCAAACACGGTATCGCCGCTCCACCCCAAGTTACGAAAGACGATGTCTTTGTCAGCGTATCGTGTTGTCAATGCAGATTCCCAATACCCATAACGCTGTTCGCGTTCGATGACCGTGTTGCCAAGGAACAACACGCGATCGCCATCCTGCAATTGGAACGGGCCCGTCTTGCGGCGACTTGCTGCAATGACACGGATTTCCTTTCTGAGTGTGATCCCGGAAGACCACGGCTTGGCTGAGGCCGTTGCCCCAAAACAATAGGCTGGTTTCCACGATTTGATTTTGAGAACATCGGGGTTCCAAGTCCCCGCATTTTGGATGCTGGCTTCCCAAGTCGAGTCGCTGGAAATATGCGTCGACTTCCCGCTGCTGGTCAATTGCAAGTCGGCCATAAGACCGGCTGGGCCCTTCGCCATATTCCGGGCCCGCACAAAGATTTGATTCTCACCCTGTTTCAGGATTGAAGTCACGTCGTACTGGTCAACGAATTGCCAGTTCTCATCCACGCCTACTAAGCGGTTGTTGATTCGCAAGACATATTGGTCGTCACACGTAATCTGCAGGACCGCAGACTCAGGTAGGGCGTCGAGCGTAAATGTTTTTCGGAACAGACAGAGCCCATCGATGGCATTCTCGTTGGCGCGTTCAGAGCCCCAAATCCACTGAGCTTCTTCGGCGTAGGATGGATGCACGAGGCAGCCCATAGTTACACAGGCAATCAGCAGCCATGCGTTGATTCTGTGTTTTTGTTGATCGGCCATGGTTCTCCCTTTCGGCTGAGGGCGTATTATGGCGTTCACAGCCTACATCGGCAAACTCGATTCACAGCGCCGTTACTGGAGTTAGAAATTGCCTACCCAAAATATCTCGTGCAGCAAAACGTCTTGGATTGTGCTTGCGTTGCTGACTGGCCTAATCGCACCTTTTACAAGGGCCGAAGCGACATCCGCACCCGCCATTGAAGTCAACGCATCGATTGAAG
>CAYYHV010000168.1:0-1958 GCA_964471695.1 uncultured Pirellulaceae bacterium
CATCAGGACCAAGCCCATCCAAAAATTGAATTCGCGCGGAGCCCGATAGGCGCCGTCGATGATGACTTGCATCAAGTGGATGGCCATCAGCACGACCATTGCCTGAGCCGCATAGTGATGGACGCCTCGCAAAATGTCGCCGAGAAACATTACGTTCTGGATGTAATAGACACTTTCCCATGCGTGTTGCACGCTGGGCGAGTAAGCCGTCCACAGACAAAGTCCCGTGATCACCTGCACAACGAATGTAAACACGAGCGTGCTTCCCCAGACGTAACGCCAACGGGCTCCGCCGGGGATCGGTTCGAAGAGGGCTTCGTTGAGCAAGTCGCGATAACCAGTGCGGTCATCGAACCAATCTGTGAGTTTGCGAATCATACGGGTGTCTTCTCCGCGATGCCGCCGCGATAGTTTTCGAATTTGACCCAGATACGGTTGTCGACAACTTTGGTTTCCAAAGAATCCATGGGGCGAGGCGGGATCGCATTCTGTTGCTCGCCATCGAGATTAAAAGCGCTGAAGTGACATGGGCAAAAGAAATCGGCTTCCGCGGAACGATAATCGACTGAGCAACCAAGGTGCGGGCAGATCGAGTTGAAGGCGATGATTTCGCCAGCCTCGTTTTTCCTCAGCCACACACTGCCGACGCGTTCCTGCGGATAAAAGTTCCAGGCGTCGATGCGGTCAGCCACCACTGTTACGGCTTGTGGACTGCCATCGGTGGGCAAGGCATCGGGGCCGATCGGCAGTGGCAGGAACCCATCGCCACTGGCCGGTTCGTTGTTCTGGTTCCGGTTGCGCCCAAGGATTGGACCCAGTAAGAAGCCGCCGGCCAACGCGGCTGGAATCAAGCCGACGAGCCCGCCGATCAATCCGGTGACTGCTTTTACGAAAAACCCGCGACGAGGCACGTCCGGGTGAGAGTCATGTTGGGGCATGATTTTGATATGGGATAGGTGGGTGGGAAGGTACGCAATACCTTCCCATATGTTAACCCTTGCCTACCAGACCGAAAAGCTCGAAGGCTCGAGTGCTGACGGGCGGCTTGTCGCAAGGAGCCCAAGCGACGCAATTTCAATATGAATCGACTGGCCTTTTGTGAGTTCTTTCTCGTGGTAGATGCATGGAGAGTTTGCTGCGCCCGCCACTTCATCGGATGACGCGCTTTCCACGCAATCTGTGCCGCCTGCTACCGCCACGGATGAAAGACGCCAGCAAGCTACTCGGCATCGATGTCGTCGGTCGCATTTTTATGGCGTGCGATGGCGCTGAGATCTGCTTTGGAGCCACAATGAACGACGAGTCTTCGGGCGATGCAAAGGGCAGGCAAGTGCCATCTGTTGTTACGGCGTTGATTGTTTGTGCCGACGCTTACATTCGGGAATTAAATGATCGCTCTTTTCTATTTAGTTCGCGTATTGTTTCGACATTTTTGATAACAATCTAAAAGTCGCCGGCTGCCGCCAGTGCACAAGAGAAATCGTGTGCGACAGGAACGCTGTGACAAATCGCGACGTATCAAGAAGTCGAGAAACTCAAACTCAGTTGTGTGGCGGCAAGATTGAAATTGCAAATTGGGCGTCACGATTTTGCGATACAAAATCTATTTCAATTCATTTGAGACAATTCGCCGCCCTTAATTGAGTTTTGACACACCGCCGTAAGTCAGCTCGTTTTCTTCCAATGAACTCATCAAGCGAGCCGGATGAAGTAAGTAGAAAACGCACACTATGTCACATGCAATGAAACTGGATCACGAGGCGCCAGACTTGTGGGTCAGGCAAGCTAAACTACGTTGGGGTGAGTACCTTACTTCAATTGAGAAACAAGCGGTCTCGGCTGGAATAAAGCTTGCGAACACTAATAAAAAGGTCCGTCACGGCATCGATATTGGATGTGAGTCGGGACGTTGGACAAAGTTGCTGCTGGACCATGAAATAGAGGTGACCAGCACTGAA
>CAYYHV010000168.1:1968-5425 GCA_964471695.1 uncultured Pirellulaceae bacterium
ATGTAGAGATAACAATCCAGCAGCCAATTGTATCCTCGTCTCGGAAAAAGATTGCCAACTGCCTGTCGACGACAACTCGATGGATATTGCCGTCTCGATTGAAGTCGAAGTAAGCGAATTGGACTGGTTTGTGCCTGAACTGAATCGAGTATTGAAAGATCGTGGAGTCGCCGTCTTTACGTTGAATAATCGCAACTCGTACCGAGGCCAACTTGCAAATCTGAAATCCTGGATGAAGCGAGATGAGATTTTTTATCCTCGTTCTTACTCAAGTATCTGCAAACAGCTGCTTGAGTACAAATTCGACATTGTTGATTGCCATGGTTTTGGCTGGTTTCCGTTTAGGCGTTTTAGCAACTCCCGCCTAATTCCTTTTTCAGCGAAGATTGAAAAGTGGTTGCAGTTACGCTATCTGCCCGCCTGGAGTCCGTGGGTTGTTTTCGTCTGTCAACGTGCCAGCCGATGAGAATGCCTGCCCCTAGTGCGTGACAGCTTAGTTCAGATTTGAGACTTGGTTGGACGCCTCAATAAAGAAGGTGTATTCGGGAGAGACACTGGCAGTGGCCAGTGCCACCCAACACGGACTTGCTTTGAAATGAAGTTGCAGGCAGATATGATCACGAACCAAGCCGTCAAGCATTGGTTCGTTGCAGTCCGGCAAATCTGTCAGCGAGCAAGTTAGCTCATCGCCGCGCGAACGGCTTCGAGAACTTTTTTCTGCGAGTCTTCGAATGGTTCGGAGATGAATGCGCCAGCTGCGGCTTTGTGGCCGCCACCATTGAAGTTCGCAGCCAGTTGGCTGCAATCCACAGCACAGCGACTGCGGAAACTCAACTTGAAGCCACCTTCGAGTTGGCCGACGAGAATCACGGCGACTTCCGTGCCCGCGATAGCCATCGTCAGATTGATCGCATCTTCGGTATCACTTGGCAGTGCGCCCGTTTCGTCAAAGTCTTCTTTGAGAACGTAAGTGTGGACCAAGCGACCGTCGAGTTCTGTTTGGGCTCTTGAGAGAATACGGCCACGCAATCGGACTCGACCAGCCGTGTCGCGTTCGTAAAGCTCACCGTACAACCCGTTGGGGCTGGCGCCAGCGTCAATCAAACGACCAGCCATACGATAGGTGTCGCCTTTGGCTGAACCGAAACGATACCAACCGGTGTCGGTAGCGATCGCGGCGAATACAGGATTGGAAATTTCCGGTGTCAGCTCGACGCCGAGGGCATCCGCGGCTTCGACGACAAGTCGTCCGGTGGCTTCCGCCGTTGTGTTCTTGAAAAGCTCGGCTCCAAGATCGTCTTCACTAACGTGGTGGTCCACAATCAATTTGCGAGCATTGGTTGTCTTGATAACTTCGCCCATATCGCCAAGCTGAGCCCAGGCGCTAGTGTCGAGAATGATCATGACGTCGATATCTTTGAGTTCTTCAACGGTCACGTCCGTACCGATGGTTTCCAGCCGATTGGTTGGATCGATGAACGCGAGATTGGGTGGCGTTGGGTGGCCGTTTACGATCCGGACTTTTTTGCCGAGCGCTTCGAGGACTCCAGCCATGCCAAGTTCACTGCCGAGCGCGTCACAATCCGGGCGGATATGACTTGTCAGCAAGAAGGTTTCATTCGAGTTTACGATCTCGGCAAATGCCGCCCAGTCGATAGGCATGTTGGCTCTCGTTCAGATTCAGGGGGATTGTGCAGCCCGCGTGGCTTCGACGTCTTTCTTGAGCTGCTTTTTCAACGCGTCGACGTTAGGAAAGGGCTGAATGTCCCGCAGTCTTGCGATAAAGTCAACCTCGAGCGGCTGTCCATACAAGTTGCCTTCGAAATCGAGTAAATGGACTTCGACTTTGACTGCGTCTTCGCCAAACGTAGGATTCGAGCCAACATTGATTGCGGCTGCGTGGGATCGGTTGCCGGTCCAGGCTCGACCGGCATAAACGCCAAGCGCCGGCAGCAGGGTATCAATGGCATCAAGATTGGCTGTTGGGAAACCAATGCTGGCGCCTCGCGACGCGCCATGCGTCACCATCCCACGAACACGGTAGGGCCGAGTCAGCATGTCGTTTGCGGTTACGATATCGCCGTGGCTGATTGCTGTCCGAACGCGGCTGCTCGAAACCAGCGAGTCACCGTCTTCGATGGGCGTCACGATTTCCAAAAGGACGTTGTTGGCGTCACACATAGTACGCAACCCATCGATGTTGCCAGCGCGATCACGACCAAAGAAAAAATTCGGGCCTTCGACCATCGCGCGAGCCTCAAGTCGCTCCAGAATGATCGTTGCGAAGAAAGCTTCTGCGGACAATTGGAGCAGCTCTTTATCCGTTGGGTAGGCAATCAACCCGTCGACTCCGAGATCCGAAAGCAAGTCGGCTTTGCGGTCGGTCCACGTCAACGGCGGCGGCGCCTGGTCAGGACGCAGCAAGCGAACAGGATGCGGATCAAAAGTAAAGACAATGGCAGGTCCACCCACCAAGTCGGCTTGGTGCCGCAATCGTTCAATGATTCGTGCATGGCCCCGATGAACTCCGTCAAAGTTGCCGATGGTGATTGCGCCGCCACGTAGCTCGTGAATCTTGTCGAGATGCCGAATAAGTTTCATGCGTAGTCTTTGATTATTGTTGCGCCGTCCGACTGGCGATCATCCCGGCAAGGTAACCGGCTTTGAAACCGCCATCGATGTTGACCACTGTCACATTGGCAGCACAACTATTCAGCATTCCCAGAAGCGCTGTAATGCCGCCAAAACTCGATCCATAGCCAACACTGGTGGGAACCGCGATCACGGGACAATCGACATGGCCGCCCACAACGCTTGGCAGTGCCCCCTCCATGCCGGCGGCGACGATGACGGCGGCTGCCGATCGTAAAGTCGGGACATGCGGAGTCAAACGATGCGGCCCAGCGACACCGACATCATGGATCATAATGGTGGGTTGCCCCATCCAATCAACGGTTTCCCTAGCCTCTTCGGCGACGGGGAGGTCGCTTGTGCCGGCAGTCACGATCGCGACGACTTGACCGTTGGATTCGTCGTCACGGCGACTTGTTGGGTCAATGCGTAGCGTCCTGCCAACCTGGTTGTATCGCAGTTCAGGCAACGTGTGAGCCAGAAAGTCGGCTTGTTCCTGCGAGGCCCTGGTGGCCAGAACGGGTTGGTTGGCTGCCAGCAAGCGCTCAACAATCTGCAAGAGATCTTCGCAGGTTTTTCCACTGGAGTAGATGACTTCGGGGTATCCACAGCGATTCGCCCGGTCGAGGTCGACCGTTGCGTGCTGCGTCTCGGCGACTTGATGAGAGCGGATTTGCTCTAAAAAGTCGCTGGTGGGGAGTTCTCCGCGAACAAATCGTTCAGCCCATTGTCGAAGTCGTAAGTCGTCCATGTGGGCATTGTACGGCTTCGGCCGCAAAGCAAAACGGCCCGGCGAGGAATTCCGTAGAGCCAGGGCAGTGAAACG
>CAYYHV010000168.1:5435-14503 GCA_964471695.1 uncultured Pirellulaceae bacterium
CCCTTGTCAGGCGTGACGTGGCTAACGAAAATACCCAACCGCTAAATCGACTCACAAACACTATCTGCAAATTGAGCAAACAACATGCCCAGCACGGTTCTCGCGTATTCCGGTGGTTTAGACACTTCAGTCATCCTTGGGTGGTTGCAGGATCAAGGCTACGACGTTCACTGCGTCTATGTGGATTTGGGACAGCCCTGTGAAGATCGCGAAGCCATCATGAAAAAGGCCCACGATTGTGGTGCCAAGTCGGCGCAGGTGATTGACGTTCAAGAAGAGCTATGTCGAGACTTTCAGTTTCCCGTTCTTCAGTGGCAAGCCAAGTATGAAGGCAAGTACCTGCTCGGAACGTCGATTGCCCGGCCCTTGATTTCGAAGGTGTGTCTGCAAGTCGCGCGGGAAAAGGGAGCCGAATCTTATGCTCACGGTGCGACAGGGAAGGGGAATGACCAATGTCGATTCCAGCTTGCGGCCGAAGCACTGGAACCATCCGTGCAGATGATCGCCCCCTGGCGCATGGAAGAATTTCGAGCGGCTTTCCCAGGGCGAACGGAGATGATCGCGTACTGCGAATCCAAGAATATCCCGGTCAAAGCTTCTGTGGCAAAACCTTATAGCTCGGACGAAAACTGTTTGCACATCAGCTACGAAGCCGGCGAGCTCGAGGACTTGGAAATCAACGGCGTCGAAAAAGTCGATTTTGGAATGACGGTTTCGCCACAAGAAGCCCCCGATGCAATCGAAAAGGTCTCGATTGAGTTCAAGTCGGGGATTCCCATCAAGGTGAACGGGAAAGTCTGTACTGCCCTCGAAGTCGTCAAGACGCTCAACGAAATCGGTGGGCGCAACGGAGTCGGTCGAGTCGATGTTGTCGAGAACCGTTTCGTCGGCATGAAAAGTCGCGGAGTCTATGAAGCGCCGGGCATCACGATTCTCTACGACGCGCTGCTTTACCTTGAGCAGTTAACTCTGGATCGCGATTTGGTACACCTGCGAGATCAGTTGGCGCCGCAAGTCGCAGAGATGGTTTATTATGGGTATTGGTATGTTCCCAAGCTGGATGCACTAATGGCCTTTATCAAGCAAGCGCATCAGCACGTCACTGGAGAAGTCACTTTGGGACTGTATAAGGGCAATATCATGGTGGACAGCCGCAAGAGCCCATTCAGTCTCTATGACGAGGGCATCGCTACGATGGAAGGCGGCGGCTCGTACAACCAGACGGATGCCGAAGGCTTTTTGAGAATTCAGGGACTGCCTTCTCGAGTCCAAGGTCGCGTTCAGCCACGCGATTATTGAAGTGCGACGACATGATTCCTCCCGGGAAGCGTGTTTTGACACAACACATGATGTGGTCTCGCTGAGGGCAATTGAAAGTTGACGATTGATCAATGTCGTTTATGATCGAGTAAAAGACATCACACCGCGAAAGCCGCCACTGCCAACGAATTTATTAACGCCTTTTAGCACTCGATTGTGCTGAAGGCGTTTTTTCGTTGCTGGCCTGAATAACGAACTGGGGAGAGAACTAATGCAAAAGAGACTCACCATCGCCTTGTTGGCGATATTCGTCTTGTGTCTAAATCTCAATAGCGCACAAGCAACAGATCTGATCGAAACATCGTCCTTTGATATCTCGGACGATCAAAACAATCCTACGCTGTTCAATTTGACATTGGGCGTCAATCGGATGATCGCTTCTACCGGAGGCGGAACGGGGTCGGCAACCAACGGCAGTGATGCTGACTTTGTGGGAGTCACGGTGCCGGCGGGCATGTCTCTCGACTCGATCACGGTCGTTGCGTACGAGCACCCATTTCCAACGAACCGAATGTTCGTGGCCTACGAATCTGGTTCAACGTCATTGCAATTTCCTATCATGGATTACGTCAATGGCTATGCTCCTGAACCAACGAATGCCCTATTTGGCATCAATCAGCTTGGAAGTGACGTATTTACCAATTTGGGTTCAGGACCGTTTGCTTTTTGGTTTCAGGAAACCAATCCGGAACCAGCCACGTATGAACTGAGCTTTAACGTCGTTCCGGAACCTGCGGGACTGGGAATGCTATTTTCAGTGTTCCTGACGCTGGTATTCTGGGTTCGCTGCCGCTAGCTCTGTTGGCAGGGAGAAAACCGGGCAAATGTGCCCGGTTTGCGTCGCAATTGGCAGGTTCTATAACATGACGAGTGCCAAATCCCCAAAACTGCCGGCTGACGCGATATGTATATCTTTGAGAATCCTGTGCTTCAGCGAGAGCTGTTGGTCAATCTGAGAACCAATCGCTCTTTTTTTCTGCTATTCGTTTACCAAGCAATCTTGGCGGCAGTGGTTTATTTTGCATGGCCCCAGACGACTCGCTTGGAAGCCAACGCCGAAGCTGCCAAGAATCTCGTGAACCTGTTCTTCTTAGGCCAGTACATTTTGGCGTCGATGATGGCGCCAAGTTTTGCGGCTGGGACGATTACTGGCGAGAAAGAACGCAAGACTTACGAAATGTTGTTGGCCAGTCCCATGAAGCCGGCGGCAATCGTGCTTGGCAAGCTTGTGGCATCACTGACACACATTGCGATCCTTATTTTTGCATCGTTACCGATTGTGATGCTCTGTCTCCCACTGGGGGGCGTTTCATTTTACGAAGTTTTGGCAGCCTTCCTGGGGCTGACGCTATCGGTAATCACGTTTGGCATGATCAGCGTTGCTTGTAGCAGCTACTTCCAACGTACATCAGCCTCGTTGGTTGCGTCGTACCTTTTGATTCTCCCGCTGGCATTGGTGGGCGTACTCGCGTGGATGACGTTCGAGTCGTCCGGTCAACTTCGACTGTTGCTGACCGTTACGGTACTGCCAGGAGTCGCTGCAGCGATATGTTTGGCGTTGTTCGCGAATACGACAACACGCATGTTGCATCCGCCCGATGTGGGTAGTGAAGGCAAAGAGGTCGTGGACTTGGAGCAGGAGGCTCAGGAAGTCGTCGGGTTGGTGATTCAACGGGACCAGTTTCCCGACAAATTGTTTGCGCCGCCAAAGCGGGTGGACCTCCTCGAGGACAACGCCAATCCGGTTTATGACAAGGAGGTCCACAGCGAGATCTTTAGTCAGGGGACATTGATGCTGCGCTTGGTAATCCAAGTCAGCATGTTCCTTGCGATACCGATTATGGCGGTGTGCCTGTTCATGAACCCGCAATGGGCGCCTTGGTATATCTGCTATGTCGTGATTTTCAACGTTCTGGTTGGGCCTGTATTTTCTGCAGGAAGTGTGACGAGCGAACGCGAGCGGCAAACCTTGGACTTGTTGTTGACGACGATCATTACGCCTTGGCAGATTCTGTGGGGCAAACTGATTGCTGGGCTGAGAGTCTCCAGCGTTTTGACGATGTTTCTCGTATGGCCCGTAGTGCTTGCCTGCCTGATGGTGACCGCGTACTGGACCAACATTGTATCTGTGCTCGCCTATGTATCGATCATTCTGTTGACTTGTTGTACGACAGCGATGATCGCACTTTTCTGCTCGGTCGTCTTTCGAAAGACGTCGATGAGTCTAATGACGACTTATATGGTTCTGATACTGTTGTTTTGTGCTCCATTGGCAATCGACTATTTCGCCCAGAACTTTTTTCCGCAAACGAGTGCGAGTGAGGCGATTGCTCAGCTTGGATTGATCAGTCCGTTTTCGTCATCCTTCAGCGTTCCGCTTTATGTGGATCGGATTGACGTTGGTTTTGGGCAGGCGAGTACGTCTTCGGCTCCTTTGCAGCAATCATGGGGGCTCTACGGTTTGTACGTCGCGTTCACGGTTACTTTGAATGCGTTGCTCTTGGGGCTCATGATCTGGCTATTCAACGCGCGGTGGCGAGTTTCACAGTAGTCATCATTTGTACGTTTCCGTGAATTTGCGAGTGGCGGATATGTTTTTTCGTTCGGTACTTGGGTAGCGTTCCAATCGGGAAAGTAATTCGTTACAATCCCGTTTCAGACGGGTACTCTGCCCGACAGTGTTTTCTCTCACGACAAGCACAAAATGAGCGCTGAAATCGTACAGTTTGATTCAATCCCCTCCGAATGGACTCGCAGTCACCTATTGGATCTCGAAAGTCTATCGGCTGAAGAGATTACCCTGATTCTTGACACGGCGGAGCAGTTCAAGCAGGCCACCGATGATTGTCGCACCAAGCTACGAGTCTTGGACGGCGTCACGGTTTGCAATTTATTCTTCGAGAACTCGACTCGAACCCGCACGAGCTTTTCTCTGGCTGCGAAACGCCTGGGGGCGGATGTTGTTGAGTTTTCGCCAGGTGGAAGCAGTCTTTCGAAGGGGGAAACCTTCATCGACACGGCGCTAAATATCGAGGCGATGAACGTTGATGTTGTCGTCGTTCGGCATAAAACACCCGGAACTCCGCGATTGTTGGCCGAACGGTTGGGGACGGCGGTGGTAAATGCCGGGGATGGTCCACATGAACATCCGACACAAGGCCTGCTCGACATACTAACTATTCGACAATTTCGCGGAGATTTGAGAGGCTTGACGGTGGCGCTTGTCGGCGACATCAATCATAGCCGGACGGCAAGGTCCAACATTTGGGGCTTAAAAAAGCTGGGAGCTCACGTAGTCCTTTGCGGGCCATCCACTTTGGTATCGCGGAGATGGGAAGAATTGGGTGTCGAAGTTTCACACAATCTGGATGAAATTTTGCCGCGTTGCGACGTCCTGAATCTGTTGCGGATTCAATTTGAGCGACAAGCCACGCGTCCCTTTCCTTCGATTCATGAATACGCGTTGCTCTTCGGCATGAACGGTGAACGCATGCAGAAAGCGAAAGACAATATTCTGATCTCGGCTCCTGGGCCGATTAATCGGGGAGTGGAAATCACTCCCGACGTAGCCGATGGGCCACACTCGGTAATTCTCGATCAGGTAACCAACGGCTTGGCGGTGCGGATGGCGGTTTTGTGGTTGGTCTCGGGAGCAAATGGATGCGTTTAGAAGAACAAGCACAGAAACCCGGTTCGATTGTGGTCAAAGCTGGCCGGATTATCGATCCGTCTCAGGGAATCGACTGCATCGGCGATCTTGTGATTACGGATGGCAAGGTCGTCGGTATCGACTTGCCCGCTCCCAAAGACGCCGAGATCCTGGATGCTTCGGACAAGATCGTTTCGCCTGGTCTGATCGATATGAATGTCCAGCTTCGGGAACCGGGATTCGAAGAAGACGAAACAATTGCGACAGGCACTGCGGCTGCGGTGGCGGGTGGTATCACAACGGTCGCATGTATGCCCAGCACAGATCCCCCAGTCGATACTCAGGCCAGTGTTGAGTTTATCCAGCTACAGGCTGCGCGATCTGGTAATTGCAATGTCTTGGTGATCGCCTGTGTGAGCAAAGACCGAGCCGGCGAGCAGTTGGCTGAGATGGGTTCACTGACAGATTCTGGCGCGGTTGCCTTTAGTGATGGCAATCGTCCCATCTACAACACCGGGTTGATGCGACGAGCATTGCAGTATGCAACGATGTTTGATTGTCCCATTCTCAGTCACCCTGAAGTGCGGGAATTGACGATGGACGGCATCATGCATGAGGGACTGACTTCAGCCGTTCTTGGCTTGGGTGGATTTCCGTCTGAGGCGGAAGATGTCATGGTCAGTCGTGATATTCGCTTGGCAGAAGCCACTAACGGTCGCGTTCACATCATGAATGTCTCGACGGCTGGTAGCGTATCGCTTGTGCGAAAAGCCAAAGAGAAAGATACCCCTGTCACTTGCGAGATAACCGCAACGCATTTTTCCGCAACGGACGAGATGATGCGCTCGTTCAACACCAACTGCAAATTGAATCCGCCGTTGCGATCCCAAGATCACGTCGATGCCTGCATTGAAGGTTTGAAAGACGGCACGATTGACGTCATTGTCAGTGGTCATGCGCCTCGCGCAGCCGAAAAGAAGATGACGGAAATCGACACGGCTCCATTTGGCATGGTCGCAATGGAGACACTTATCGGATTGGTCTATACCAAACTGATTGAGCCCGGCCATATCGACTGGTCATCGGCTATCCAGCGCATGAGTTGTAATCCGGCTCGTATTCTCAAGCAAACCAGCAAGGGTTCTTTGGCACCGGGTTTTGATGCCGACGTGACTGTCATTGATCCGTCTTACGAGTGGATCGTCGAACCCGATCGTTTTCAATCCAAATCAGCGAACACACCATTGCGAAGCTGGACGCTCCGCGGCGCGGCTGCTCATACGATTGTTGGCGGTGCGCTAAAGTGGTCGGCTCCATGGTTGCCAGCGACTTCTTGAAGTCAAGGCATCAGCAACATGCCGATTCTGATTGACGGTTATAATCTTCTGCATCTGGCCAACATTGTGGTCGAAGAAGGCGGCGACTATACCCTTGAGAAGTCTCGACGAGCCGTTTTGCGATTTGTCCGATCCATTGTGCCAACTAATGAGTTGTCGCAAACGACCGTTGTGTTCGATGGGCGCGAAGCCCCGCCCGGATTAAAAGATTCGGCAACCTTTGGGCCTATTAAGGTTCGATTTTCCAAGCGAGGCACAGAAGCCGATGACCTCATTGAGGAGTTGGTGCCGACCTATTCGGTTCCCAAATCGTTGGTGGTTGTGTCGAGTGATCATCGAGTTCAGCGAGCCGCGCGACGCCGAGGAGCGCGTGGCGTTGATTGCGAAGTCTGGGTTAGAGAATTGTTGGCCAAGCGTCGCCAAAGCCAATCACTCCCGCATCGTTCCACCGATCCAGGGGAAGCCGCAAGAGTGGAGCAGACCAGCGAAGAAAGGGATGGGTGGCTGCTCGCCTTTGGAGCGATTGACATTGCGGGAATCGAACTGGAAATCAGCGAATCAAAACCCGATTCCGATTTGTGGGGTACACCTTCGAGAGAAGGGGCAACTGATTCGGGATCCGAGTCGAGCGACATCGTTGAAGATGCGGACGAAGCCGACGAAGAATTGGATGACTTTTTTGATCCATTTCCTGAAGGCTATGGCGAAGATCTCCTAGGGTAGGTTGATCGACGCACCGATGTGTCGATTCTTGCGAGCTTGGTTTGTTCCTGCGAAACCCGTGGCTTGTCGCAATTCTTTGAGCCCAAATTGGCATATGCAAAAAAGTGTCCAAAACCGAATTCGTAGATTTCGATTAGCCAAAAACGCCGTGATTCTTGCCATTTCTTCAGGGGTGATAGCCGCAGAATTGCCAATCCGCATAATAAGGGCGTCGTGGCGGGTGATCGCCGGCCTCGATTCATAGACTCATCCGCAAATCCAATAAGGGAACGGAACATTGGACGCAAAATCATTGCTTGAATCATTGCTTGCGACTGGAAAAGACCTCGCCGAAAAAGGCGCCGTCATTACAGAAGACCTTGTGAAGCGAGGCGCTGCAGCCGCAGAAGAACTCGTGCAAAAGGGAGGAGCGGTCGCCAAGGACTTGAGCGAAAAGGGCACCGAAGCCGCTGGGGAATATGGCGAGAAAGCCAAAGATATGGCTGAGGATAAACTCGGTGTACCTGAAGCCGGACCGGAGCGCGACGCCATGTTGTCGGGCTTAGGTAAAGGCGCGGCCATCGGCGGTATCCTCGCTTTGTTGCTCGGAACGAAATCGGGACGAAAGGTCACGGGTACCGCAGTCAAAGTCGGAACGCTCGCTGCACTTGGGACCTTCGGTTACAAGGCGTATCAAAAATGGCAGCAGCAGCATGGCGGCTCACCGGAGTTGGGTTCGCCGATCGGAGACTTGGTCGATGCAGACGCCAATCGGCGCAGTATGGCGATCATTAAAGCCATGATTGCTGCGGCCAAAGCCGACGGCCATATTGATGCAGACGAGATTGCGGCGATCAAGAAGCAGATGGAGTCGCTGGGATTGGAGCCTGACGTGGCTACGATGCTACAGGAAGAATTGGCCAAGCCGCTGAGTGCGGACGAAGTCGCAGCACACGCGGATTCACCAGCCGCGGCTGTCGAAATGTATCTGGCATCCAAGATGTTAATCGACGCTGAGAACGAAGCTGATAAAGATTACCTTGATCGGTTGGCAACGGCACTCGATTTGCCGTCCAGCGTTGTAGACGAAGTCGCCAACGAAGCCATGTAGCGTCGGCGCCAATTCGCGTTGGCGCCAAGTAGATTGATCGAATACATCAGAATGAGCACCTGCTTCGGCGGGTGCTTTTTTTTGGGCCCGGACGCTACTGTTGCTCTCTGCGAATTGATTAAGAGAACGATTGCGCTTTGTCGGAAATGTCTTTGCGACACCAAGCTCCGTCCCACCGGATACACTTTACCGCTTTGTACGCTTCGAGTTTGGCGGATGGAATCGAATTGCCAAGCGCAGTGACGCCAAGCACGCGACCACCGTTCGAAACGACTTGATCGTCGAGAGTCGCCGTACCAGCGTGGAAGACTTTGACGTCAGGGATCGCTGCGGCATCATTCAAACCGCGGATGGGTTTGCCGCGTTCATAAGCCCCCGGGTATCCTTCGCTTGCCATAACGACGCAAACAGACGGGCGTGGATCCCAACGAAGGGGCGGGAGTTCATCAAGCGTCCCGTCGACTGTGGCTTCGATGACGTCCAGCAGATCGGATTGCAATCGCATGAGTACAGGTTGGCATTCCGGGTCGCCAAAGCGAACATTAAATTCAAGAACCTTAGGGCCTTGGTTGGTGACCATGATGCCGGCGTAGAGGACTCCGCGGAACGGATGGCGTTTGCGTTTCATCGCGTGAACGATTGGCACAAGTATGCGTTCCTGTACTGAACGCATGAGGGCTTCATCCACAATCGGGGCGGGGCAGTAAGCACCCATGCCGCCGGTGTTGGGGCCTTTGTCACCATCGAAGGCCGGTTTGTGATCCTGCGACACCGGCAGCGGCAAGATGGTGCGACCATCGGTGATTGCCAGGATGCTCGCTTCCTGGCCAACGAGTTTCTCTTCGATGACGAGAGTGTTTCCCGACTTGCCGAACTTTTCGGAGTTGGAAAGCAGCCTGATCGCGTCCAGCGCTTCGTCGCGCGTGTCACAAACAATAACGCCTTTGCC
>CAYYHV010000169.1:0-14498 GCA_964471695.1 uncultured Pirellulaceae bacterium
GCCTTGCCAGAGCGATCCTTGGAGGCTGCGATAGATTCCAAGCGGCATCCACCCAATGGGAAGCCATGCGTTGATCTTCTGAAACCATGAATAAGCCGTTTGTTGGGTCTGCTTCCAAGATTCAGCTTTTTCGGCTTGAATCACTTCCGGATCGGTCAGCTTCTCAAATCGGGTTCTCGCTGTGGCTCGATCTTCCTCCGGTAAGCTCTCGTTCTCAATGATCTCATTCAACTTTTCGAGTTCGACTGTCTTGGCCTTGCCTTGGTTCTTCATGCGCTTCATGAAGATCATGTTGAAGGCGTTGGGCAATTGAAACATCAAGATGAAGACAATCGTAAACCCGGTGATGATCGAACGGCGACGTCGTGGGTTGCTCATCAGCTTGGCCAGCCAGCCTCGAATCTGATAGGTCATCGCCGTAATGAGGCTGATGAAGCCCGCGATTAGCGGAATCGAGATGAGAGACTTCCAGCCGAAGACGAAGGCCATCGCAATGCATAGCGCCACCATGACAGGTAAGAGGAAAGCTATCGTCAATGAAGCAAATGAGCTGAGGTAGTTCAGTAAAAATGCGCCTCGCAAAGACATCGGCAGGTGTAGCAGCTTGCCAATCTCTAGCGGTTCGGATCGTTGTAGCTCACCGAGGAATCCGATCGCCCAGAAAAAGAGAAACATGACAACCAACACATCAAAAACGATCAAGACGTGAATCGGTTCGGCTTGAGGCAATAGCTGCAGGCCAAGTACCAGGGCGGCAATGGTTGTCGTTACCATGGAGATGACTGCCAGCACGGCGAAGATTCCCATGATGACTCGGCTAACTGGTCCCATACGTCGCCAAGTCGACATCAACAAACGCCATCGCAACCAGATGAGTGTTTTCAGTTGCTTGATGTTCATGATATTTCGTCTTCCAGCCAACTGAGCTTCTGAGCAGCGTCTTCGTCCGTGCCGACACGTTCCAGAAATCGTTCTTCCAGCGAAATACCCTGTCGCAATTCTGAGAGCGAACACTGTTCGACGAGCTGTCCGTTGGCGATGATGCCAACGTGCGTGCAGAGTCGTTCGACGATTTCCAGCACGTGAGAAGTCAGGAAAACCGTGGAGCCGCGCGAGACGTAGTTGCTGAGGGTGTCTCTGAGTACGCTGGAAGCAACCGCATCGATACCTTCGAACGGCTCGTCCAGAAAGAGTAAATCCGGGTTGGGTAGAAGAGCCGCGGCCAGCGCGAGTTTTTTCTGCATTCCATGCGAATATTCCATCGTGATTTTGGATTCGGCTTCGTCCAATTTCATCAAGGAAAGTAACTCTTCGATTCGCTCGTTGAGCGTGTCGGGCTCCATTAGATACATGCGGCCCGTAAACGTGAGGTATTCACGAGCCGTCAAGTTTTCAAATAGTGCCAGATTTTCGGGGACAACTCCGATACGGGATTTTATCTCGACGGCTTGTTCGTCATTGAGAGGATTTCCGCCAAGGACTTTGACCGTACCTGCGGAAGGAGTCAACAATCCAGTCAACATCTTGATCGTTGTTGATTTGCCGGCACCATTGGGACCAAGGAAGCCATAAAACGTACCCCGTTCGACTTGCAGGTTCACATCGTTAACGGCACAGAAATCATCGAAGAATCTTGTAAGGCCGTCGGTCTCGATTGCCAGTTCCATAGGTTCCTTTCGATAGGGCATCGCTTAAGTGATATGCGATATCGATGACGCGTTGACGCCATGGTACTGCGAAATCAGGTGTTTCGACATTGTGGTTGGAAAATGTCGAGTAATAACGATCCCAACTCGAGAACGATTGGAATCACCTAGGCGCTCGATTTAGAGCGAGCGCCTTGATTCAGTCTTGTCAATCAGATTGGTTGGCAAGCTGCGTGCCCAAAAACTACGCTTCAGAACCTCAGGCAAGCTATCCAACATTAACCAAGGAAAGGACGCAATAAGTCGACGGTTGCGTCGTCAAATAGGCTGGATTTTCCATAGCCCGGTTCAGCGCCAGCTTCAACAGCCAGTTTTTGGTGGTCAGGAAAGTTGGTCACCATCATCACCGGTGTGGCTTTCATCGCTTCGTCTGCTTTGATGGCCTTGATGATTTCCAATCCGGAGCTGCCGTCACGGTCCATCAAACGATTGACGACGACAAGATCGAAAGTGTTGCTTCGAAGCGCCTCAAGGGCATCTGTCATGCCGTCTACCTTGGTGATGTCGACTTGGAAGTGTCGACCAACCAACATGGTTAACGAGTGATGATCGGGACCACAGTTGCCGACATCGAGAAGTTTCTTGGGCATGTTTTCCTTACTCAAAGCTTGGACCAATGAACTCGTCGGATTCAACAGATTCGCCTGCCAACCCCATGCAAACAGTATAAACAACTGGGGCTGGAGGGGATGGTTAGTGCGTCGCTCCCACCTCTTATGCCAGCGACCTGGTAGTCTAGTCTTCGGTTTTCTTGATTGCGAAGAGATGTGTCTTATTGGAGATGTACATGACGTTGTTCGCAATGATCGGTGTGCTGTATACCGAGTTCAGCATGTCGACTTCCGCGATGGGTTCGCCGTCGTCTTTGCTCGTTGAGAACTTAAAGACGGCGAGTTCACCATCCTCGTCTCCAATGAAGACTTTGCCGTCAGCGATCAGAGGCGAGCCCCAGGCGGCGGACAACATGTCATACGTCCAATGGACTTCACCCGTGTTGGCATTCAGGCAGTGGAAGATACCGCTGAAGTCGGCGATATAGAGGACGTCGTCCTTGATCGCCACGGTACCGCAACTGCGATTCATGCGTTCGTGCATCTCTAGTTCTTCGTCACCATTCTGATCGTATCCGCTGTAATGCCAAATAACGGCGGAATTGATGTTGTCGATGGCAACTTCGCCCTCTTTTTCGTCCAAGGCGATCAAGCGGCGGTGAGGTAGCGTTTTGGTGCGGTCGCTCACGTGAACGACTTTTTGTGGACTGACGTCGCCGCGTTTTGTGGGGTCGATACACCACAGATGTCCACCGCCCGGTCCGTGCTCGGGATCCTGCCCCACAGCGACATAGACCATTCCCTTGTAGAGAACCGGAGTCGCGATAATGTTATTCCGTGTGCCACGGCCGCCAAGAATCCACTCCGAGTTCTTTGGGTTGGCGTCAAACTTCCAAAGGAGTTCTGGTTTACCGTTGCTTCCTTTATCTGCTTTGAAACTGTAAACCCAGCCGTCACCGCCGGCAAAGATAACTTGTGGGACTCCGCCGAGTGTTCCAACGGAGGGTGATGACCATTGGCCATGCAGAATGTTGGGCCCAGGTGAAGCGTCGGTCCAATGGACTTTGCCGGTGTTTTTGTCCAGCGCCATAAAGCTGGGAGCCTTAACGCCAGGGATGTTCTTGTGCGATTCATCCACGCCATTGGACGTGTTGACGAAGAGGATGTCGCCCAGAGCCGTCACGGAGCAACTGCACATATTATGTTGTGAGACACCGAGCTTACCCATCATGTCATACGTCCAGATGACGTCGGCTTCGTTTTTGTCGTCGGTCGTCATCTCTTTGTAAGCCGCGAGGTTGGGGCCTTCACGACGAATGATCATTTTTCGATCCGCACCGTCGACTTTGGCAGCAACGGTCCATTTCGTCGGGCTATCCGCCGTGACGTTTACGCTTTCTGGCAGATTGAATCCGCGTTTGGCTAGCAGGCTGCGCGTGGCCGGCGAGACTTTGCCGTCGGACAAGCCGGCTGTGAGATCAGCCGGTACTGTGGCCACGGCCTTGCCTTCGGTGGGCTCTTTGCCAATACCACGATTCGAGACTGAGATATTCCCGTCGGCGAGTTTGACGCCGTAGAACTGGTACTGTCGGCCTTGGCGAACGGAGATCAGCCACTCGCTGCCTTCTTCCACGGTCTTTACGCGGAAGCGCTCGCCGATATCACCAATGACGGCTGAAAGCGAAGCCGGCAATTGGCCACTGTCCAATCCTGCGTGGACGGTTGGTGGTTCCTTGAACAACTTGGCGAGTCCACCCTTTTCAGGGCCGTCATCTTCGCCATCGTAGAATCCCTCGGTATCCAGGCAAACGATGGTGCCGCGGCTGGTTACGTACCAAAGTCGCTTGCCTTCGACGTACGGTGCACAACAGATACCCTGCAGAGGCCAATCGTGAACGCGACCGGTACGCAACTTTTCGCTGGAATGTTGCCAGAGGAAGGAGCCGTCCTTTTCGCTAAAGGCCAGCATGCATCCCAAGTCGACTTTTGCCGGGTAGCGGGGCATGTAACCGCGACCGTTGTTGGTTCCGACGAAGACACGACCATCAGCCACCACCGCATTTCCATAGGTCTGGCTACCGACGGCTGCTGTCCACAGTACGTGTTGAGCATCGTCCTTCTGCCACTCACCCGTCTTGCGATCGAAACCACCGACTTCCCATTCTTCGGGAAGATTGCTCGCGACTGCAACATTGTTACGTTCCGAGTCGCCGCCCCATTGTGTCCAATCGCCTGTCAATTGCTCGGCGACTTTGGTTTTGACCAATTGTGTAGAAAGGTCTTCTGGGGGAGCGCTGGTAGAGACCGAAGGGATCAACGCACACGCTAGACAGCCCAGAGCGAAGCTGAGCATGACATAGAAGGTGGGGTTGTGCGATCGTCGCATCGTATGACTCCTGGTGTCAGTTTGTTGAGTTGATTTCAAGCCTGAGCGTGGATCGAAATACTCGCCATTAAAATTGATTGTTGGAACGATTTTATGAAGCGACTGCCAGAAGCCTAGTTGGCAGTAACCGAAATGTTATCAAGGTAAATCTCAGCGTCCTTGGCATTGCCAAATAACCCGGGGCTGCCGGTTCGGTTGGGTGAGCTGTCTTCGGCCGTGATCGACCATTCCGCCGGCTCGGTTTCACCACGTGGCCAGACCTTACCTTTTAACACCACAATCGAGCCCGAGGTTTCGGCGCGTAGTTTCATTGTGTACCAAGTATCCGGTTTCCATGGGAAATCAATGGTCGAGGCCATACGCAGTTGAGGAACCCAGGAGCGAATCTGCAACTGCTGATTCGCGCCTTGCAGGTCAATCGCGTATCCTTGAGCAATCAAACCGATGTCGGGCATCTTTTCGTTATTGATGGCTCCCCGAATGTCGGCCTGAATCGTGTAGTCATGCAACGAAGGCTGACCAAACCAACAGCGGCTGCGAGCCCCCTTGGGAATGGTGGTTACCTTCACCATAACTTTGTTGCCTTCGATCTCACGAACGACGTGACGGTAACGGGCACCAACCCATTGGATAGGCGGTTCACCGCTTTTCGTTCTTGGCGAGATTTGAACATCCTCGAAGTCGTACTTCCAAGGAAGCGGCGGCACAATACGGACTCGCGACGAGCCGGTGATTCCTTCCGCTTCCGCCGTTACGGTAACAGCCGTTGGTGGTGCATTGGCAGCCAATGTTAGCGACTGGTCATTGACCGTTCCGTGGGCATTGACGCTCAGCTTCGCCTTGGTTTTCTTGAGGAACTGCCCCCTGGCATTGAACAGGTTTGCTTCAAAGGTCTGGGTATCGCCCGGTTTCAGCAACAACTCGGCTGGCACAAGCTGTAGATGAGCCGCGGTTTGATCGCTGCTGATATCGGCTTCTTTCGCAGGCTGAGGAGCTTCCTTCCAGCCGGGAGTTTTAGAAGGATCGGCGAGACAATACAGTCGACCCGATGTTTGGATATAGATACGGCCGTTCGCACAGATGGGCGAAGCATGGCTTTCTTCATCATCCAGCAAGCGTCCGCTCTTCAGCTTCTTGACGCCTTTGGCAGCATTCGGTTCGAGGATATGCCATCGGCTGTCAGCGGTAAGCGTATAAATCTTGCCATCGGCAACGAGTGGGCTGGAACGCATCGCCGTACCTAGCGCCAAACGTCGTCCGACGCGGTCACCGGATTCGGTGTCAAAAACGTGCAGCTTTGCCCGATCGTCAATGACGTAAAGGTTGTCGTTAATCACGGTTGGCGAGCTCTTACCAGCCATGATTTCATCGAGCTTCCACATTTCGTTCGAATCGGTGATGTTTCCCGACCCGAGTGCGTCGATTCCTACAACGGATCCCATTGCTGTACCGACAATGTTTTCTTCAGAGTGGCTGCTGAAGACCATGTTGTTATATACCAAGGGTGATACGTTCAACCCGCGGCGAGAGAAACGATACTCCCAGATCGGGTTACCCGTTCTGGGTTGCATAGCCCATACGGCTCCGTCACCGGAGCCGGCAACCAGTGCTTTCTGCCCGTCGAGCACCGTGATCGTTGGCGAGCTGTAGGTTGTGTCATAGGGGAGGTCGCGTGTACCACGGAACCAGACGACTTTGCCAGTCTTTTTGTCAAAGCCGATAAAGCGGTGTGCGGGTTTGGCCATATCCCCCCAACCAATCACAATGCCGCTAATAATTACAAGGTCGTCACAGATGACTGGGAAATTGGTTCGACCGCCGTAAGTTGAGAGCAAACCGAAATTCTCGTGCAGCGGGACTTTCCAGAGGACTTCGCCGGTGGCTCCATCAAAGCATTGGAATAGACCGCAAACGCCCAAGGCATAAACGTGACCTGTTTCCGGGTCGCCAAGGCAAGATGACCAGCCGACGCGAGTGTCGGGAACGTCGGAAAGATAGACATTGAACTTCTGTTCCCAGATGTCTTTGCCCGTCTTGGCGTTGATGCAAACGACGCGTTCGCCTTCGACGGCGGTTTCCGGGTTGGCTCGTTGGATTGTATATAGTCGCCCATTCATCACGATGGGCGTGCTGCGACCTTTGAGGTCAGTCCGAACCCAGGCGACATTGCTTCCTTCGCCGCCTTTGGGATTCCAGTCGTCGATAAGTCCCGTCTCGCGCGATTGTCCGTTGAATTCAGGACCTCGCCAAAAGGTCCAATCGCCGGCGATCAGGACAGTGGGCATCAACAAGAGTAAGAACGCGGAGTGAAGCAGTTTCACGATTAACTCTCGGCTGGTTTTGTTTGTTTAGGAATTTGGAAGTCGACTTGGCGCACTTCACATCGTTGACGGATGCGAATAGCGTGTCAAAGTGTTCGGTATTTGCGGCTAATAGCGTGACGGCGCTACGCCACGATCAAACCGCTTGGTTTGAACAGCCACTAAGGTTGGACTGGATCATCGTTCCAGTGTGTGTGGTGGGTATCAAAAATGCGGGCCGACAAAACGGGTGCGCAGAGGGCTCTGCTGCGTTGTCGTCCTGCCCGCACAGTTTAACATCACGTTAAATGCCGGGCTACAGCCGATTTTTGATTATACGCATGCCCGGGGAATCGGTATCTCTTAACTAGCCTACGGATACCCGAATACCGAAGCAATTGTTGTTTCGTGACACTTGGAAAAAACAGGCCCTCCACGTTCAAGGCGATTAACCGAACTGTCCGATATCTCATTTGACACTTGTGAGGATTGTCGTTGTTCACCAGGGACAACGAACCCAGTCAAAGCGGAAGTTTTCGGGTAAGGATGCCCGCCGCATTTGACGGTCAGTCCGAGTGAAACGCGGGTTTCGACCCTCCCACCTTACCTGGTCCTGCCATTACTCCCTCCCACAATTGAATCTGATTTCTGATCGCGAATTGCGGTTGGTGGATTCATTCAAAGAGTACGAGTCATCGTTCGCGATGGATCCCGGCGGGACCAAATAGGCTGGGAGATCATTACCTCGCGTTCCGACGTAGAAGGAGACGTTGGTCGATGAAACGATTTACGCTCATGGCAATGATCGTTTGCATGGGACTAGTAAGCTCCCAGGCAAACGCTCAAGGGCTGCTCAGCCGAATGGTTGGCGGCAACGGATGTACATCATCTTGTAGCGACGGGGGTGCCGCTTGCGGTTGCTCCGCGTCTGGAAACTGTGGCGTCAATGCCGCAGGATGCAGCAGTTGCGGCGGACAAAACAATCGTGGATGCGGTTGTGGAGTCGGTAACTCTTGTGGATCGGGTTGCACATCCTCGTGCAACAGTGGCTGCTCAAGCAGCAGTTGTGGTTCGTCTTGCGGTTCATCATGCGGTGGCCGCACACGCATCGGTTTGCTCGGCTTGTTGCGACGTTGTCGTGGACGCCTAAGCCGCGGTGGATGCGGTTGTGGTTCCAACGGTGGTTGCTCGACGGGTTCCGCATGCGGTAGCAGTTGCGAACCTTCGTGTGGCTGTGGCAACAGCGGTTGCGCCGGCGGCGGATGTGCTGCTGGATGTGGCGGCGGTGGTTGTGGCGGCGGATGCGAACCAGCATGCGGTTGCGAAAGCAGCTGTGGCGGTGGCATGAGCCTCTGTGGATTGCTGCGACGACGTGATCGTGGCGGTAGCTGCGGTGGCGGATGCAACTCAGGTTGCAGCAATGGTAGTGCTTGTGGCTGTGGCGGTGGAAGCCGTGGCTGCTCAAGCGGAAGTGCATGTGGCTGTGGTGGACGAAATCGTGGCTGCTCAAGCGGAAGTGCTTGTGGATGTGCCTCGCAAGGTTGCTCAACACGTGGTTCGTCTTGCGGATGTTCGCAACCGGCCGCAAGCTGTGGAAGCAGATGTGGTGGACGAAGCCGAGGTGGATTGTTCAGCCGAATTCGTCGACGATGTGGACGCCGTAGCGGTAGCTGCTGTGGCGGACGAAGGCGTGGTTGCTCAAGCGGAAGTGCTTGTGGCTGTGCTTCACGAGGCTGCTCGAGTGGCAGTGCTTGTGGATGTGGCCAGGGCAATAGCTGTGGCAACGGAAACTGCGGATGCACAAGCAGCAACAACTGCGGATGTGCTGCCGGTGGCTGCTCGGGCGGATGTGCTCAGGCAGCTCCTTCGCAAGTCGCTCCAGCGGTTCAATCGCGACCGGTGTACAACAACCCACCACCACCCGCGTACGACCCACCGGCTTATACGCCACCAGTTTACGAGCCAGCCCCGCAGGCTCGTCCAGTTATTCAAAACGTGATCCCGCAAAGCAATGTTCC
The DNA here is from genome assembly GCA_964471695.1 of uncultured Pirellulaceae bacterium. Taxonomy (GTDB): domain Bacteria; phylum Planctomycetota; class Planctomycetia; order Pirellulales; family Pirellulaceae; genus CAYYHV01. The sequence goes on from CAYYHV010000169.1 coordinate 8,962, forward strand.
ACCATCGCCAGTCGTTGACCCGTCGGCCTTCATGCCGAGCACACGAGTCATCAAGGCGAGTGCGTTCATGGAAATTAAGTAGGATTGCTGCCCGATAACGTCGACCTGACTTTCAAGTGTCAATCGACGACGGCTCGCCCTCCAATGAGGGCGGGCCGTTTTTCCGGCCGCTTAACCGGGGGAATTGGGTGCTACGGCGACAGAGAATAATAAACCACTTGAAAGCAAAACCTGCGACGTAACTTGTCAACGCCGCGACCCTTTTAACCTTTTGCTTTCTTCCACGGCGATCGCTTTCGGGCAGATCGCCTTTTTTTGTGTCTTTACAATTGGGTTCAGCCGACTCGACAACGGATATTCTTTGATATCGCGGCCCCATCAATGGTCGACGATTTCTGTCTTATCGCACCGTTCGATTGTCAGGCAGCTCAGACATCCAGCCGTCTTCATCTTGCGGCGTGGCATATAAACGCACTTTACGAATCGGATTTGACGGGACCCGGCGCCAGCGTGGACATTGCCAGAATCTGGATTCAGCGACTTGGGTCGATGATTTCGTTTCAGTCGAATGGAATGCTGTTTGATGGAAACGGCGTCCAGCCTGATCGCTTTGTTGCGCCCTCGCCGGGTTCGTTTCTCGATCAAGGCGAAGACAGTGTTCTCAATGAAGCCGTCGAGTATCTCGAAGCGTCTCGATAGAACGGCTTGATGTTGTTCGAAGAAGGCTGACCGTCATGCGTCCGGTTGGGATGGGGCGGTTTGCTGCAGTCCAGCGATTGCATATTGAAGAAGGTCGCCCTTCTCAATCGACAGTTTCTGTTGAGCGCTGAAGTCACCAGATAGCTCGCACAATTCCATCAGGGTCGGGGCGCGGCCGGTGACATGCGTTCCTGGCGGGATAAGTCTTAGGAGGGCTTCTTGCGCCTCCGCCATTCGTCCGGTGCGTGACAACAGATCAACATAGACTTCGGCGGCCTGAGTTCCCTGGAAGTGAGCATCCACCTGCTCGGCTTGTTGGCGAAAGTACTGCATGGCCGCGCCCGCTTCGTCCCAGTTGAGCAGAATGCCAAAGTACTTGGAGTGGCTGGTGAAAAAGTCTTCGAAGGGCGGCTCGCCAGGAAACTGCAGGTCGCGGTCCAGTCGACTGCCGTAAATCGACATCTCATAAGCCATCTGTAGCTCTTTGGCTTCGTCAACATGCTCCGCGAATCGCAAAGTCGAATTCAAGTGGCTGACGTCAATATGATGATTGCTGCCGGTGAGCAGGTTCTCATGCTCGGTAATCAGGTTCATCACCGAGTCATCGCTGCTGAAGCTCTTTTTGTCTCGTTCCAGATTGGCCACGATCCCACTTCGTAGTTCGTCGTAAACGTGGCGAACCAGAACTCCGGCGACGGCTTTACGAGACGGCTTGTCGAGCGCCGGAAAGTAACCGCCCAAAGTCGTGATTCCGTTGCAGGTTCCGTAATGCCGGAGTACTAGTTCGTAACCCCAGGCAGGATCAACGGTCTCGTTGAATGCGACTTCGATACATTGCTCAATGTTCTCGTCGGTGATGGGGATGGATCGCAGTTTCTCCGCCACGGCTGCTTTCGAGCCAACTGCGCGCAGGTACATCCATGCCTCGCGCGGTTTGCCGGATTCAAGCAGTGCGTTTCCGACTTGTTCGCAAGCCGATAATAGGCCGGCTTCCAGTTGTTGCTGAAGTACCCCTGACAGTTCCGTTTCGTCCGCGTTCTTTGTGAGCGGCAAGCCGAGTTTGTGTCGTAAGCGAATCTTCATCGCTTCAAACAGCTCGTGGTGCTTCTCTTCCTGCGTGAAGGACTTGATGAGGAATTCAATCGCCGCGCCCGTATCGTCGGAAGCCAATAGTGCGTCAAAGGTCTGGAAGGGAGATTCGGACATGGGTCGGATCTAACCATTAGTCAATTGAAAACTTTATGAAACAGTCGTCAGGTATTCATTGTCCGGGCAAAATCTCGCCACGCTAGCAAAATTTTGACACCGGTGATTCACCTGCCATACAATTTGCGAAAGAAATGTAATTAACACTTATCTAAGCGTCACCGTTTGCGAATGCGATTTTCATTCGCACCCAACGGCACATTCTCGCAATCAAGAGGCTATGCCGATAACGGTGACCCGCAAAGGGGGCTGATATGCTACGTGCAAACAGAACGTCCACATCCTTGGGAGTGAATGCGGCTTTTCTGCAGGAGATCAAGCATGATCACCGCGAGCTGCACCGATTGTTAGACCAGTCACTGACGGTATTCACGGCTGCGGCCATGCAGAGCCAGGAAGCCAGCGCAGTGTTGGGGCGGCTCTACAATCAGATTCAGAGCCATTTTCAATTGGAAGAGGCTTTTGGGTATTTCGAAGATGCGATTGAGGAACAGCCATGGTTGGCGGCACGGGCCGAGGAATTACGCTCGGAACACAAAGTGCTTTCCCTTCGTATGGGCCGACTGCTGGAGTCTGTTGAGGGGGCAAGTGATGCCCGAAGAGTCGCTTTGTTGCGCAGCGAGTTTCATGACTTTCTCGGTGAATTTCGACGCCATGAGGCCGACGAAAATGACTTGATTCTTCAAGCGTTTAACGACGAAATCGGAGTTGGCGATTGAATCGCGCTCAAGTCATCGACGGTGACTTTCCTTAATCGGGATGGCAATGTTACCCTGTGAATTCGCCAACGTGAATTCATCATAGGGAACGGATATGGCATTGCTCATCAAGAACGGTCAGATCGTCACGGCCACGGACCATTATCAAGCCGACATTTGGTGTGAAGACGAGCAAATCACCGCCATCGGTAACAACCTGTCAGTGCCCGCCGACGCACAAGTCATCGACGCCGCCGGCAAGTATGTCTTTCCGGGGTTCATCGACCCGCATGTGCATATTTATCTCCCGTTTATGGGAACCTATGCCAAAGATACCTATGAATCGGCAAGCCGCGCGGCGCTTGTCGGTGGGACCACGACGCTGATCGAGATGATCTGTCCCGCCAAGAGCGATGATGTGATGGAGTCGTACGAGTTGTGGAAGGGGAAAGCTGCCGGCAAGTCGGCTTGCGATTACACATTTCACATGGGCGTGACCCGCTTCGACGAAACCACCGAATCCCAGTTGCGGGCGATTGTTGACGATGGGGTGGCTTCGTTCAAAGTCTTCCTGGCGTACAAAGGCGCCTTTGCCGTTGATGATGGAGAGCTTTACCAGACGTTAAAGCTGGCGAAAGAACTCGACGTCATCGTGACGGCCCATTGTGAGAACGATACGCTCGTCTACGAATTGCAGCAATCGCTGGTTGCCGAGGGGAATACGGGACCGGAGTTTCATGAGCCTTCGCGTCCACCGGTGGTTGAAGCCGAAGGCGTCCATCATTTGATGACGTTTGCCGAACTTACTGGAGCCCATTGTTATATCGTACACCTCAGCTGTCGCGAGGCGCTTGAGCAAGCCATGGCGGCTCGAAATCGAGGCGTCAACGTGTGGGTCGAGACGCTCATTCAGTACTTGCTGCTCGACAAGTCGTATGCCGAATTGCCCGATTTCGAGGGCGCGAAGTATGTGATGTCGCCACCGCTTCGTGACAAATCGAATCAGCAGGTGCTTTGGAATGCGCTGCAAGCCGGAACCGTAGCTACCGTGGCCACCGATCATGCGCCCTTTGATTTTGCTGGCCAAAAGGAGATGGGACGCAGCGACTTTACAAAGATTCCCAATGGGATTCCGTCGTTGGAAGATCGAGTCAATCTGTTGTTCACGCACGGTGTACAAACGGGACGACTTAGCCTGAACCAGTTTGTTAATGTTGCCAGCACTCAGGCTGCCAAGCTCTTCGACATGTACCCTCGCAAGGGAGCCATTCAGTTGGGCGCCGATGCGGATCTCGTTATCTACGATCCGGATTATCGGGGAACGATAACGGCTGCGAACCATCAACTGGCGATCGACTACAGTGCTTTTGAAGGTTGGGAGATCAAAGGACGACCCTCCGTGGTAACGGTTCGAGGGGCCGTCCAGGTTGAAGACGGAAAGTTCGTTGGCACGATTGGTCGTGGCCAACAGATCCAACGTGCGGCTGGGGCATCGCGGTAACGTTCAACGGTCCGATAACTTGTCGGCGTCACACTCGCGTTGCCGTTGTTTGAGCTGAGCGAGTCGTGGATCGGCCAGTTTAACAATTCGGTCGACGTCCGCATCCTTCCCGGATGGGAAATAATTTCGGACAAACGCGACGGAATTCAGAATGGACGAAGCCGCTTCGGACGATGCCAATTCCTCATGGTCGATGCTTGACGTCTCATTCAGCGTGTCTGCAAATCGAGCGATTGCCACGTTCTTACTCAGCGAGTGGTTTTTCGAAAATGGCGCTAGTTGGTTTGGGGCAATCTTCAGACTGGACGACACATGGACTCGGCCACCATTGAGGCAATCGTCATAGCTAAGCTCGACGCGAACCTTCGAGCGATGTTTGGCATCAAATTCACAGACAACGACTTGGGTAGCGCCCAAGCCCATGTTGTCGGGTCGAATCGTGAGTTCGTGATCTTTGTGTTGCGGGGCGTAACCATGGAGCTTGCGCAACTTGGCGCCGTTCTTCCATGTCAGTCTTAGTTTGATGTTCCGAGCCGCTTTGTTCAGCAAGCAGTCGAATTCATCGACAAAGATGCGACGCATGGCGTTGGGATTGTCAACGAAGTGGACGGTGCCTTTGCCGGCTTTTGCCAGTTCGGTGAGCAGTTTGCGATTGAAGTTGTTGCCCAGTCCGATTCCGGACAGTCCCAATCCTTGAGCGTTGAATTCCCGCGAGTCGGATGCAATGCTTTGCGGGTCCGTGACGCCACGGTTGGCTCGACCGTCCGTGAGCAGGATGACTTGGTTGAATCTCTCCGGATCATATTTCTTCTGGGCTTGTTCGTATCCAAGCATCAATCCTGCGTGAAGGTTCGTCGAGCCGCTGGCTGCAATGTTCTCGATGGCGCGCTGTACGACATCCGGTCGGCGCTCGTTGTCCCAATCGAGATCGACGCTGGCTTCGTCGCTGAACGATACCACCGAAACACGGTCTCGAGGGCTGAGTTTGGCGATCAGTAGCTTCAGTGACTCTTTGACTTTGCAGATGCGATCCCCTTGCATCGAACCACTGCGGTCAATGACCAGCACCAGGTTGACCCCACGACAGTCTTTGAGCGCGCGCTTGCGGATAGCGGCTAAACCCGCTTGGAAAGCAACGCGACCGTCAGGAAGCAAGCCGCATTGGAGGTCCAACTGCAGAGGTTCTTTGGCGTCCGTTGGGAATGGCAAATCGTGCAGGTGCAGGTTGATCAGTTCTTCGGTTCGGATTGGAGAGAAGCACAATCCGGCTGACGCGGTGTCGTAGGAAAGCGAGGATACGCCGAGTTGGGCGAAGGCGGCGTTGGTCAACACGCAGCCGAGTAGGGCGATCGTGGCGAATGACTGCCAAGTTGGCGAATTTTTCATCGACTCTCCTCCGTGGTTTTAGTTTTCGATTCGGATGTTTTGCGCTC
>CAYYHV010000170.1:0-1507 GCA_964471695.1 uncultured Pirellulaceae bacterium
ACGCCATTAGGCCCCATATTGACCGACGAAGACACGATTGCGCCGGACAGAGTCGGTCGACTAATCGAATTCTGTATGGAAGACATGCGGCGACTGGACACAACCGAGTTACCGGAACGCAAAGACGTTGCCAACCGACTTTACGATAGCCTGTGCGACCTTGGCGTCCGATTGTTTGCCGATGACAGTCTGGGAATCTCTGAACGTTCGGCAGAAGTTGAAAATGAGAGTTTCAAACGTCGCGAAGTCCACCTTGATGCAACCCGGACTTTGTTGACTGCAATTGGTACGGCACCAGAGCGAATGGTCTTTGTGGCAACCGCAGCTTCCAAATTGGCGATGGCGGATCAGCAAGGAGTCGCTTTGGCTGGTGAAATCCAGACAATCCAAGAAGAAATCGACGGTTGGACTATAACGATCAAAGATCATCGTCAGCGGTTCGCCGTGCAAATTGAACATGCGGCGATGAGAGAGCAGATGCACAATGGTGACCAACTTATTGTTTTGGGAGTCGTGTGTCGATCGGAAGAAGGAGACGGCCCTACGCCACGGATTCTCAGCGCGGCTCACGTCCTGGCACCCCGTTGACGCAGCCTCCAATCCGCCTAAGTCTTTTCGTTGGTTACCGTTCGGCTTGACCACGGGATCTCCGACCCGTAGACTTCCTCGTTTAACAAACGGGTCGATAGTCGCCTGCATCAGCCCGATTGGGCACCCCATTCGCGGAGAAGAATGGGCTGCAAGGGTCGCAGTTCGCGACACCCAACCCGCACCCTCGAGGCGCACAATAGGAACTTCAACCTTTAGGTCATCGTCGTGAAGCGCGCCATTGTTAGTGACATCCACGGGAACATCGACGCCCTGCAGAATGTGTTGGACGACATTCGCAGTCAGGGAGCTGATGAGATTTTTTGCCTTGGTGATGTCGTTGGCTACGGCCCGAACCCACGAGAATGCATCGATCACGTTATGAAGATGAATCGTTGCATTCTTGGCAACCACGACCAAGCGGCTTTGTTTGATCCCGATGGATTCAGTGCCAATGCCGAACAGGCGATTCGCTGGACGCGTACGCAATTGCAGCTGACCAACGGAGCCGCTGGCGACGCGGATCCCGCACAGGCTCAACGACGTTGGGATTTCCTCTGCGAATTGCCACGCGTCATTCGCGACGAAGACTCACTTTTCGTCCACGGCTCGGCGAGAAACCCCTTAGCGGAGTATGTGTTCCCAGAGGACGTGTACAACAAACGCAAAATGGACCGTATATTCGCCATGATCCCGAAATATTGCTTCCAGGGCCACACCCACGTTCCCGGCATATTCACGGAATCCGGGACTTTTCTGGGTCCCGATGAGCTGGCTTCGGGGTATCGGTTGGGCGATCAAAAGGTCATGATTAACGTCGGAAGTGTGGGTCAGCCACGCGATGGCAACCCGCATGCGTGTTACGTGGTCGTCGAAGAGAATCAGGTTTTCTTCCGTCGAATCGAGTACCCCGTGCAAA
>CAYYHV010000170.1:1517-10022 GCA_964471695.1 uncultured Pirellulaceae bacterium
ATCCTGTTACGTGATCGTCGAGGACGGCACGGTTCACTTTCGGCGAGTCGAATATCCTGTTCGCAACACGGTATCCAAGATTCACGCCATTGCGGACCTCGACGCGTTTCTTGGAGACCGTCTGCTCGAAGGCCGATAGTTTTCATAACCCGCATTCTCTGGTTCAACCACGCGAAGAATCCCATACTCGAAACACCTCGATCCCCCTCTGAAATCGAACGTTGGTCAATCCGCAAGACCGACGCACAAGGAACGCCGCTGTGGAAAAACGGATGATCAACTTTCTGCTGACTGCCACCCTCTTCATGATGGTGTACACGTCATTGCAGATGTATTTCAACCCGCCCAAGCCTCCCGAGGGTGACGAAATCGCGGCTGTCCTCGGCGATGACGGCGAAGTCATTCCTGCTGAAGGCGACGGCGCACCTCCCGCTGCGGATAACGATGGCTCGACGGATGCGTCGGACAATTCGGCTACTAGCGATGGACAGGCTCCATCAACCGACGAAGACGCATCGGCGTCGAAGCCAACGACGGATGCGGATGAGACTCCCCAAGGTAAAGTCGAGACGCAGCAGTACGTATTAGGGTCACTGGATCCTACCAGCCCATACCAAATGGCGGTCTACTTTACGAACAAGGGCGCAGCGATTCAGCAGATCGAGCTGAACAATCCACGTTATCGTGAACTCAATGCCCAATCGGGTTATCTCGGCAGCCTGACGTTGACCGACGATACCAAAGGCGGATGTCGCATTGGCACTGTGGCTCCTGGATCACCAGCCGCCGATGCCGTGGCAAGTGATGGCAGCCGCGGGTTGTTCGCTGCAGATGTCAGCAAGAGCCAAGCAGGCGACCGGATTATTCGCTTCAATGGCAGCGACGTCGCGGACGAAGTCGGCTTGGGTGAATTGTTGGACGACACAAAGCCTGGACAATCAGTCGAGGTGGTTGTCGTTCGCTCCGGCAAGGAACTCACGTTTACTACGACTTTGGCTCAGCGACCGCTTTCTCTGATTTCCCCCAAGCCGCTTTACGAAGGCGGTGGCTACTCCGACACCAAAGAGCCTAACAAGGCCGTCAACGATCATCAGCTTTCGTTCCTCTGGACATTGGGTAAAGTCGGAGATGCCAAAGTAGGCGTGGGTAAGAATGAACTCAGCGACATCCCGTCACTTTGGAATGAAAACTGGCAAGCCAAAGTTCTTCCGGCAACCGCCAGCGGTCAGACGATTGAGTTTTCGCGCAAGTTGACGAAGTCGGAACTCGAAGCCGTCGGCGGAGCGACTTCGCTGGAACTCGTTAAACAATACACGCTGACGGCGGTTGATCGCGAAACGAGTGATAAATACGCCGCGCCGGGATACGGCTTGAAGCTCAAGTTAGTGATCCGAAATACCGGGTCCGCTCCGCAGAAGGTTGCCAGTCAACTGGATGGCCCGACGGGACTGCCCTTGGAAGGTTGGTGGTACTTGTACAAAGTTCACCCGTCTGCATTCAGCGGAGCCGGAGCTCGCGATGTTATCTGGCGTCAGCAGGGTGGAGCCCACGATCTTTTCGTGTGTAGCAGAATCACAAAAACGGCCATGTCGGATGATCGTAATACCGACGAGCCGATGTACGATCCGACCAACCCGGCTCCGATGTCATATGTTGGGTGCGATACGCAGTATTTCTCCGTCGTCTTGCGACCACAAGTCGCCGCCGGAGCCGACGATGAGACCATCGCACCCAAGTATGCCCTTGCTTCGGGAGTCGCACGTAGTGTCGGCGTCCTTGACGAAGAGAAGAAAAAACGAACGGACGTCTCATTCCGTCTCACAGGCACCGATGTTGTCATCCAACCCGGCGACTCGTACGAATTGGACTATGAGATTTTCGCGGGTCCGAAGAAACCAGAAGTGCTCGAACACTTTGCCCTCAAAGACTGCATTGTCTACGGCTGGACCATCGTCGAGACTTTTGCCAAACCCATGTCATGGATTCTCCATTTGCTCCATGGCTTTATCCGAAGCTGGGGATTGGCGATCATTCTGCTAACGGTACTCGTTCGAGGCATGATGCTTCCGCTTGGACGCAAGATGGCGATGAACGCCGCCAAGATGCAGGAACTTGCCCCGGAGATGAAGCTCATCGCCGACAAGTATAAAGACAACATGGAAAAGAAGGCTCAAGCACAACGTGAGCTCTTCGCCAAGCACAAGTATAATCCGCTCGCTGGTTGTCCGTTGATGTTGATGCAGTTTCCCGTGTTCGTTGGGTTGTACCGCAGCCTAAGCGTCGACATCTCCCTACGGCAGGCTCCGTTCTTCCCAGGCATGTCCTGGTGCTCCAATCTCGCGGGCCCGGATCAATTCTGGCACTGGCAAGGTGTGGTTCCTGAGTTTCTGTCAGCCCCAACCGGGTGGCTGGGGCCGTACATGAATGTATTGCCGCTCATCACTTGCGGACTGTTTATCCTCCAACAGAAGCTCTTCACGCCACCACCGCAGGATGAGCAGCAGGAGATGCAACAACAGGTCATGAAGTTCATGATGGTCTTCATGGGTGTCATGTTCCACAAAGTCGCGGCTGGTTTGTGCATTTACCTCATCGCTTCCAGCATCTGGGGAATCTGTGAACGTACCTTCCTTCCCAAACCCAAGGTCGGTTCGAGTGGTGGGAACAGCAGCGGTGGCAGTAGCGACGGCGGAAGCAGTGGCGGAGGTGGCGGCAACAACGGCGGTGGCGGTGGCGGTGGCAATAGCGGTGGCGGCAACAATGGAGAGGGCGGTGGAACCCTCGCCAAGAAGTGGTCTGCGGCACTCGCATCCGTAGGTGTTGCAACCGAACCCGAACCACCGACGCCACGTCAGCGCAAGAAAAAGAAAAAGAAGAAACGCAATCGCTGATCTGCCACGATCGCGTCAAGCTCAAAGTGGCCGTTCGGTCTCGCCAACGGATTTCCTAAGTGCATCCACTCGACGATACGATTGCCGCCATTGCGACTGCTCCTCGTGGCGGTATCCGAGGCATCATCCGGCTGTCGGGCCCAGACGTCATCAAAGTCGTTGAACAGCATTTCAAGGCTTCTCGCGTCGACGCTTCGCCAAATTGGCAATCAATGAAGACGCCCCATGTGGTCGCCGGCACGCTGCGTATCGATTCACAGCGACATGTTGAATGCGAGCTTTACCTCTGGCCGACCGAGAAGAGCTACACGCGTCAACCAACAGCCGAACTGCATACGATTGGCTCCCAACCGATCCTGCAACGAATGTTGGAACAGCTCTGCCGGACAGGTGCAAGGTTGGCTCAGCCCGGAGAGTTTACCCTGAGGGCTTTTCTGGCGGGCCGCCTGGACCTGACTCAAGCTGAAGCCGTCCTGGGCGTGATCGATGCCAACAACGACAGTACGCTTCGAGTCGCTTTGAACCAACTGGCGGGTGGCTTGTCGGCTCCATTGAATCAACTTCGCGATGAACTCCTGAATCTGTGTGCCGATATCGAAGCTGGCTTGGACTTTGTCGAAGATGATATCGAATTCGTGACTTCCGACGATGTCATCCGGCGTTTGAGTGCTGCGGCGCGATTCGTCCTACAGACCCTGGAACAAATGGGGACGCGTGGAACCACCGACAAACTTCCCAGCGTTGTTTTGGTTGGACCACCCAATGCTGGCAAAAGCAGTTTGTTAAATTGCATCGTCGGTTCCGCCGCCGCAATAGTTTCCCCTATCGCCGGAACAACCCGCGACTATGTCTCCTGTGTCGTCGATCTGGACGGCCTGCGATGCGAGCTGATCGATACGGCGGGCGTCGAAACGCAATCGAGTGGCCCCGCAGCGGCGGCACAAGCAATGACCGAGTCAGCAAGGCAGCAAAGTCAGCTCCGCCTACTATGTGTCGACGCCTCGAGCCCCGACGAAGCCACAACAGCGAATCTGATTCAGTCACGCACAGACGATGACTTGCTCATTGCAACCAAATCGGACATCGCCGTACCAAGCGACTTCCCATTCGACGTGACGACCAGTAGCAAAACAGGGCTGGGAATCAGCCGGCTCATTGACACGATACGAGATCGACTGACACAAGACGACCGCATGTCAGGGCAGCTGGTCAGTTCGACAACGATTCGATGTCGAACCAGCCTCCGAGATTGCCTGGAAAGTCTTGAACGAGCCCAGTTGCTTGCAACGGCCAAGTCGGGAGACGAACTGGTGGCCGCAGAAATCAGAACCTCGCTTGATCAACTCGGACAAGTCGTGGGGGCCATCTATACGGACGACGTTTTGGACCGCGTCTTTAGTCGCTTCTGCATCGGCAAATAGAGCGGGCGATTGAAGGCGGACGCAAGCGCCCGACGACCGACAACAACGACAAAGGGCCTGTTCGGCGAACAGACCCTGTCTTGATTGACGATGACTTTGGCCGAAGCCAAGTCCTATCCTAGAACATCGTTGGTGACTGAGGTGGGTTCGTCACCTGCGGCGTTACCAATGGAGCCCCGGGCCCCAACTGCGACGGCGACTTGCCTCGTGGTTCTTCCAATCCCAGTCGCTTCATTTTCTTATAAAGCGTCGTGCGATTAATCCCCAGCGTGTCCGCCGTCACATTGCGATTCCAGTTATTGGACTCGAGAACTTCAAGAATAATGGCTCGTTCCGGGCCTTCCAAAGCCTCCTTGAGCGTGGTTCCTGCGGCTCGTGGCATCTGCATGGGAACGCCCATGGTCAACTCGCGAGGCAAATCTTCTTCCGTGATGACATCGTTACATCCCAACAGGACGGCTCGTTCAATGACGTTTTGCAATTCGCGAACATTGCCGGGCCACCGGTATCGTTGAAGGATTTCCAAAGCGGCTGGCGAAAAGTCTTCAACGTCCTTACCCGAATCCTGACAGACTTCACCCAGGAAGTGGCGAGCCAACAGTGGGATATCCGAAACGCGTTCGCGTAGCGGCGGAATCTCAAAGTTGATCACATTGATTCGGAAAAACAAATCTTGTCGGAAGCGACCTTCCGCGACGGCTTCCTGAAGAACTTCGTTCGTCGCACAGACGACTCGCGTGTCCACACGGAACGTCTTCGTACCGCCGACTTGTTCGAACTCCAGGTCTTGCAACACGCGAAGCATTTTGACTTGCATGCTCAGTGGAGCAGTCGCGATTTCGTCTAGGAAAATTGTACCGCCATCGGCCTGCTTGAATTTACCAATCTTGTCGGCGGAAGCCCCAGTAAACGCTCCCTTCACGTGACCAAAGAGCTCACTTTCAAGAAGTGTTTCAGGAAGGGCTCCACAAGCCACCTCGACAAACGGTTTGTCTGCACGAGCACTTCGTCGGTGAATCGCTCGGGCAATCATCGACTTACCCGTACCGCTTTCGCCGGTAACCAGAACCGTGGCTCGCGTGTCCGCAACGCTGTCGATCATCTCGAAGATGCGCTGCATGCGATGGTCGCTACCAATAATGTTGTCGCCACCAAATCGGAAATCGAGCTGGGCACGAAGTTTGCGATTCTCTTCAACGACTTGTCGCTGCGACAAGGCTCGCTGAATAGCCATATTGAGCTCTTCGTCAATCAATGGCTTGGTTAGTAATTCAAAAGCACCGGCTCGCAGAGCTTCGACTCCCGTTTCAACGGTTCCGTATCCTGTAATGAGGATCACAGTTGTGTTGGGATGGTTCTCACGGCAGTGCTGCAGGATTTCAAAACCGTCGCCATCCTGCAATCGAACGTCTGCTAGGACCAGATCGAAAGGCGTTCTATTCGTCTGGGCAATGGCATCCTGGCGAGATGGCGAAGTCTTGATGTCATATCCCTGCTGACGGAGCCAATCGGACATGGCTTCCAGCAATTGACGGTCGTCGTCAACAAGAAGGATAGATCCGGGTGTTTTTTGGGTCTCGGACATAACTGCTACTTTGGGCGAATGTGTAAATTGAGTGCAAACCGGGCGTCGCGGATTCCGTGCCGTGCTTGTTCCGTCGACTACTTTTTGCTGTCGTAGGGTATCTACGTCACAAGATGAGGCGAGTCAACACAGCGGTGGTTTGTTGCAACAAAACCGCATCGCTTGGTTCGGTTGTCCCATTTGTACTGGCGTGTCACCCGAAAAACCCAACCATGGCAGGGGTACCGACGATTTGGCCCCTCAATTCGCGTCTGGGTTGCAACAGCAGTTGGTCGAAGCCACGACTTTGTTGTACATTGTGCGATGCAAGGCTAACGACATTAGTGATTTAGCGGCTTACGCTTAGGAAAGACATATGGCAATTTCCCTTCTAGTGGCAGACGATCATCAAGTCGTCCGATCTGGGCTCGTCTCGTTGCTCGCGGGTTCGGGAATCGAAATCGTAGCGCAGGCCTCCAACGGGAACGAGGCTGTTGAAAAGACTCTCGAATCCAAACCGGATGCCGTTTTGATGGACATTCGGATGATCGAAGGCGATGGGCTTTCGGCACTCGAAAAACTCCGCAAGCAGGCGCCTCAGACTCCCGTCGTGATGCTGTCGACCTACGACAATCCCACTTATATTGCGAGATCACTCGCTTTGGGTGCCCACGACTATGTTCTCAAAGGGTCGCCAAGGGAAAAGATTGTTCAAGCCATCGAGCGGGCAGTACGTGGCGAAGAGCCCCCCGAAGACAGTATTGCCGTACCCGTCAAACAGGTGATGGAGAAACGGCAAAACCCAGAAGACAAGAGTATCCCGCTCACCAAGCGTGAGCTGCAGGTGTTGCGCCATCTTGCCTTGGGATTGAGTAATCGCGAAGTTGGACACTCGCTGTCGATCAGCGTAGAAACGGTGAAAGAGCACGTGCAGAATATCCTGCGAAAACTCCAAGTCACCGATCGAACACAAGCCGCTGTATGGGCTGTCAAACAGGGACTGGTAAAATAGTCGACTTGATCGACTCACCACCCTTTTGCGCACCGGCACATTTCTCGATTCTCGATGATCGAGGCATCATCGAGAAGGCATGAGCTATCCCAATCGTAGTTTCTGGAACCGAACGGAGTGCCCCGACTGTTCGCTCAGCCGCACTGCGAGCGGCCCCAACTCAGCCTGATCTTCGCCAAGATAGTAGAGAATCGTTGATTGGCCATCCATCAATCGCTCGATATCGGCGATCTGGACTTTGATTCCCGCAGCCTTCACCGACGATTCAAATTCAGGCAAGACAGACCTTGCCGCCTCCATTGCCGCTGCGGCAGCCGCATGATCCGCAGCCGATGCCTCGCGAAGTAATTCTCCCGAAGGACGCTTGACGGTTTCGGCCGGCAATTCGATTCGCAGTAACTCTCCCATCTCGATTCCGCGAGCTGTCGCAACGACAACTTTTACCCCTCGGGCGAGTTCCATCCTATGAACGGTGCCAAAGAGCCCGACGTCTCCAACGGCTCCGTAGCGCACAAGGTAGCGCTTGATTCCATCCTGATCAGAATTCGCGATTGCGCCCGGAATCGAATCCAGATCGACTTGCACGTACCGATCGTCGACTCGCACAGTCAACTGAGTTAGTTTCCCCGCATCCCCCAGCACCGAATGGCCCGTTTCAACATCAAACTGTAAACCATGCCATGGACAAACCAGACAACGACCATTCAGCTCACCAGCCGCAATGGGGCCTCCCTTGTGAGGACAATGATTGTCGATTGCGACCCATTTTCCGTCGACAAAAAAGACGGCCAAACGGTGTCCACCCGCACTAAATAACTTTCGCCCAGCAGAACGGAGCTCTATTTCACGACCAATTGAGTACCAGTTCGGCATAGAAACAACCTGACACGCCGCAAAATCGAGTATTGTAATTTACGAACTGATCACAGAACTCGTTGAGTTTTAGTGTATTACGGGTTGTCCAGCCAATGACCGCGAGTGCAAGATTCCCTAGAATAGGGAGCCGGTGAATCGAAGGTAACGGTGAAAGAATGCCACATATTCTGGTAGTGGACAAATCGAAAGATGACTGCATCAAGTTGCAGCAGCTGATGGACGGTCTCCATACCGTATCGACTGCGCTCGATCTGGACCAAGCCAAATCATCCTTGCTCAGCCACGCTCCGGCCGCCATTCTTCTCGACTCGGCGATGCCAGATGGGCTGGATTTGATCCGGCACGTGAAGCGTGCGCACTCGACGATCCCAGTTGTGCTGGTTTCATCCGACGGTCACGAGCAGGAAGCCATTGAGGGACTCAAAGAGGGCGCATCAAGCTACGTGCCTAAAAAACTGCTTACCGAAGAATTAGAGAATACGCTGCACGACGTATTGGAATATTCTCAAGAGCAGGACTGCCGGCTGCCCCCAAAGCCAGCGCCAGAACAAAAGGTGCCAGAATAAATGACAAACGCCCCATCGATTACTCCCTGAAATTCCGCCAGCTCGAACTAATCATCTCCGACCGCCACTATAGGCAGAATTTTCAGGGAAAGAAGGCTGATAATAATTTTTCGAGAGTTAGCTTATGGGATGCGAACAAGATCATGCGGCCCACGCATCACGCTCTGGGTTTTTT